>NZ_JBSAXD010000067.1:0-8600 GCF_053427715.1 Burkholderia sp. MR1-5-21
GGGAACCGGGGCGGTTTTTTCGTCAGATGAATGGGCCGGGTGGTAATTGGGAGAAATATTTCGGGTGGGGTGGGCGGCGGAGCAGGAATCGGTGGGGCGCGTGGCGGATTTCGGGGATGTGCGCGGTTGCGGATCGGCCTTCCAAGGGGGCGATGCCCCGGGCGGTATGTGGTGGTGATCGCGCCCCGTTTTACCTTGGCCGGCCGTGATTGGCGAGGTCAATCTAGAGCTGCGCCGTCACCTGAAACCCGATTGTCACCCGTACCGTCGGAAATCCGGACGGCTTGTAAACAGGTGTACCCGCGAACAGGTCGTACGCGGCGAGTGCTTCACGCAGGCGCGCGGCTAACGATATGCTCGACCGCCTCGCCCTCAAAAATGCGACAGGTTCCTATAGTCGCGCAACCGACATGAAAAGCGCGTAGCGCCTCGGCGCCAGCACCCTGCCCCAAGCCTGCTTGCGAACCTCGACGATAGTCGGCTCGACACCACTCAGTGCGGCCGACGCGTCAAGGCATGCCGTATCGCCCAAGCGGCAGACGAACATTGCCCCGAGCTTGCGCGCGTCAGCGACCGTCAGCCACGGCGTCATTCGAGGATCAACCATGTCCCAGTAGCGCGTGTATCCGCTGCTGTAGAACACGATCGATTGAGCTTCGTGCACGGAACCCGCAATGACCGGAATGTCCTGCCCCGTTCGAACGCGCCACATCGCGTTAGCCGCGTCGGCAAGTTCCGCACGCGGCTCAGCAGCGTCGTCAGATTGTCGCAGCACGGCGACGTAGCCGACCGCGGCGGTTACGACGACAACCACCAGCCAGTATCCCGCCAGAATCCGACACGCCCTCTCCGCCACGATTTCGAATCGCTGAGCATGCAGCACCTTCAGCCATAACGGCACGATTGCAAACCACGCTGCCATTCCCCATACCGATGCCATCTGCGTTTTCGTCAATACTGCGACGACGCCCGTTGTAATGAGCGGCCCGAACGCCAGACACCAGAGGTCCGGACACAAGCCCGGCCTGACGCAGCTCGTCGCCATCACCTTCGCCGCCTGCCAGCGTGCACGACGAACCAGCACGATCACGAACAGGAAACTCAATGCAAGATAGCCAAGCTGCGCAGCCGTGTAGATCCCGAATCGGGCAAGCGCGGCGGGCAACGTGCCGCCGGTTCGGTCCTGCGCATAGTCGAACGTCAGAAACGCATTGTCGACGAGCCAGACAACATGTGGCGCCAGTACGATCGCGCCCGCGACTGCCGCAAGCAGGGTATTCCAACTGAACAGACGCATGCGCCACACTGGCCGCACAAGTGCCGCCACGAACAGTGCCATCAGCAAGACAACAGAAAAATACTTGGCGAGCAGTGATGCGCCTGCAAGCGCGCCCAGTGCCAGCGCGGATCGCCATCCCCCTGCCTGCATGAACCGAACGAAGCAATAGGCAGTCCACGGCCAGATCGACAACAGAACCGCATTCGCATTGAACTTGACTGCAAGATTCGAGTAGAGCGGCGAGACGGCCATCGCGAGACCTGCCACGACGGCAAGCGGACGTGGCAGGAATCGGCCGGCAAGTGCGACGATGCCGAGCAAGCCGACCATCGCATTGAGCGAAGACAGCGCGAAGTAGGCGAGGTCCGTGTTTGGAAAGACTTTGAACCACGCTGCCGTGATCCACGCAAAAAACGGCGGATGCTTGGCGTAACCTGCTTGCCATTCGATTCCCCACGCATAGTTCTCGACCATGTCGCCCTGTATGTCGAGATTGCCTCGCGAAAGCCAGGCTGCGATGGTCCAGACAACCGCATGTGCGGGAAGCAGCGCGATCAGGAGCAATGTATTGCCGGCTTCGCGTGTCTCATCAAGGGCGCGCGGCGGCTCGTGCGTAAGTGATTGCGTCATGACGGATGTTTGTGTACAGAGATGCGTCGTCTGCGTTGACCCGCTCACGCGTGACGGTTGTTGAATGCGGGGATGGTGTCGGCCGTGAAAGCGAGCGTCACGCGGAGCCCTTCCGATGGATTCTGCGCACGACATAGACCGGACGCCGCTTGGATTCCATATAGATGCGACCGACGTACTCGCCGATTACCCCGATGCCGATCAACTGGACGCCACCGAGAAACAGCACCGCCGTGATGAGCGATGCATAGCCGGGGACACCGACGCCATGTATCAGCGTGCGCAGCATCAGATAGGTCGAATAGAAAATTGCGAAGACTGCAGTTACGCCACCGATATAGGTCCATACGCGCAGCGGCAGCGTGCCGAAGCTCGTCAATCCCTCCAGCGCGAAATTCCACAGCTTCCAGCCCGAAAACTTTGAGTGACCGGCCGCGCGAGGACGCCTCACGTAGTCGACCGACGTGACGCGGAAACCGACCCACGCGAAGAGCCCCTTCATGAAACGGCGGTTTTCGGGGAGCTGTTTCAGCGTATCGACCACTTGCCTTGTCATCAACCGGAAATCGCCGGCGTTTTCCGGGATCGATGTATCGGAAATCGCGTTGTGCACGCGATAGAAAAGCGCCGCCATGCCGCGTTTGATCCACGAATCCACATGGCGATCAACGCGCATCGCGAGCACCACATCGAACCCGGATCGCCAGCGATCCACCAACACGGGGATGACTTCGGGCGGGTCCTGCAGATCTGCATCGAACGGAATCACCGCATCGCCTGCGGCATCGTCGAGACCCGCGGTCAGCGCCGCTTCCTTGCCGAAGTTTCGCGAAAGATCGATAACACGAATGCGCGCATCCGCCTCGCAGAATGCAAGCAGTCTTTCGAGCGTGGCGTCGGTGCTGCCGTCGTTCACGCACACGATCTCGTAGTCCGCGTCCGGGATGCTGAGCAGCACCGTCTTGACCTCGCGGAAGAAGGCATCGACAACCGCTTCCTCGTTATGGAACGGGACGACAAGCGAGACGAGCGCGCGGGTTCGGTCGACGTTAGTCATTTCGTTGAGCAAGTGCGCCGATTCGTGTCCGGGCAGACATATCACCCGCGAAACTGATCAAAAGTACGCAACACATCGGACGTGACTGCGCCGTTCTTTCAGACGGATTCGTAAGCTTAAGTTTCGTCCTATGGATTTCGATATTTTGCATTCGCAGTCCTATTTTTTATTCGATCAATTGATCTCGATACCAGACGAATCGTCCCTCTCAACCGGTTCTTCTAGGACGTGAAGACGTTCAGATACTTAGTCGGGTTACACGATCCACGATTTGATTGCAACCCCATCATTCCGCAGATAAGTTTCATCGCGAATCAAACAGATTGCAGCAGCATGCCAAAGCCGTGCCGAACATGAAATCGGACGAAGACGAAATTGCACGACACCCCGGCCCGGATTCGCCGACCACCGAACACGCGATCTTCCCTGTCTCGGTCGGGCATGCCATTTTCGGCGCTCGCTTTCACGATGAGCGCGTCAACGCTCTTTCGTCGGCCGGGTCAAAGACGCCGAAGAGTCAGAATTGCGCTGTCAGCTGAAATCCGAATGTCACGCGCACCGTCTGGAACCCCGACGGCTTGTAGACCGGCGTGCCGGCAAACAGATCGTACGCATAGCTGCCGAATCGTGTGCCCACACCGCCCTTCACGCCGATTACCGCACCCGCCAATTGCGTGCCGACAAGCGCGACCGGCTGTGCTCCCCATACGCGGCCGTAGTCGAGCCCCGCATAAATCGCCTGCCCCGTCTGCCCGATCGGCATCTGCAACTCGTTGCGCCAGTAGAAACCGCGCGCAGCCGCCAGCATCGTCTCGCCGTCGAAGCCTCGCACCGTGTAGCGGCTGCCGATCGTGAGGTCGTCGATGTAGTACAACGTGTTGCCGGTGTATTGGCTGTGGAATGTTCCGACGTAACGGAATGGTTGTTTGGCGATGGCGAACGGCACCGACAGGTTCGCATCGAGCACGGCCATCTTGTATCGATAGGTCGGGCCGCCCTCTGCTGCAAGCACGTCATCCCGTGCGCCGAATGCGCCGACGCCTTGGCGATATGCGAGTGTTCCATCGAACTGCGCACCGCCAAAGTAGTGCCGATCGGTCAGACCGATCTCGACGAACGTGTTGTTGCGGCGCTGCTGCGGGATTTCGGTGTTTTCAATGAAGCTTTGGCCGAAGCGGCGCGACAGCCGGAATTGCGCGCCGAATACATCGTTCTGGCTGCGCAACAGCTCGCGGTTCATTTTGAAATCGACCGTCTTCGAGTTGCCGCTGGCGACGAATGTCTGGTTTACGCCGGCAATCTGCTGATAGTACGTGTTCGTGTACGCCGAGAGCGTCGCGGTCCAATAACCCCATGGGACCGAATAGAAGCCGTTCCAACCGTGCGAACCGAGGCGTTTGTCGCCGAATTCGAGATCCTGGCTGACGCCGATGTTGAAGATGTCATTCAGGCCGAGCGGGTTGTCAATGCCGAGCGACAGGTTGCCTTGCAGCCTGCCGGTCGCGCGCGTGCCGGAGTTATCGATCGATGCGACGACGGTCCATGGTTTGGCGCGCTTCACATCCAGTACGACGTCGCTTTCGCCTGGCATATCGGCCGGGACGATCTGCATCGACACGTCCTGGCTCGATACGCGTTTCATTTGCTCGAGGCCTTGTTCGAGGTCGCGCAGGTTCAGGAGGTCGCCGTTGCCGGCCGGGAACGCGGTTTTCCATGTGCCACGCAGTTTCTCGTCGGAGAAGCTTACGCGGCGGATCACGCCGGGGATCAGGGTGAGTTTCAGCACGCCACTCGACAGATCCTGTTCGGGTACGAGCACGCGCGTCGTGACATAGCCGCGCGACAGGATCACTTGAGACAGGCCTTTGACCAGCACGTCGATGCCTTGCTTGCCGACGCATTGCCCGGCGTAGTGGCCGAGCCATTCGCGGGCGAATGCGAAGCGGTCCATCGGTAGTGCGGACGCGCCAAGTGACTTGGTGGCAGCGGGCAGCGAGTCCGGCACGTCGAGTGTGTAGCGATCGATCCTGAAGCACGGTTGCTCGACAGGCAGCGATGGATAGGCTTCCGCGTTTGGCACTTCCGAACGCACCGATTGTGCGTGCACCGTCATGTCGCGCTGCTGAACCTCGTGTTGTTGCTGCACCTGCCGATCCTGTTCCGCGTTCGCCCTCGCGGCGGCGGCTTGGTCGGCGGGCGTAGGGGCCTGCTGCGCCTGCAGCCCGAGCGAAACCAAGGCTGTGATCGGCAAAGCCGCCAGCCGCTTCTTGATCTTCATTATTAAGTTAATCCCCGATTCTATCTTTTCTATTGCGCTCGAATTCAAATTCCACACACCAGGCGATTCACTTCCCCCTTAACGATCCGCCTGCACCGCCAAACAGCGATTTCCCGTTCGACTGTGATTCGCTGCTGCTACACATATCGATCCGCACTTTCTTTAATCAATTTTCTTTCATCTTGGTGAAAATTCAGACTGAATCCATCTACTTACCCCCCGATTCGATCATCTCAGAGACGAAAATGACGCCATGCAGGACTGAATAAATAGATATATCCCACGATGAGCATGAAAATCAGCAGCAAAACAAGGAATAGATATCGCCATCCCCTACGCGTGGTCGGAAGATTGCTGATGCTCGTCCCCGCACCCGTTCCAGCACTGAAAAGTTCGACAGCGATATACAGCAAGAGGGCAACAACCATCGTCGCTTTCGCAAGCGTACCGAAGAACAATTCGGCGAATCGATAAGGCCACGTGGATCGACGCGGCCCCACCGCCGGACGACGGAACTCTGGATGCTTATTCGAGAACATTGGCGTTGAAGCAGAGCGTAAAAGGAGAATGAGTTGCAAGCATTGGGTTCTTTGTTTCATGCCTGCTCGTTCTCTCCGGCATAATTGCCGCGCACGCTGTCGCTGCGGCTGAAGCTGACGTTGACACCACCACCCTGACTGACACTGAAGCCAACAACCGGAGCGAGAACGGGACAAGCGCCAGAGCCGCCACCCTGTGTAATTTCCACTACCTGTCTTCTTCGCCGTCTTTCGTCTTGTAGCTGTCGCGAGCCTTTTTGCAGCTGTTGCCGAATGGATTTATCTTCAACATATGTACCTGAGATGCGTAGCCACCAACCGATGCAACAACAATTCCAGTTAAAAATACCAGTATTGATGAAATTGTTTTCAACCCAATTTTAACTGAACAAATAACCAATACCACCCCGAAAATTACCAGAGCAATTCGCACCCACTCCTTTAAGTTTCCATCTTCTATAAATTTCATCCACCACCCCTATTCAACGAATCCTGAATCCGGTTAGCTGCAGCTGAGTTTTTCAAAAGCTCAAGCACTTCATTAATCACCGGACTATAGAGAGGAAATCTGTCCATGCTCGGCGATCGACCGATGCGCGGCCGTCGCAAGAACAATCTTGCGGCCACTTTTGCGTTCGTCGGCAAGGTAGTCGACAGGCGGATCGCGGTAGGGAAGCAACTCCGCTCGAAAATCGGCGTGCTCTGCGATTTTTGCCTTGAATGCAGCGCGACCGCTGGCGAGCCAGAATGGCAATCGCAACAAGTTTGCAGGTTTACGTCTGACGACACGCATCACGGATTCCATTAAGGTATCCGATGGCGTCAGCGTGCCGTCGGGATTGACGACAAGCGATAGTTTTCTGGTCTCTCGCATTTGCTCTGCTTCATTTTCGTTCGATGCCGATTTCGGATATCGAAATGAATCCACGATACAACGCAAAAATCGCTCTCAACCCCACATCAAATTCAATTCCCATTTTTTCGATGCGAGGCGAGAACTGAACAAGCGACAAAGCTGCCACCCAGTGCAATTTCCATTACGTGCCTTCTTCGTCGCCTTTCATCTTGTAGCTGTCACGCGCTTTCTTATAACTGTTGTCGAACGGCTTAATTCCTAGCTGATGTGCTTTACTCGCGCACCCACCAACAGCCGCGATGACTAAACCCAACGACATTAATAGAATCGACCGAATCAAGATAAAACTGACAGCACCAATCGCAACCCCAATAACTATCAATGCGGCTCGAAAAAAGATTCGCCAGCGCCGTCACCTGCGTCAAGATCGGCTTGCCGTCCGCCGTCGAGCCCGCGTAAATCCACTTCGCGCCCGAATCTGTCGGCGCCTGGCCAACCAGCGTATCGGGCGCACCCGACTCATGCCCATTTGCGAACGTGCTTACACCCATGATGCGCATCTGCTCTTCGATCTGCGCTTGCGTGTATTTGCCCTTGCTCTTCTCGGCCAGTTGCTTCGCAAGCGTCATTTCCTCCGGATGCAACTGCCTGTTGAACCGGTCAACGTTGTACCCCGAAAATCCTCCAGCATCACCACCCACCGCTCCACCGGCCCCCGTCGCGATCACGTTCGCGATGATGTTGCCGAGCGCCTGGTTCATTTTTGAACCGGCGATCGCCGCGTTGCAGATGCGCACGACAGCAAGCGAGAACGGGACAAACGGCAGAGCTACCACCCCATGCAATTTCCTTTACCTGTCTTCTTCGCCGTCTTTCGTCTTGTAGCTATCGCGTGCCTTCTTGTAGTAGCTGTCGAAAGGTTTTATACCCAACATGTGCGCTCGGCTTGAATATCCACCAATTGCACCAATGGCAAGACCGATGAGCGCCACGATCAGCGTACGATCATATTTCAACCCAAGAAAACCGATAGCCATCCCACCGAAACAAAGTACACCTCGAACCAAGGGGCTGAAGTTTCCATCGCAAATGAGTTTCTCTTTCATCACTCACCATCCCCCTTTTTAAATTTATTAATCCAAGATGAGCCTTTTATATATTCTGCGATTTCGTTCAGAACAGGAGAGAGCAATGGATAGCGGTCGGAGACAAAGAAATTTCCAACATCAACTAAGCTATCCGTGATAAACGGCCTTGGAGTTGGATTCAGCGCTTGTTGTAATGCGCTCGCGCCCAAACCAACTGCAGTCGCACCAAATGACAATGCGGCAGCCTCAGGAGAATGCGGCCCCGGTAGAGCCGCCGCCGCACCAGCCGACGCGCTAACACGCCCCGCATTCGTCGAAATCATCGACGCTGTATCCGCCGTCGTGTTCCTCACATAGTTCACATCCGACTGGTCAAATTTCGTGAACGGCCCCGTTACATCAACGCTGAAGCCTTTCTTTCCGGTCTGGTCATAAACGATGTGCGGCACATCATTCTGCGCCGAAGCAGAATTCGCAAGAATATAGCGCTGCAGTTCAGGATTCGGCTGCACCGTGATCTGCGTCAAAATTGGCTTGCCGTTGTCGGTGGTCCCCGCATACTGCCATTTCGCCCCTGGATCGGTTGGCATCTCCCCGACCAATGTTGCAGGTGTTCCAAATTCACGATCCCCACCGATTAACCCGCCCATGATCCGCATCTGATCCTCAATCTGAACCTGCGTATATTTCCCATCGCTCTCTTCCGCTAGCCTCTTCGCCAGCGTTTGCTCCTTCGCCTTGCTGTCCTCGTGCAACTGCCTGTTGAACCGGTCAACGTTGTACCCAGAAAATGCTCCTGCATCACCGCCCACCGCCCCACCTGCCCCCGTCACGATCACGTTCGCGACGATGTTGCCAAGCGCCTGATTCATG
>NZ_JBSAXD010000068.1:0-6406 GCF_053427715.1 Burkholderia sp. MR1-5-21
CGGCGTGCACCCCAAGTACAAGAGGTTCGCCGATTATCAAAACGAGTTGCTGCTGCGGTCGACTGAGATACTTTTCCCCTTGGAGCCGGCGGTGACGATTTCGCGTACGTTCCCCGTCTCGCATACCGCCCCGGAAGGTACTGTCCCTGCTGGACCAGCGTGGCCACACACGCACACTCTGGAAGTTCTCAACGATGGCGTCTATGTAGAGACAGGGAAAGGCATCCGTCGAATCGACTTGATCACAATCAACGGGTACCTTCAATGGCATCGCATCAGTGACAAGGCGCTCTACTACGTCATTGATCAAATGCCAAGTGGGGAAGCATTTGCGGGCGCCCTAATCTCCCTGGAAAAGCGCGAAGGCCATATGATTGCTCTTGTCTTCTCGCCAAAGACCCGCGATATCGGAATTCATTTTGTTCGCTTGGCGGAGAAACATCTGAATTGCATCCGCAGGCTCAAGGTGGAGCAGCCTAACGCCGCAGCTGGTTCATAGGACCCCAAAGCTGTTCGCCGCCGAAAATTCGGCGAGCCTTGCCCTCAGGGTGGCTTGTACGGTCGGAGCTGACAATCCCGAATCCGGAGCACAGGCAATAAACCGCTGCTCCTGCGCGCTTGCATCCACGACGCTGGGATGATCGTCGATCGCAAGCCAGGTCGACGATTTGCGACGGGACACCTCCTCGAGAATTTCTGCCGAACGAGGCCCACCTCCCGTTGTCGTTACCCCGTCGAACCTGTCACCCACCGGGCCGAGCAAGCGTATAAGGTTTTCATCGTCAAACAGCCCACGCCAGTCCGAGCTCACCACAATTTTCACTGTCGGATGCGGCGCGAGGATCTCGTGCAGGATCGGCAACCAGCAGAAAAGCTCCGGGTTATTTGCCCACCGGTAATTTTCGTCGAATACACGCGTCCCGTACGGATGCAGCACACCGTCGAAATCGAGGAACAGCAGCGGCGATTTCGCCGTCTGCGCACTCGTATTTAACGCCGCGCTGATATTCATAAAAAGTTCCTCAAGCTTGTCAGTGCTCTAAGGCGTTTTGGATGGTGGCGCCCAGCACGCCAGCGTCGAATTTGCCGCGAATCAGCTTCCGAAAAGGCTCGAACGCGGAAATACAGCTACGCGGCAAGCTCGAATTGCTGCCGACGATAAGCCGTGGCCCCAACACCTTCAACACTCTGATTGCGCAGCGACGAAGGTAGCGTCAAAGTTCAACTCGTTTACAAGCTTCGATAGCGGACGACGCACCTTCGCATCAGTTCCGATTCAGATGGACTCGGAATTGGTCGGTGTCTTTGCTCGCCAAAGCCGCCTTCCGCGTGTAGCGCGAGTTGCCAAGGCGTATGGCACTGAGAACTTGCGCCCCTTCGAGGTAGTGAACTGCGTCACCATGACTAGTTGCTCAGTCTGCCCGCAGTATTCCGTCGCCCCGACTCGAATCTCGCTCAGCGGATCGAGCGTCCACTGCTCCATCTCCCGCGCCAGCCCCGTGCTCAGTATGGCTGCCCCACGCAGGACGCTACCATCATCTGCAAACTGGCCCAGCGACGCCGCTGTTGCAGTGAGATCCATCATCACTATTGTCGGCACAGCCCTCGATCGTGCCGACGAAACCCTGAGAATCAGCACATCCCTCGGTATCAGTTGCTCGATTACCGACCACGCACCTGCACCTGGGACGCCACCAAACGGGATCTTGCTTGGATGCAAACGGTTCAACTCAAGCGCCAAAAACATACAACAAATCACCTCAACTGCACTGTTACGAACTGCCTGCCCAAGGAGCGGGCTCGGCATCCCGACAATCTAAAATACTCGAACACATTGTCCGTAAAGCATTCCAGCGATACAGACGACGTCTAACTCATAGCATGCTATGAAGACAAATTATAGCGCCAACCCGAGAGTGTTCCAATTTTGGTTGGGGATAGAAATTGGAGTTGGCAGCAGTCTTTGGCGCAGTGTTGCGTGAACGTCGCCTTCGCGCCGAACTCACCCAAGAGCAACTGGCCTTCGAAGCCGACATCCAACGAGTCTACGTAAGCGGGCTTGAACTCGGCAGGTATCAGCCCACGCTCACGATGCTATTCACGCTGGCGAAAGCGCTACGCTGCACGCCTGGCGAACTTGTAGCTGAAGTCGATACGAGAGTGGCGGAAGCTCGTCGGCAGAAGAAGAGGCTCCCCAAGGCTACTGCGAAACGAGTGACAACGAAAAGTAACACGGCCAAATAATCTGGCCGCAGAGAGACGTCTCGCTCATTGCGAAAATGTGTCGCTCAGGTATTCGACGGCGTCGCGCAGGATTTCCTCCTCCATCGTTTTTTCCCAGCACCCGTTGCAGCTCCTTGATTTGCTTGAGCTTGTCGATTAGCACCGAGGCCGGCACGGGTCCCTCGCCGCGCTCACCTCGCCGACAGACTGCCATCCTGGTTGAGCCTGCGCCAACGAAGCGGCTGATTCGGATTACCTTCTGCTTCTCCAGGGTCGCGTCAGTAACCACACACGCAAGGTCAAGACTGCGGCTTCTCAACCGTGGCAGCGGCGGGCAGCGTGGTCGGAACTGGAATCTCCCGCAGTTCTTCGAAGCCAAATCGCATCGGGTATGCGTCACCGCGCTTTATCTCAGGCGAGCTGAGATCCTCCTGCTGGAGCGTGGTGTCGCCATACGCCTGCTTATGCTCGGGGGTGTCCCACGGGTGAGGAAAATAGCGCAGTTGCAGCGTTGCCTCGACATCCGTCATATCCTGCGCAGGCATGGGGAGTGCAATTTGATGCACGTAGTTGGAGTACTGCACAACGAAGAACAGGTAGGGGCAGCCAGTGACACCGGCCTTGCGACGAAGGAGGATGTACGTCACCTTGTCGTTCGGCAGACGGCCAGGCACTAACTGCGTGTACACCATCAGCGGCTTGAATGGGAAGCTCTCGTAGCTATGCGTCGGTTGCAGGAGCCAGCCCTTGAGATGCTGACACTCCGACGCCTCCGGCTCAGGCAATACGGCCAATGCCATCTTCACGAAGCACTTGAAGACTCCCATCGGGACGTATGGCTGCCGCTGGAAGACCATCTGCAAGTGCTTACCCTCCGGGTCGAGCTTGACTCGGGGGTCTCCGTCGCGAACCCTGATATTCAGGTCGCCCTGCTTGTGGTCAATGCGGAATCCGTTCGACTCGTAGCTCGGCACCTTCTTCTTGCCCTTGATGCGCCCGACAGCGCGGTTCGCCAGCGTCCACTTCGCGAAATGGTCGTCTGCCGTCGTAGCGAAGTGCGTGTTGCAGACGTCGCACTCTCGGAGGTCAACGAGCTTCTTGTTACCGATTTGCTCGGGGAACGCGTGCGAGACGTTCGAGAACGTCACGTCAGCAGACGTCTTGCCGCAATAGCGGCAGACCTGCGGCTCTCCGGCGCCCAATTCTACAAGCGCCGACCAAGGGCTCAAGTGACCATCGGCGAGACAGTCGTATCGGCTCTCGAACCACTGCAGGCTCTCGACCTGCGCGTCGCTCAACTTCGGGGTGTTCGAGGCGGGCTGAATCTTTGCGAGTGCCGCATAGGGGAACTCGCTCTTGAGGGCGGCGAGTTGCGCTTCGGTCTGTGGCACGACGAGCGCGGTCCCACGCGTCATGCTCCTCAGCAGCTTGATGCGCTCTTCATCTGCGCCAGAGAAGAGGACCAATCCGCTGAACTGCGCGAGCTCAAAGTTGTTGATATAGGTGACCACCTGACCGGAGTCGTACGTCACATCTTCACCTTGGGTGAGAGCCTCAGCCACCGCGGGGTCAAGCTCAGCGAGTAGCTGCTGCTCCAGCTCGTCGGCTGTGTTCAATGCAAGAGGGACACCGCCGCTTTTTGCTATCTGGAAGGCAAGTGCGTAGATGCCACCCAGTATGCCTGGCTGAGCCTCAAGGCTTTCGGTGATGAGTTGACGAGGGAGCTCGACCGTCTTTCTCGGTTCTGTTGTTGCCATGTTGACTGTACCTTGTTGGCGGCTGCCTTATCCAGCCAATTATGGCGAACGCCGATAATCACTGAGTCAATCGAATCAGCAGGGGGCCGGGCGAGTACCCGCAGTACGCGCACTATAGCCTCAGCACTGGAAAGCATACATGTACTGGGTCTGATTCTTCGTGCGCTGGCGAGCCACGCGGCACCCGCGCGACACGGGGCGCCCGAGGTGCAGGCGTTGCTGACGATGTTGATCTACAAGCCCATGCTCAAGATTACTGCCGATGGCACCGCCCATCCTCTTGGTTGGCTGTCAGCGGCGCCATATGCGAATCTTGCTGGCAAACTCGCCAGCTCGTCTTTAGTTTGCGCAACGGGATAACTCAAAGCTTCGCCGCTCCGAAGCCGACGCTCGCGAATGACGGGAACTGACCGAACCCGGAAGCTCGAAGTTGGTCGACAGTCGCACTCTGGCACCGGCCACCCAACTTCCGCTGTCGACGGCGAATTCAACCGGTCGAGCAGCCAGAGCTTCAATGGCAGAAATCGCCGCCATACCGGTCCCTTGGCGCGGAAGATGCCGCACTCGCTTGTTCTCGAGATGATGCTGGGTGACGCCGGAGCGGTTTCGGGTGCGGCTCAGAAACACCAGTGCGAGGATGCTACGCCATCTCGAGGGCCTGGCTCGCCCTGAGGCGCCCTGCCTCGGTCAGCCGAAATTCATTCTCGTTGCCTTGAGGCCCACGTTGCTCGAGCAAGCCGGAGCGCGCCATCAGGTTGAGCGCCCGGTGCAACAGGTCCGACATGATGTCAATGTTTATCAGGTCGCGCTCCGTGTTCAGGTTCCGCTCAAGCCCCTGGTCGCCCATGATGAACCTGTACCGGTCCCGGGGATTGCGCTCCCACTCGGTTCGCTCGCGGACGACCCGGAAATGGAGGTTGACCACGTAATCCCGCACGACCTGCGCCACGAACTCTGCCGGTGAGGCGTTCGAGAAGTCAGCAAAGAGCTGCACGAGTTCGGTCAAGGGCAGCCGGTCCCCGTCTACGGTCATCCGGAACCCCTGACGGTCTCGCCAGACCGTCGCATCGAGGGCGCAGTAGACGAGAGCCTCACAGGCGAGCGCGCTGGCTGCCTGTAGCGCTGCATAGACGGCGTCGATTCCTTTTGAAGAAGCCAGCCGAATGGACCAGCCGGCGGACGACAGCGCTGCCATTCGAGTCTTCATGTCGAGCGCAGGAACACGCATCCCGCTCCGATAGAGCGACTCTTCCCCCCTGAGCAGACTGCTGCGCAATCTCGAAGCCACATCGGCCAGCTCGACATCGGTCGGCAACCCGGCCGAAGCGTACGCGCCCACTGCGGCCGAAATGGCAGTCACTTCTCGCGCGCTGTTCCCGAGCACGGCATTGTGGACCACAAATTCGGTGGCACGAAAGAGCGTTTCCAGCGCGAGCTTGAGGTACTGGCGATATTGGAGGGATGTCCAGTACCCGGCAATGTCCTCCAGCGTCTCGTCCGCAAGCTCCCATCCATTCGGCGCGAGTCTGCTGCCCATCGTGTGGCGGATTGCGTCTACAGGGACAAAGCCTTCGGACGCCTCGAAGTTGCTTTCCGCAGTCTCGATGGCTCGCAGCGCCAGCGTGAGCCCCTTGTGCCTATGGCGCCAACGCGGCACGGACGGCGACGCGTCAGGCAGAGGGAAGTAATGCGCAAGGAACGCCTCTCGTTCGTCCACCGTGGCCTCCCTGACGTTCAACACCGGGTTCCACAAGGCTTTGACCTCGGCCTGCGTGATAGTCGTTGCGGTGGGGTCCGCCAACCAGTCAGCGAGGGGATGCTGGGACTTATCGAGCATCGCCTGGAATGCGGCGGCGAGGTCCATGCCCCCCTTCGTCAACTCCCACATCCCCGCAATGCCGGTGACCGCCAGAAACCGTAGTCCATTCACTGCACTCGGCCGGTACTCCGGCGCACTCAGGAACCGCGCACTGTTCGAGAAGTCAATATCCACCTTGCCCGCCTTGACGGCCTTGTCCTGCTCTTCTCCCATCAAGACGTCAAAGCGCAGCTCAACCTTCCGGGCCGGGTCCGTTGGCCAGAGCCGTCGACTCCCAGGCATCCCGTCCACACCGTTGAGGGTGTTGGACCACGTCAGCAGGAGCTCCATCTTCTCCATGCCGCGCGTCGAAATCTCGAGCGCCTCCTCTTGGGTCGCACCACGTGCAACAGCAGCCTCGTCGATTTTCAGGACCATCCAGCTCAACGCCGAGTAGACACGAATGTACTGTGCGACATTGTTGATGCCGGGGAACACCGAACGATAGAGCGCCATGTTGACGCTCTGTGTGCCGAGAGGGTCTGGTGCGAGCGACGTCGGAGCCGGAGCGGTAAATGACGGTGCAGTAATCACGAACGTTTCTCCGGCAGAACAACACCAAACTCAA
>NZ_JBSAXD010000069.1:0-6288 GCF_053427715.1 Burkholderia sp. MR1-5-21
CTCTGCCAGCCATGCCCTGCGAAGCCTGCGAAAGAATGCAACTGGGCGACACGGTCCAGCCACACGACGGGCTGCGGATAATCGACGGGCAGACTCGGCTGCGCCCGCTCGGCCGTCGCCCCGTGCTCCTGCAACGTTACTGTTGCCGTATGTGCAACACGAACTGGTTACTCGAACTCGATCCGCTGCAGCCGGAGCACAAGGATTGGATTTGTCTGTATCAGGCCTCAAGTATTCTCGACCCTGTCTCGGCAGTTCATCAGGGTACCCGTTCAACGATTCTCCCTTCTACCAGCAGCGAACGGGCTGACGACGCGCACGGCGCGACGCCCGAGCAGTTCCGTCACAGACTTACCTGACCAGGCGCCTCCTTGATCGACTGAGGACGTCCGAGGTATGACACCCTGTGTGTTGACGTGCATCCGATAGGGCGTTGTATCTATTTCTGCGTGCCGTGGCACGTAGAGTTTGTGAGAGTGATGAGCGTGCTCGCACCTGGTATGCCGCATCGGGTGCGAAGTCCTGGCGAAGCTGGAATAGCTCGATGCCTCTTTTGGAGCACCGCGATGAACGACTCTTCAGCAGAATTGGAAGCGGCGCTATAGCTTTCGCAGCCGACGATCGCAGACGGCGAGATCCATTTCTCAGCGTTCGGGCCCGGCTGGGGGTTTTACTCCTACGCCCTGCCAGCTTGCGTGGCCAAGGAGAGTCTCGGCGCCAGGGATCTGTCTGCGTTGCAACTCCTTCTCGCGTTCCAGCTCAATCGACAGCGCATTACTGCGGCAATCGCGGAAGGCGGCGCCCGGGATCCCACCAGGCGCGTGATTATTTCGAAAATCTAGTACACCGTCTTGCACTGCTTCGCCGAGAACCGTCGTTCGGGCGGGCGCCGGAAGGCTACCCGCTGGCGGGAGGTTCGCAGGACGTCGGGCATCTGGCTAGATATCTGGGCTACTTCCTGCGCAGCTGATACATGAGCTTCACGATATCGGTCGTCGGCCCGCTGGTCATGAGGCGAGGGATGTCGTCCAGGTGAACCCAGCGACACCTCGATATTTCGTTACTCGGGCGAGCTTTGGCGCGATTCGAGATTTCGCAGGAGAACACGTGATGGTGCTTTTGCTTGCCACGGAAGTCGAAGAGGTGCTTGGCTGACCTCCCGGACAGTTGCGTTTCTTCCTTGAGCTCCCGAAGTGCAGCGTCCGAGCGATGTTCTCCACGTTTGAGGATCCCGCCCGGCAAAGCCCACTTTGATTGACTACGTGCGACCAGGAGGATTCGCTTACCCCTGCGACAGATCACGGTGGCGCGTTTCTTCAAACCGAACTCCCACTTATGCCCCGGGCGTTTTCGAGGCGCGCTCGACACGCCAGCGTATCGGGCGGTGCTTGATGTAGCCAAGCATCCTAATACAGAACAGCAGGAGCCGGCGATGTTGCGAAGCGACGGCGGGTATGCGCGACACCTTAAAGAAATTCATCAAGACGTCACAATCTCAGTCGTCGAAGATGGGTAGAAGCACAAAAGTGCCGACGAATGCGCGCAGCATCACGGCGGGGTCGAGCTATCTCTAGCTGAGACGGGCGCGATCTCAAAAAACGAACATTGGAGTTTGCACGGGACGGCAAACGGCGGCGCTCGGCCACAACCTGCCGCTCAGCGAGCGGGGAAACCTTCCGTTTGAACGGCTGCAGCACTCCGAAATCTGATGGACACGCTACGCGCGCAATTCGGCCGTTGCCGTCATTGAGACGGGCTGGGTTTTACGTCAGCAATGTGGCGCATTGCTGACGGTGGCGGCACTGTGCAGCTGAACGGCAGCTTCCTGCATCTGCGAACTCACACTCCCGACCCATCTCGGCCGTTCGGGCTATTGCAAGGTCAACGACGGCTTCCAAGGTACAACGGTCATTTCCTCGCGCACTCAATCAGGTAGCTGCACTTCGGGCTGGGTCGACGGCGGGTTCCGAGGTCAAACGGCGATCGTTTCGGGCGGACTCTCCCGGGCGATGTCGTATCCCTTCTCCGGTCCGCATTGCGCGTGCCCAATTCGAAACCCGCCTGCCTTGTGTGCGTGAGAGAACATACGGAGGCGGAAGTACGCGTCTAATCAATATTGCCCATCGTCCAGCCTAGCTCCACGCACGGTGGCTAGGGGGCAGCGCTCATCCGTCGGTTAAGAGCTGAGTCCGGCAGCCGACACGTCAGCGGAACCGCGACTTCCGCGACTATCAATCGGGCTAGCCAAAGATTCGCAGCACTAGCTCTGAAAGAGTACACTCGGGCCCAGTGTCGACCGCTGGAGACAATGCCATGAAAAAGAAGGCTTTCTTGCTCGTTCTCTTGCTTTTTGCTGGCTTGACTGGCACCGCGTCAATCTCATTGGCTCAATCGTCTCCTCCTCCGTCCGAGGAGGTGGGACAGGTCGAAGCGCTAGTCAACAAAGCCGCCGCGTTGATTGATACTAAAGGTAAGGCAGCTTTTCCCGATTTCAGAGTAAAAGGCTCCGAATGGTTGCACGGAGACACGTATATATTCGTATATGACTTGGAGTCGAATGTCCTGTTGAATACTGGCATCCCAGCCCGTGAGGGGACAAAGGTCACCGGTCAGAAGGATGTCAATGGCAAGTTGTTTCACGACGCGATGATTCAGACGGCTAAGACCAGCGGATCGGGATGGGTCGACTACATGGCCCCGAAACCCGGGCAGACCCAGCCATCGCAGAAATGGACCTTCGTGAAGGTCGTGAAGATCGATGGCGTTCCAGGTCTGGTGGGTTCGGGCTTCTATCCCAAGTAGCCCTTTGGTTTAGCCCCAGCCCGACCTAACGCCACCATGAGTATCGGGACCAATAGCGCGACGTGAGTGATTGACGAACAGGGGGCCCCTAAAGGGCCGCTATCTGAGTGGACCTGACTTTGAGTGTCCGTCCGAGCGCTCTGGTTAAGGGCCGGTGATGGCCGAACTTAGCCGGACGCAGCAGCGCCGAGAGGCAGCGGGCTCATACGACCCGTTGCCGCCGTTCAACCCGCGCGACTACGGCGACAGCTTCCAGCGTACAACGGCCAATCGACAGGCTTTGCTGGCTGGCCCCTCGCCGACCAGAGCGGTCTCACTTCAAGTTTCGACGATCGTATCGTCAGAACATGGGAGCAGTCGTTCGCGTTGAACGAGCGGCGAGCGCCCTATTTCAGACGACGAAGCACGAGGTGAACCGATCCGCCGCCGACCGCTGATGCTGGGCTCGTGATTCTTAGTTGATCGTTAGAGACTGCGACCAAGCGGACCTGATCCTCTCCGTCCCAGTTCGGAAACGTGCTGCCATCGTAGTGAATGCGCATCTCTGCCGAACGCTCGTCGATGGAGTAGCGACCGAAATACGCCATGCTTCCCTGAACAATTGCCTTGTTCTCCTCGGCGGTGCCGGTTAGCCTGTTGTTTGAGGCAAATCTCGGCAAACTGGCCTTCTGTAGGTAGAGCACGAAGTGCCCATCTGCCTGGTAGATCACGATGCCTTTCGGATCGTTCCCGAAAGGCTCCAGGCGCTTCCCATCCTGATCGACGTATTGCGAGACCGGCGACCATGTGCCAACAATTTGCTCCCTCAGGCTCTGGGTCTGTGCGTGCGCCACGCCGGTGAGAAGCGTGCTGACAATGTAAAGCACGAATGCCGCGACGCGCCCCGGGCCTTCGTTGACCGACGGTGTCTTGCTCAGTGACATACAGGCCTCCTTCCGTGGCTGATTGCGCTGAGATCTTGGTCATATTACTCGTGAAGACGTTTTGCGCATCCTCGGGAGCCTGAGGCCTATTGGGCGTGGCTGCTCCGGCCAATAAGTGAGGCTCATCGCCGCGACCTGATCGGCCGCTTACAAAGCGGAGCCGCCGCTTGAGCGTCCGAAAAATGGTGCAGACGAGTGACCCTTCATGGCCGATTGCACCAGTTCGACGAACGCTCCACGAAGCGGACGTGGGAATGATCAATGTCAGCTTTCGGGCGGCTTTCGGCAATGCGTGCTGACGGCCACTTCCGGCCGCTCGCTCGCAAGATCGTGCGGACAATCGGGCGTCGGCTCCGCACCAGAGATCGGACGTCGGCCGCAGTCAATCCCCCGCGTCAATTTGCGGGTTTCCGATGCTCGGCACCGTTGCGCACCAATGCGTGAGGAGTGTTGCCTAAGCCACTAAAGGAACAGCCGAGATCTCCTATACTCGAAAAGTTCTTTCCGCGCCTCAGGCTAGGAGAATGTCCATGCGCATGCTTCTGAACATACGAATTCCCCACGAGCCATTCAATGCTTTCGTGCGCGACGGCACCATCGGGGCCGTGATGGCGAAAATACTCGAAGAAGCGAAACCGGAAGCGGCCTATTTTACCGAGCAAAGCGGAGGACGCGGAGCAATCTTCGTGATCAACCTTGATGATCCGTCGCAGATTCCCGCATTCGCAGAGCCGTGGTTTCTCACGTTCAATGCCGACTGCGAGTTTCGCGTCGTGATGGGACCGGAAGACCTGCAGAAAGCCGGGCTGGAGGCAATCGGTTCAAAGTGGAAATAGCACAAGCCGCACGCAGCAGCCGGGCCGCGGTCGGCGATCGATTTCGCGTCTCGAACAAGCCATGGATGGTCGGCAAGAAGCGTATCCAGCGACGTCAAGTGCGCTACGAACTGCTCGCAAACGGTTGAAGTTGGCAATTTGCCAAGAACCTGCGCATCCAACTTCTGGCAGTACATGCGCTTTACCACGATTCCGACGGGAATGCGCTCCCAGCCGGTCGCCCCGTACACAGGAAGCTGACTGCCGTCGACAACGTGCTTGCGTCCGTCATCCGGAGAGCGGCCTCGTGCCAGTAGAGCGATTCGTCTGCCCAATCTTCCAGCAGCCATACCGGGAGCTTGCCGACTCGAGACCGTCCTTTCGCCTGTCCCACGCCGGCCCCTCACGTGGGCAGTAGCGGCCGAGAACGTGCCGGCGGCCGCGAATCTGCTCCGGGCAAACGCTTTTTCTGCGCGTGGCGTTCGTCCTCTTACTCAAGCCTGATTTCGTCTTCGAAATCCACTTTCAGCTTGAGCCCCGGGACTTCCAACGTAACTTTCGCTGGAAAGGATTCATTGCCCGCAATCGCGCTGCTGGCAATCGCCTTGGCGACTGCATGCTCTATTTCACGCTGCGAACTAACGCCGACCATTTTTAAAAACTTGCGTACGCTGAGGTTGAAGGTGTCGTCATTCATTTAGATCTCCAGTCTCCGGGGAAGGGTGCCTGCTGCGATGACGTAACGGAGAACGCGTGCGGTGTCCGTCGGCCTCGAGTATGCGCGTAAAACTCGCGAGATTCGTCAAGCCAGATTGTTCGCCGGAACCCGGGCTCCATCTCCAATCGTGGAAAATACCCGGTTGCTTCAGGCACGCGATTCTGAACCGTTGTCCGCGAAAAGGCGGCGTGAATGACTGGAGCACTCCGTTACCTGCCCTTGAGCCGCTCACACGGCGACCGGCGGGAACGGGTCGGCTGCGGCAGTTCCGAGCGGCAAGGGGCCGACGGATCTTCCGGCTGCGACGAATTTCCGGGTTCAGCCATGAAGCGTCATTCACACGTCGGTCACTGAGACGTTCGGACGTCGGTTCCGCACCTCGAAACGGGCGTTCGCCGTTCAATCATCCAATCAACGAACCACGAATTCGTTCAGGTCTGCTGGTGGGCACAGTCGCTGTTCGTGCGCTCTCATCAGCCGGGAAACGATATTTTGCTCGGGGTGGGGAACGCGTGGTGTCTTTGCGGCGTAGTAAGTGATCCACAACCGGTCAGCATCGTTGCCGATCTGCTGCTCTGCCAGATAGTGCGATGGGTCATTGCTGAAGAATATTGCATTGGCGGGGCAAGAATCGGCATAGCCCTCTGCATCGAGATCAAGCATGGTATCTCGTATTTCGGCCATCCATCTATTCCATATCGACTCATCCTCAGCAGGCGGCAGGTTTGTATCAATGAAGACATAAAAAGGCAGGTCGACGTCCTTTTTATAAGCTTCCAGCAGTGGTTTTCGAATGTCAACTTGATCACCCGGCCCAATGTCGCGTCCGCCGTTGAAGCCTTGAATACCTCTGCGGTGCCTGCTCTTTACCTCCACAGCAATTTTTGTTGGAGAGAATCGATCTATTGCGATGAACTCGGGGTGTCGTCGGGAGTTATCCTGTTCATCTTCAAACTCGAGTGTAAAGCCTGCCACGATACACATCGCGGCAACTTTCAATTCATGTCTAGCGGCCTGGAAGTACAGAGAG
>NZ_JBSAXD010000007.1:0-294566 GCF_053427715.1 Burkholderia sp. MR1-5-21
GAACGTCAGACTGCGTCGATACGAACGATCACTCGAATCCCTCCGTCAGCAATCGAGCGGAAACGACGCTCAATCCCTCCCATGTGACCGTTTCGCCGCTCCGTCGAGACGACGCTTCCCGCCGCATCAACCATCAAATCCCGGGCCGCAGCCTTTCCACCTTGCCGGCGAAAGCGCAAAGCGACCTCACGTCACAAAATAGGCACTTCAAATCGCACTGCCACCGTAAAATCCTCAAATCCCCCCAATATCCGCGTATAAAACGATGAATGCCCTCACACAGGTTGCCCGGGCTGTATGCCCTCATGACTGTCCGGATACGTGCGCGATGCGCGTGACTGTCGAGAATGGCAGGGCGGTCAAGGTTTCCGGTGATCCTGACCATCCGCCGACTCAGGGCGTGTTGTGCACGAAAGTCAGCCGCTACGCTGACCGGGTTCATCATCCCGAACGCCTGACCGTCCCGCTCAAGCGCATCGGCCCAAAAGGCGAGGGGCGCTTCGCGCCCATCAGCTGGAGTGAGGCGTTCGACGAAATCGGCCAACGCCTCGGTGAAATCGCCAAGCGCGCACCGGAGGCGATCGTGCCGTACAGCTATGCCGGCACGATGGGACTCGTACAGGGCGAGGGCATCGCCCAACGCTTCTTCCACAAGCTCGGCGCGTCCCGGCTCGAGCGTGCGATTTGCGCCGCGGCGGGGGCAGCGGGGTTGCGCTACACGTATGGGGGAAGCCTCGGGATGCACCTCGAATACTTCGAGGAGAGCGAGCTGATCCTGATCTGGGGCGCGAATCCGATCGCGTCCAGCCTCCATTTCTGGACGCGGGCGCAGGAGGCAAAGCGGCGCGGTGCGCATCTCGTCGCGATCGACCCGTATCGCTCGCTGACCGCGGAGAAGTGCCATCAGCACATCGCGTTGCGTCCCGGTACCGACGGCGCGTTCGCACTCGGCATGATGTATGTGCTGATCACCGAAAACCTGCTCGATCACGACTATATCGACCGCCATACGGTCGGATTCGACGCGTTGAAGACGCGCGCGATGTCCTATCCGCCCGAGCGTGTTGCGCAAATCTGCGGCATCGACGCATCGGTACTCGTCGACCTTGCGCGCCGTTACGGCGCGACTCGCAAGGCGTCGATCCGGCTGAACTACGGGATGCAGCGCGTGCGCGGCGGCGGCAACGCGGTGCGCGCGATCGCCAGCCTGCCCGCTCTGACGGGCGCATGGCGGGATCGGGCAGGCGGATTGCTGCTGTCGTCGTCCGAGTGGGCGCCGGTGAATCAGGCCGCGCTGCTGCGTCCCGACCTGATGCCGGGCTGGCCGCAGCAGCTGCCGCGCGTCATCAACATGAACGCGATCGGCGACGCGCTGCTGCATCCGGGCGACGCGGCGTTCGGGCCGAAAGTCGAGGCGGTGATCGTCTACAACTCGAATCCTGTCGCCGTCGCACCGGATTCGTCGAAGGTGGCTGCCGGGTTCGCACGTGACGACCTGTTCACCGTTGTTCTCGAGCATTTCAAGACAGATACCGTCGATTTCGCCGACATTGTGTTGCCGGCAACCACGCAGCTCGAGCACCTCGATGTCCACAAGTCCTACGGCCACACCTATGTGATGGCCAACCTTCCGTCGATCCCGCCGGTAGGCGACGCGCGGCCGAACACGGAGATTTTCAGGGGAATCGCGCGCAGCATGGGGCTGGAGGAGCCCGCGCTCTATCAGAGCGACGAAGAAGTCGCGCGCGCAGCGCTGCGCTGGGACGATCCGTCACTTGACAGCGACTGGGATACGCTGAAGCAGGCGGGATGGGTGAAGCTCAAGCTGCCCGACGCGCCGTTTGCAAATGGCGGCTTCCGGACGCCGTCCGGCAAATGCGAGTTCTACAGCGCGCGGCTGGCGGAGCTCGGGATGGATCCTGTTCCGGACTACCTGCCGCCGTTCGAGTCGGCCGAGGCTGCGCCGGATCTCGCCGAGCGTTATCCGCTCGCGATGATTTCGCCGCCGGCCCGGAATTTCCTGAACAGCACATTCGTGAACGTCGATAGCCTGCGCAACACGGAAGGCCAGCCCCATCTCGATATCCACCCGACCGATGCCTCGGTGCGAGGCATCTCGGACGGCGATCTCGTCCGCATCTTCAACGATCGCGGTTCGATGCAGGCGCGCGCCCGGATTACCGATCGCGCCCGCGCCGGGCTCGTGGTCGGCTTGTCGATCTGGTGGAAGAAATTGTCGCCGGACGGCCGAAACGCGAACGAAGTGACGAGCCAGGCGCTCACCGATCTGGGGAATTCGGTCACGTTCTACGACTGTTTGGTCGACGTAGCGCGCATTTGATGGAAGATCGGAGCAATGCTCCGATCGGTTCCTCCGGAAGTTCGAAGGGGGTGTCTAACCCTGTTGTCTCAAATCGAGCGAGCCGCTACGATGCGTTTTAGCACGACCATTCGAAAATATGTGAGGAGACGCGCAGTATGGACAAAATTTGGCTGAAATCGTACCCGAACGGCGTTCCAGCCGAAATTGACGCGTCTCCGTATCCTTCCGTCGCCGACCTGCTCGAAGAGAGTTTCAGCAAATACCGTGACCGGACGGCGTTCGTCTGCATGGGCAAGGCGATCACGTATGGCGAGCTGGATGCACTGTCGCGCCAGTTCGGCGCGTGGCTGCAGTCGCGCGGGCTGGCGCGGGGCGCCCGCGTCGCGATCATGATGCCGAACGTGCTGCAGTACCCCGTCGCGATTGCCGCAGTACTGCGCGCGGGCTATACGGTCGTCAACGTGAATCCGCTTTACACGCCGCGCGAGCTCGAGCACCAGCTCAAGGACAGCGGCGCCGAAGCCATCGTCATCCTCGAAAACTTCGCGTCGACGCTGCAGGCCGTCGTCGCCAATACGGCCATCAAGCATGTGGTTGTCGCGTCGATGGGCGACCTGCTGGGCCTCAAGGGCTGGCTCGTCAACTACGTCGTGCGCAACGTCAAGAAGATGGTGCCGGCGTGGCAGCTCCCGTCCTTCACGCGATTCAAGGCCGCGCTCTCGGAAGGCGCACGGCAGGCGTTCAAGCCGCAGAAGCTGGGCCCGAACGACGTCGCATTCCTGCAGTACACGGGCGGCACGACAGGCGTCGCGAAAGGGGCGACGCTGCTGCACCGTAACATCGTGTCGAACGTGCTGCAGGCGGAGGCCTGGCATCACCCCGCGCATGCGAAGTTTCCGGACGTGAAGCAGTTCGTGACCGTGGTCGCGCTGCCGCTTTACCACGTGTTCGCGTTGACCGTCTGCGGTTTCCTGACGATGCGCACCGGCGGCATGGGGATCCTGATTCCGAATCCGCGGGATATCGGCGGAATGATCAAGGAGCTGAAGGGTTACCAGATATCCACCGTTCCGGCCGTCAACACGCTCTACAACGCGCTGCTGAACCACCCGGATTTCGACCAGCTCGATCTCTCGAAGCTCGCGATCGCGAACGGCGGCGGCATGGCGATCCAGGAAAGCGTCGCGAAGCGCTGGTATGAAAAGACGCATACGGCGATCGTCGAAGGCTATGGGCTGTCGGAAACGTCTCCTGTCGCCACCTGCAATCCGGTGACCGCCACCGAATACAGCGGGACGATCGGGCTGCCGCTGCCGTCGACCGAAGTGTCGATTCGCGACGACGCCGGCAACGAAGTTCCGCTCGGCGAGCCGGGCGAGATCTGCATCCGCGGGCCGCAGGTGATGGCCGGTTACTGGAATCGCCCGGACGAAACCGCGAAGGTCATGTGTCCGGACGGCTTCTTCAAGACGGGCGACGTCGGCGTGATGGATACACGTGGCTACGTGAAGATCGTCGACCGGAAGAAGGACATGATCCTCGTGTCCGGCTTCAACGTGTATCCGAACGAGGTCGAGGACGTGGTGGCGTCGCATCCGGGCGTCTTCGAAGTGGCGGCGGTCGGCGTGCCGGACGAGCACTCGGGCGAAGCGGTGAAGCTGTTCATCGTGAAGAAGGATCCGGGGCTCACCGACAAGGACATCCTCGCGTACTGCAAGGAGCGCCTCACGGGGTACAAGCGGCCGAAGTTCGTCGAGTTCCGCACGGAATTGCCGAAGACGAACGTCGGCAAGATCCTGCGGCGGGAGCTGCGAGACGGACGCGCGTGACGACGCGACCGAACGGAAAGGCCCGGCGCTCGCCGGGCTTTTTTCATTTGTAGCCCTGCTTGCCGCATCCGCGGTGCGGCGTGCCGGTCGAGCCCGTCCGCCCCTCATCCCGCCTGGTCCGTCTTTTCGTCGATGCCGATGGGCGCGCCCCGGTCAGCAGGGTCCGCCCCGCCGGGATTCGCCGCGCCGGAAAAGAAAAAGGCGCCCGAAGGCGCCTTCAATGTACTGCGGCTTGTCAGACAAGCTGGTTAGAACTTGTGACGGATGCCGACGCGAGCCGCCACCTGGTTGCTGGTGGTCGACGGGTCGAGGCCGTTGATCGCTGCGGTTGCCTGGACGACGTTGCCCTTCGAGTCGAGCGCATTGCCCGACGCATGCTGGTACACGCCGATCACGTAGACGTCGGTACGCTTCGACAGGAAGTAGTCGACGCCCAGCGAGCCCTGGTGGTACTTGGCCGCCGATGCGTTGTCGATCTTGCTGCCTTGCGTGTAGTCGTATGCCGCGCCCAGGATCAGCGCCGGGGTCAGCTGATACTTGAAGTTGATTTCGCCGTTGTTGAACGTCGCGGTCTGGCCGACGAACGGGCCGACGCTGAAGCTCTTGAACTTCGTGTTCGAGTACGTCGCGCCGATCGTCGCTGCGCCGAACGTGTATGCGCCGCCTGCACCGATGACCTGGTACGTGTTCGCGCTGTTCGCGTACGCGCCGTAGACCGGCGTCGTGACGGCAGTGGCAGCAGCGCTCGAGCCGTTGTTGAACATGCCGCCGAAGTTCGCCGGCGTGCGTGCGTTCAGGTAGCCGACGCCGAGAACCAGCGGGCCGTTGTTGTAGCCTGCGCCGAGCGACCAGACCTGGTTCTTCGCGAACTGGCCGGCTTGCCCGCCGAAGCTGTACAGGCCGCCGAACGAGAAGCCGTTGTAGGTCGGGCTCGTGTACTTGATCGCGTTGTTCACGCGGTACGCGTTGTTGAAGTTGTCGACGTCGCCCGGGTGTGCGGCGATGTAGCCGCCCCACTGGTCGCCCGCCTCGAGCGGACCGACGAAGTCGACGACGGAGTCGTACTGGCGGCCCAGCGTGACCGTACCGAAGTTGCTCGACAGGCCGACGTAGGCCTGACGGCCGAACTCGAGGCCGCCCTGGCCGAGCGCGCCGTTGTTCACGTTGAAGCCGTTCTCGAGCACGAAGACCGCCTTCAGGCCACCGCCGAGATCTTCCGTGCCGCGCATGCCCCAGCGGCTGCCTTGCAACACGCCGCTCGCCAGACCGTACAGGTGGCCGCCCTTCGCGTTGTTGTTGAAGATGAAGCCTTCATCGATGATGCCGTAAAGCGTCACGCTGCTTTGCGCATGGGCTGCGCCAGCGAACGCGCCCAGCGCGACGAGCGCGAGAAGCGACTTTTTCATTAACGGATCTCCAAGAATCACTGAATTTTTTGTGGCGGGGCAAATAGTTATGTTCTGTCGGCAATCCCCGCTTCAACTTCGCATGAAGTCGGACGTAATGTAGCGCAAGGACTTTTTGCAACAAAGCGAAACGCCGCGACCCAAGGCCGGCATGTTTCCTTTATGCAACAATGGTTAAAATCACGGGTTAACCGCAATTTCCGCTGAAGAATCAAGTCGGTTACGCAGCGGACACGTGCTTTCGCCGTGCGCGGATGCACACGCAGCCAGGAGAACAGGATGGTGTTGGATGAACTGATCAGCGAATTCGATCGCGGCCTGCGGTCGCTGTCGGGAGTGAACCGGATGAGCCGCCCCGTGCCTGCGCCGGCCGAGCCGCCGACCGCCGAGCTGACGCCGGCGGAGCGCACGCATGCGGCCGGGCTGATGCGCGTGAACCATGTCGGCGAGATCTGCGCGCAGGCGCTTTACCAGGCGCAGAAGCTGACGGCGCGCTCGCCGGCCGCGAAGGTGATGTTCGAGGAGGCGGCACGCGAAGAGGAGGACCACCTCGCGTGGACCGCCCACCGGCTCAAGGAGCTCGATTCGCGTCCGAGCCTGCTGAACCCGCTGTGGTACGCGGGGGCGCTCGCGATCGGCGTCGCGGCCGGCACGCTGGGCGACAAGGTCAGCCTCGGCTTCATGGCCGAGACGGAACGCCAGGTCGAAAGCCATCTGGACGGACACATGTCGGACCTGCCGGCCGCGGACACGGCGTCACGCGCGATCGTCGAGCAGATGCGTGCCGACGAGGTGAAGCACGGCAAGGCCGCGACCGACGCGGGCGGCATCGAACTGCCGCTGCCCGCGCGGATGCTGATGCGCGCCGCGTCGAAAGTCATGACGAGCACTGCGTACTATCTGTGACGAAATCCGTGGGGCGGCGACGTGTGCCGCCCCACGATCGAGCCTGCCGATACAGCCCGCTTTTTCCGCGTTTTCCCGCCCCCGAAAGCCCCGTCCGCACGCCCATCTGGCCCGTCTTGCTCACGTATCACCTTCACAAGTTGCACTAGCTCATTCATTTATAACGGTTTTTAGAATAAGGGGGCGCATGAGCATGTGCGCGTAAGTCCTTGTTCTAACTAACAAAATTCGTCAAAAAACCGGGCCGCTCCCTTGACCATGCCAAACCCTTCCTCTAAAGTGGGAGACAGTGTGAGAAAGTGTATTTTTGTGTGATTTGGCAGGCTATTCCGGCTAAATTCTCAGCATTGGGCGGGTGCTTCGGTGCCCTGAACGGGGAGAGCGGAAAGTGTTCCAAGGGGCGTCAGCGCTGACGCTCGATGCGAAAGGGCGGATGTCGGTGCCGGCTCGCTATCGCGAAGCGCTGCAAGGACAGGCAGAAGGACGGGTGACTGTGACCAAGCACCCGGACGGCTGCCTGTTGCTGTTTCCGCGCCCCGAATGGGAGGTGTTCCGCGCCAAGATCGCCGCGCTTCCGATGGATGCGCACTGGTGGCGGCGGATTTTTCTCGGCAATGCGATGGATGTCGATCTCGACAGCGCGGGCCGGATTCTCGTATCGCCCGAGCTGCGCATGGCAGCCGGGCTTGAAAAGGAAGTCATGTTGTTGGGAATGGGTAGTCACTTCGAGCTGTGGGATTCGCAGACCTACATCGCGAAGGAGCAGGCAGCGATGGCGCAGGGCATGCCCGATGCGCTGAAGAACTTCACGTTCTGATTGCGGTGACGGAGACGCCCGCGATGGGAAACGAATTGCAGCATCAGACGGTGCTGTTGGACGAAGCGGTCGAAGCGCTCGTGACGCGGCCGGACGGTATCTATGTCGACGGCACGTTCGGGCGCGGCGGTCACAGCCGCGCGGTGCTCGCGCGGCTCGGGGCGGCCGGGCGGCTGATCGCGTTCGACAAGGATCCGCGTGCGATCGAGACCGCGCAGCGCATCGAGGATGCGCGCTTCTCGATCGTGCATGACAGCTTTGCGTCGATGCGGGGTGCGCTGACGGCGCGCGGCATCGACAAGGTGTCGGGTGTGTTGCTGGACCTGGGCGTGTCCTCGCCGCAGGTGGACGATCCGGAGCGAGGCTTCAGCTTCCGCGCGGACGGCCCGCTGGACATGAGGATGGACCCGACGCGCGGCGAGTCGGCGGCCGAATGGCTGGCGCGGGCGTCGCTGCAGGAACTGACGGAGGTGATACGGGATTATGGGGAAGAACGGTTTGCTTTTCAGATTGCAAAGGCGCTTGTTGCTCGCCGGGCAGAGTCCGACCGTCTTGGGCCTCTCGACACCACGGGCGAGCTTGCCCAAATCGTGGGTCACGTCGTCAAAACCCGTGAGAAGGGCAAGGATCCGGCAACCCGCACCTTTCAGGCTATACGGATTCACGTCAATCAAGAGCTTGCGGACCTGCAAGTCGTACTAGACGCGGCTTTGTCGTTGTTGGAGCAAGGGGGGCGGCTGGTGGTCATCAGCTTTCATTCACTCGAGGACCGGATCGTCAAGCGATTCATGCAGGCGCACGCCAGTGCGCCTGCGGTCGATCGTCGCCTGCCGATCCGCGCCGTCGATCTCCCGAGCCCCCCGCTCAAGATAATCGGCCGTAAATTCCCGAGCGATGCGGAAGTGGCAGCGAATCCGCGTGCCCGGTCGGCGGTGATGCGCATCGCGGAGCGCGTCGCGCCATGAGCCGCTTCAATATCTTTCTGCTGATCATCGTGATGGGCTGCGCGCTGTCGGTCGTCAATTCGACGAACCAGCAGCGCCAGATCTTCATCCAGCTGCAGCGCGCGCAGTCGCAGGAGCATCAGCTCCAGCAGGACTACGCGCAGCTCCAGTATCAGCAGAGCGCGCTGTCGAAGACGTCACGCATCGAGCAGCTCGCGAACGATTCGCTGAAGATGCAGCCGATCGCGACCGGCCGCACGCAATATCTGACGCTGCCGCCGGGCGCCGCAAAGGCGATCGACGCGCCGATCCCCGCATCGGCCGACGTCGCGCCGGGCAAGGGCAAGGGAGGCGCGCGATGAAACCGTCGCAGAAGCAGCAGAACGTCAAGTTCTCGTCGAGCCCCGTGCTGGGCGTGCATCTGCCGATGTGGCGCTCGAAGCTCGTCGTGTTCATGCTGTTCATGGCGTTCGTCGCGCTGGCCGCGCGGGCGTTCTGGATCCAGGGGCCCGGCAACGCGTTCTATCAGAAGCAGGGCGAAAGCCGCTACCAGCGCACGATCGAGCTGCCGGCGACGCGCGGCAAGATTCTCGACCGTAACGGGCTTGTGCTCGCGACGAGCCTGCCCGTGCGCGCGATCTGGGCGATTCCCGACGCGGTGCCCGACGACCTCGGCGCCGACAAGATCGACCAGCTCGGCAAGCTGCTCGGCATGACGCAGAAAGAGCTGCGCGCGAAGCTGTCGGAGGACAAGGGTTTCGTCTACGTGAAGCGCCAGGTGCCGATCGACGTCGCCGACAAGGTCGCGGCGCTCGACATCCCGGGCATTTACCAGCGCAACGAGTACAAGCGCTTTTATCCGGAAGGCGAGATCACCGCGCACCTGATCGGTTTCACGAACGTCGAGGACGAGGGCCAGGAAGGCGTCGAGCTGGGCGACCAGAAGATGCTGTCCGGCACGCCCGGCGTGCGTCGCGTGATCAAGGACCGGATGGGCCACATCGTCGAGGACGTCGCCGAGCAACTGCCGCCGCACAACGGCACGGATGTCGGCCTGTCGATCGACAGCAAGATCCAGTACATCGCGTACGCGAACCTGAAAGCCGCCGTCGAGAAGTTCAAGGCGAAGGCCGGCGCGGCGATGGTCGTCGACGTGCGCACCGGCGAGGTGCTCGCGCTCGTCAACTATCCGACGTACAACCCGAACGACCGTTCGCACCTGACGGGCGAGCAGCTGCGCAACCGGATCCTGACGGACGTGTTCGAGCCGGGCTCGATCATGAAGCCGTTTACGGTTTCGCTCGCGCTCGACCTGCATCGCGTGACGCCGAACACGCTCGTCGAGACCGGCAACGGCCATTTCGTGCTGGACGGCGCGCCGATCACCGACGACTCGGGCTTCGGCACGCTGACGGTCGGCGGCGTGATCCAGAAATCGAGCAACATCGGCGCGACGAAGATCGCGATGACGATGAAGCCCGAGGAAATGTGGAATATGTATACGAGCATCGGTCTCGGCCAGCCGCCGAAGGTCGGCTTCCCGGGCGCGGCGGCGGGCCGTCTGCGGCCGTGGAAGAGCTGGCGCCGGATCGAGCAGGCGACGATGTCGTACGGCTACGGGCTGTCCGTGTCGCTGTTCCAGCTGGCGCGCGCGTACACCGCGATCGCGCATGACGGCGAGATGATGCCCGTGTCGATCTTCAAGACCGATCCGACGCAGCCGATCGTCGGCCAGCAGATCTTCTCGCCGACCACCGCGCGCGAAGTGCGCGCGATGCTCGAAACGGTGGTGGCGCCGGGCGGCACGTCGCCTGACGCCGCGGTGCCCGGCTATCGCGTCGGCGGCAAGAGCGGTACCGCCTACAAGCACGAAGGCCACGGCTATACGCGCAAGTACCGTGCGTCGTTCGTCGGGATGGCGCCGATGCCGAATCCGCGCATCGTGGTCGCGGTGTCGGTCGACGAGCCGACGGCGGGCAGCCACTTCGGCGGGCAGGTGTCGGGGCCGGTATTCTCGGCGATCGCGGGCGACGCGATGCGCGCGCTGAACGTGCCGCCGAACATGCCGGTCAAGCAGCTCGTCGTGTCCGACGACGCCGCTTCCGCGCCTGTCGCGGCCGGACCGCAAAAGCTGGCCGCAGGGGCCGGCGCGAAGCATATGATCGTGTCCAGCACGACACGCAATTCTCCTGGAGTCATTCGATGAGCGCCGCTCGCAGTTCTCATCCGGCGCACCAGCAGATCGCAGCCGCGCTTGCGTGGCTGCGTCAGCATGTGGCCCCCACGGCGCAACTGCATGCGGATACGCGCAGCCTCAACGCAGGCGACGTGTTTCTCGCATACGCGGTCGACGGGGCCGACAACCGCGCGTTCATTTCCGATGCCGTCGCACGCGGCGCCGCCGCCGTGCTGTATCAGCCGGACGGCCTTGCCGCCGCGCCCGCCGCACCGCTCGCACTGGCCGTGCCGGCGCTCAACGAGCTGGCCGGCGACATTGCCAGCGGCTGGTACGGCGATCCGAGCGACAGCCTGCTCGCCATCGGCGTGACCGGCACGAACGGCAAGACGTCCTGCACGCAGTGGATCGCTGCTGCGCTGACGGCGCTGCATCAGCCATGCGCGGTGATCGGCACGCTCGGCAGCGGGATGCCGGGCCAGCTCGTGCCGACCGGTTTCACGACACCCGACGCGCCGCAGCTGCAGCGCAGCCTCGCGCAGCTGCGCGACGCGGGCGCGAAGGCAGTCGCCATGGAAGTGTCGTCGCACGCGCTGCACCAGGGGCGCGCGAATGGCACCGCGTTCGACATCGCCGTTTTCACGAATCTCACGCAGGACCATCTCGACTATCACGGCACGTTCGACGCGTACGAAGCCGCGAAGGCAAAACTGTTCGCGTGGCGCGGGCTGCGTGCGGCGGTCGTAAATCGTGACGACGCGGCCGGTCGGCGGCTGCTCGAGAAGCTGTCCGGCGGCGTGCGCACGATCGCGTACGGAATCGGCGACGCGCCGGCGACGGGCGCGGATCAAGCGCTGACGGCGCTCGACGTGCGCGCAACCGCGACGGGTACCGCGTTCCGCCTGCATTCGTCGTGGGGCGACGCGGACGTCGAGGTCGGCACGCTCGGCACGTTCAACGTGAGCAACCTGCTCGCGGTGCTCGGCACGCTGCTCGCGGCCGACGTGCCGTTCGACGCGGCGCTTGCCGAGATTGCGCGGCTCGAATCGGTCAACGGCCGGATGCAGCGCCTCGGCGGCCGCATGCAGAACGACGAGCCGCTCGTCGTGATCGACTACGCGCACACGCCCGACGCGCTCGAAAAGACGCTCGACGCGCTGCGCCCGATCGCCACCGCGCGCGGCGGCGCGCTCGTCTGCATGTTCGGCTGCGGCGGCGATCGCGACGCGACGAAGCGCCCGCTGATGGGCGCGATCGCCGAGCGGCTTGGCGATGAGGTCGTCGTCACGAGCGACAATCCGCGCAGCGAGGATCCGCAGCGCATCATCGACCAGATCGTCGCCGGCATGACCACGCCCGCGAAGGCCCGCCGCGTCGAGGATCGCGCGAGCGCGATCCTGCAGGCGGTGCGCGGCGCGGCGCGCGAGGACGTCGTCGTGCTGGCCGGCAAGGGGCACGAGGCAACGCAGGAAATCATGGGCAAGAAGCGCGCGTTCTCCGACCAGGATCACGCGCGCCTCGCGCTCGCGGCGCGCGCGACGCACGGCAAGGGAGGCGGCGAATGACGATGCTGACCCTCGGCGAAGCCGCCCGCCTGATTCCCGGCGCGACCGTCCACGGCGACGCCGGCGCGACGTTCGAGCGCGTGTCGACCGACAGCCGCACGGCCGGTCCGGGCGACCTGTTCATTGCGCTGAAAGGGGAGCGCTTCGACGCACACGATTTTGTCGGCGACGTGGCGGCGCGCGGCGCGGCCGCGGCACTCGTGTCGCGCAGCGTGGCCGGCGTCGCGATGCCGACGATCGAGGCCGCCGACACGCGCACGGCGCTCGGCGCGCTCGCACACGGCTGGCGCAAGCGATTCGCGTTGCCGGTCGTCGCGGTGACGGGCAGCAACGGCAAGACGACGGTCAAGGAAATGATCGCGTCGATTTTCGCCGCCGCGGTTGGCGCCGATGCGCGTCTCGCGACGGCCGGCAATCTCAACAACGACATCGGCCTGCCGTTGACGCTGCTACGCCTGAACGCCGCGCACCGGCTCGCCGTGATCGAGCTCGGGATGAACCATCCGGGCGAGACGGATATCCTCGCGCGCCTGACGGCGCCGACGGTCGCGCTCGTCAACAACGCGCAGCGCGAGCACCAGGAATTCATGGCGACGGTCGAAGCCGTCGCGCTCGAGCATGCGGCCGTGATCCACGCGCTGGCGCCGGACGGCGTTGCGGTGTTCCCGGCCGACGACGCGTATGCGGGCATCTGGCGCGTCGCGGCAACCGGGAACCGGATCATGGACTTCGCGCTCCATGACACCGGGCGGCAGATTGACGCGCAGGTGACGGGCCGTCTGCACGGCGGCGAGCTCGCGATCGACACGCCCGCCGGGCGCATCGACGTGCGGCTGCGCGCGCTCGGCGAGCACAACGCGCGCAACGCGCTGGCGGCCACGGCCGCGGCGCTGGCCGCCGGCGTGCCGCTGCCGGCGATCAAGCAGGGGCTGGAAGCGTTCGAGCCGGTCAAGGGCCGTCTGCAGGTCCGGCAGGCGAGCGTCGGCAGTCTTGCGGGCGCGACGCTCGTCGACGACACCTACAACGCGAACCCCGACTCGATGCGCGCGGCGATCGACGTGCTCGCGGCGCAACCGGCGCCGCGCGTGCTGGTGATCGGCGACATGGGCGAGGTCGGCGACGAAGGTCCGGCGTTCCATCGCGAGGTGGGCGCGTACGCGCGCGAGCGCGGCATCGATGCGCTGTTCGCGCTCGGCGACGCGTCGCGCGATGCGTGCGCCGCGTACGGCGAAGCGGCCCGCCATTTCGGCGACGTCGCGGCGCTTGCCGCCGCGCTGCTCGCGGCGGGCTACGGCGCACAGGCGACGGTGCTCGTGAAGGGCTCGCGGTACATGAATATGGAGCGCGTGGTCGACGCGCTGACGAATCAACCCGCGGCGGGCACGGCGCCCGCCGCACACTGAGTAGAAGGAAGGAAGCATGCTGCTGGCGCTGGCGCAATGGCTGCAGGGCGACGCAAGCTTTTTGCGCTTGTTCACGTACCTGACGTTCCGTGCGGTGATGGCCACCATCACCGCGCTCGGGATCGGGCTCGTGTGCGGACCGTGGGTGATCCGCAAGCTGACTCAAATGAAGGTCGGGCAGGCCGTGCGCAAGGACGGCCCGCAGACGCACCTCGTCAAATCCGGCACGCCGACGATGGGTGGCGTGCTGATCCTGATCGGCATCGCGGTCGCGACGCTGCTGTGGGGCGACCTGACGAACCGCTTCATCTGGATCGTGATGCTCGTCACGTTCGGCTTCGGCGTGATCGGCTGGGTCGATGATTACCGGAAGGTCGTCTACAAGGATCCGCGCGGGATGTCCTCGCGCGAGAAGTATTTCTGGCAGTCGGTGATCGGCCTGTTCGCGGCCGTCTATCTCGCGTTCAGCGTGTCCGAGGCGAGCAACGTGCGCGTGTTCGACCTGTTCATGGCGTGGGTGCGCAGCGGCCTGTCGATGGGGCTGCCGGCGCGTGCCGACCTGATGCTGCCGTTCCTGAAGTCGATCAGCTACCCGCTCGGCGTCTGGGGCTTCATCGTGCTGACCTACTTCGTGATCGTCGGGGCGAGCAACGCGGTGAACCTGACCGACGGCCTCGACGGCCTCGTGATCATGCCGGTCGTGCTGGTCGGCGCGTCGCTGGGTGTGTTCGCGTACGTGATGGGCAGCGCAGTCTATTCAAAATACCTGCTGTTCCCGCACATCCCGGGTGCGGGCGAACTGCTGATCTTCTGTTCCGCGATGGGCGGGGCAGGGCTCGCGTTCCTCTGGTACAACACGCACCCCGCGCAGGTGTTCATGGGCGACGTCGGCGCGCTGGCCCTCGGCGGCGCGCTCGGCACGGTCGCGGTGATCGTGCGCCAGGAAATCGTGCTGTTCATCATGGGCGGCATCTTCGTCGCGGAAACGCTGTCGGTGATGCTGCAGGTCTCGTGGTTCAAGTACACGAAGAAGCGCTACGGCGAAGGACGGCGCCTCCTGAAGATGGCGCCGCTGCACCACCATTTCGAATTGTCCGGCTGGAAGGAAACGCAGGTCGTGGTGCGTTTCTGGATCATCACGCTGATGCTGTGCCTGTTCGGTCTGACCACCCTCAAGTTGCGGTAAAGGAAAGGTAACAAGGATGTCTGGCGAGATGTTTGGAGATCGGCAGCGGCCGATGGTGCTGGTGCTGGGGCTCGGCGAATCGGGCCTCGCGATCGCGCGTTGGTGCGCGAGGCACGGGTGCCGGCTGCGCATTGCCGATACCCGCGAGGCGCCGCCGAACCTTGCCGCGCTGCAGGCTGAAGGCATCGATGCGGAATTCGTCGGCGGGCCGTTTTCGCCCGCGCTGCTCGACGGCGGCGTCGAGATCGTCGGGCTGAGCCCCGGCCTGTCGCCGCTCGAGCCGGAACTCGCTGCGCTGATCGCGGCGGCGCACGAGCGCGGCATCGCGGTGTGGGGCGAGCTCGAATTCTTCGCGCAGGCGCTACGCGCGCTCGGCGCGAGCGGCTACCAGCCGAAGGTGCTCGCGATCACGGGCACGAACGGCAAGACCACGACCACGAGCCTCACGGGCCTGTTGTGCGAACGCGCGGGCAAGAAGGTCGGCGTCGCGGGCAACATCAGCCCGGCGATGCTCGACCGCCTTGCCGCCGCAATCGACGCGACCGCGCTGCCGGACGTCTGGGTGCTCGAACTGTCGAGCTTCCAGCTCGAAACCGCGCGCACGTTCGCGCCGGATGCGGCCGCGATCCTCAACATCACGCAGGATCACCTCGACTGGCACGGCAGCTTCGACGCCTATGCGACGGCAAAGGGCCGGATCTTCGGTGCGACGACGACGCGCGTGCTGAACCGCGACGACGCGGCGGTGATGAAGTTCGCACCGGCCGCGGGCGCGGCCGATGCGCCGCGCACGGTCACGTTCGGCCTGAACGAGCCCGTGCATGACGGCGATTACGGGCTGTCGCGCGACAACGGGATCGCATGGCTCGTCGAGGCGGTCGATCGCGACGCCGCCGACCAGCCGGCGACGGGCCGGCGTCGCAAGCGCGATGCCGCGCATACGCCGGACATCGCGCCGAAGCGCCTGATGCCCGCCGACGCGCTGCGCATTCGCGGCCTGCACAACGCGGCGAACGCGCTGGCCGCGTTCGCGCTCGCCCGCGCGATCGACCTGCCGGCCGCGCCGCTGCTGCACGGGCTGCGCGAGTATCGCGGCGAAGCGCATCGCGTCGAAGTGATCGCGACGATCGACGACGTCGACTACGTTGACGACAGCAAGGGAACCAACGTCGGCGCGACGGTTGCCGCGCTCGACGGCCTCGCGCAGAAGATCGTGCTGATCGCGGGCGGCGACGGCAAGGGCCAGGACTTCGCGCCGCTCGTCGCGCCGGTCGCGCGCTGGTGCCGCGCGGTGATGCTGATCGGCCGCGACGCGCCGGCGATCCGCGACACGCTCGCGGAAACGGGCGTGCTGCTTGCCGATCACACGACGCTCGAGGATGCGGTGCGCGCGGCGGCCGACCTCGCGGAGCCGGGCGACGCGGTACTGTTGTCGCCCGCGTGCGCGAGCCTCGACATGTTCAGGAACTACGCCCACCGCGCCGACGTGTTCCGCGCGGCCGTGGACGAAATCGCCATCGGCAAAGGAGCGACGCCATGAGCTGGTCGGATCGCCTCGTCTCCCGCTTCAACGACCGGCGCGACGCCGGCGGCAATGCTGCCGGCGGCCGTGTCGCATCGGCCACGCGCGCCGCGACGGGCGGCCTCGCGAGCGTCGTCAACGGCGTGCGGCCGAGCCGGTCGCGGATGCTCGACTTCGACTATTCGCTGCTGTGGGTCGCGATCGCGCTGCTCGGGCTCGGCGTCGTGATGGTGTATTCGGCGTCGATCGCGATGCCCGATTCGCCGAAATACGCGTCGTATCACGATTACGCGTTCCTGATGCGCCACTGCGTGTCGCTCGTCGTCGCGTTCATCGCGGCGGTGATCGCGTTCCGCGTGCCGGTGTCGACGTGGGACAAGTACGCGCCGCACCTCTTCCTGATCGCGCTCGTCGGCCTCGTGATCGTGCTGATTCCGCATGTCGGCAAGGGCGTGAACGGTGCGCGCCGCTGGATTCCGCTCGGCATCACGAACATGCAGCCGTCGGAAATCATGAAGCTCGCGGTGACGATCTACGCGGCGAACTACACGGTGCGCAAGCAGGAGTACATGCAGAGCTTCGCGAAGGGCTTCCTGCCGATGGCGTTCGCGGTCGGCCTCGTCGGCGCGCTGCTGCTGCTCGAGCCTGACATGGGCGCGTTCATGGTGGTCGCGGCGATCGCGATGGGCGTGCTGTTCCTCGGCGGCGTGAACGGCAAGCTGTTCGGCGGCCTCGTCGCGACGGCGGTCGGCACGTTCACGATGCTCGTCTGGCTGTCGCCGTGGCGTCGCGAGCGGATCTTCGCGTACCTCGATCCGTGGGACGAGCGCTATGCACAGGGCAAGGCCTACCAGCTCACGCACTCGCTGATCGCGTTCGGCCGCGGCGAATGGTTCGGCGTCGGCCTCGGCGGCAGCGTCGAGAAGCTGAACTACCTGCCCGAAGCGCATACCGACTTCATCCTCGCGGTGATCGGCGAGGAACTCGGCTTCGTCGGCGTGATGGTCGTGATCCTGCTGTTCTACTGGATCGTGCGCCGCGCATTCGAGATCGGCCGTCAGGCGCTTGCGCTCGACCGTACGTTCGCCGGGCTGATGGCGAAGGGCATCGGCATCTGGTTCGGCGCGCAGACGTTCATCAACATGGGCGTGAACCTCGGCCTGCTGCCGACCAAGGGTCTGACGCTGCCGCTCGTGAGCTACGGCGGCTCGGGCATCCTGCTGAACTGCGTCGCACTCGCGGTGCTGCTGCGGGTCGATTACGAGAACCGGGTGCTGATGCGCGGAGGGAAGGTATGACCGCGGCACGACGCACGCTGATGGTGATGGCAGGCGGCACCGGGGGCCACGTGTTCCCGGGGCTCGCGGTCGCGCACCGGATGGAAGCGGCGGGCTGGCGCGTCGTATGGCTCGGCAATCCGGCCGGGATGGAAGCGACGCTCGTGCCGAAGCACGGGATTCCGATGGAATACGTGCGGTTCGGCGGCGTGCGCGGCAAGGGTCTGAAGACCAAGCTGTCGCTGCCGTTCAACCTGCTGCGCGCATGCTGGCAGAGCCTCGGTGCGCTGCGCCGCGTGCGGCCGGACGTCGTGCTCGGGATGGGCGGCTACATCACGTTCCCGGCGGGCGTGATGACGGCGCTGTCGGGCCGTCCGCTCGTGCTGCACGAACAGAATTCGATTGCGGGCCTCGCGAACAAGATCCTCGCGAAGCTCGCGAAACGCGTGCTCGTCGCGTTCCCGGACGCGCTTCCGCACGCCGAATGGACGGGCAATCCGATCCGCGCGGAACTTGCGCGCACGGAACCGCCCAAAGCACGCTATGCGGCGCGCAGCGGCCCGCTGAACGTGCTGGTCGTCGGCGGCAGCCTCGGCGCCACCGCGCTGAACGAAGTCGTGCCGCGCGCGCTCGCGATGCTGGCGCCGGGCGAGCGTCCGCGCATCGTGCATCAGGCGGGCGCGAAGCACATCGACGCACTGAAGGCGAACTACGAGGCCGCCGGTCTCGCGTACGGGAGCGACGTGCAGCTCATGCCGTTCATCGACGACATGGCGGCGGCGTATGCTGCGGCGGATCTCGTGATCTGCCGGTCGGGCGCGATGACGGTATCGGAGATCGCGGCGGTGGGCGTGGCGGCGCTGTTCGTGCCGTTCCCGTATGCCGTCGACGATCACCAGACGACCAACGCCGAATTTCTCGCCGAGGCGGGCGCTGCGGTGCTGGTGCAACAACGCGACCTGTCGGCCGAGCTGCTCGCCGACTGGTTGCGCGGCCAGTCGCGGGCGTCGCTCGCGGACATGGCAGAGCGTTCGCGCTCGCTGGCGAAGCCGGATGCCACCGATGAAGTCGCGCGCGTTTGCGCGAAGGTGGCCGGCGCGAACCTGGAAAAACTTAAATGAAACAACCCCCACGCTCACTTCGTTCGCTGCCCCCCGAGGGGGCGGTCAGCCTCCTTGGGGCGGCCCGGCGGAGGCTGACATGAAACACATCGTCAAACACATTCATTTCGTCGGGATCGGCGGCGCCGGCATGAGCGGCATCGCAGAAGTGCTCGTCAATCTCGGCTACCAGGTCAGCGGCTCGGACCTGTCGCGCAATGCGGTGACCGAGCGCCTCGAGGTGCTCGGCGCGCGGATCTCGATCGGCCATGACGCGGCAAACATCGAGGGCGCGAACGCGGTCGTCGTGTCGACGGCCGTGCGTTCGGACAACCCGGAAGTGCTGGCCGCGCGCGCGAAGCGCGTGCCGATCGTGCAGCGCGCGGTGATGCTCGCCGAGCTGATGCGCCTGAAGCAGGGGATCGCGATCGCCGGCACGCACGGCAAGACCACGACGACGAGCCTCGTCGCGAGCGTGCTCGCCGCGGGCGGCCTCGATCCGACCTTCGTGATCGGCGGGCGCCTGATCAGCGCCGGCGCGAACGCGCGGCTCGGCACGGGCGACTTCATCGTCGCCGAGGCCGACGAGTCGGATGCGTCGTTCCTGAATCTCTTTCCGGTGATCGAAGTCATCACGAACATCGATGCCGACCACATGGACACCTACGGCCACGACTTCGCGCGGCTCAAGCAGGCGTTCATCGAATTCACGCAGCGCCTGCCTTTCTACGGCAGCGCGGTCGTGTGCGTCGACGATCCGAACGTGCGGCAGATCATCCCGTTCATCTCGAAGCCGGTGGTGCGCTACGGGCTGTCGCCGGACGCGCAGGTGCGAGCGGAGAACATCGACGCGCGCGACGGCAGGATGCACTTCACGGTGATCCGCGACGGGCGCGAGCCGTTGCCGGTCGTGCTGAACCTGCCGGGCCTGCACAACGTGCAGAACGCGCTCGCGGCGATTGCGATCGCGACGGATCTCGGCGTGTCGGACGACGCGATCCAGCAGGCGCTCGCGGAGTTCAATGGCGTCGGCCGGCGCTTCCAGCGCTACGGCGAGGTGCCGGCGGCGGACGGCGGCAGCTATACGCTGATCGACGACTACGGCCATCACCCGGTCGAGATGGCGGCGACGGTCGCGGCTGCGCGCGGCGCGTTCCCGGGCCGCCGCCTCGTGCTGGCGTTCCAGCCGCACCGCTATACGCGCACGCGCGACTGCTTCGACGATTTCGTCAACGTGCTGTCGACGGTCGATGCGCTGGTGCTGACGGAGGTTTATGCGGCGGGCGAGGCGGTGATCGCGACCGCCAACGGCGACGCGCTGTCGCGTGCGCTGCGCGCGGCGGGCAAGGTGGACCCGGTGTTCGTCGCGACGGTCGACGACGTGCCGGATGCATTGGCGAAGGTCGCCCGCGACGGCGACGTGGTGATCACGATGGGCGCGGGTTCGATCGGCGGCGTGCCGGCGAAGGTCGTGCAAAACACGCAACAGAAGGGATGACATGAGCGGGATCGATCCGAAACGTTTCGGCAAGGTGGCGGTATTGCTCGGCGGTGTGTCCGCGGAGCGCGAGGTGTCGCTCAATTCGGGCCGGCTCGTGCTGCAGGGCCTGCGCGACGCGGGCGTCGACGCGCATCCGTTCGACCCGGCCGAGCGGCCGCTGGCGGCGCTGAAGGATGAAGGGTTCGTGCGCGCGTTCAACGCGCTGCACGGCGGTTATGGCGAGAACGGCCAGATCCAGGGCGCGCTCGATTTCTACGGGATCCGCTACACGGGCAGCGGCGTGCTCGGGTCGGCGCTCGGCCTCGACAAGTTCCGCACGAAGCTCGTGTGGCAGCAGACGGGCGTGCCGACGCCGCCGTTCGAGACGGTGCTGCGCGGCGACGATCTCGCCGCGCGCGCGGCCGAGATCGTCGCGAAGCTCGGCCTGCCGCTGTTCGTGAAGCCGGCGAGCGAGGGCTCGAGCGTTGCGGTGCTGAAGGTGAAGACGGCCGACGCGCTGCCGGCCGCGCTCGCGGAAGCCGCGACGCACGACAAGATCGTGATCGTCGAGAAGAGCATCGAGGGCGGCGGCGAATACACCGCATGCATCGCCGGCGACCTCGACCTGCCGCTGATCAAGATCGTCCCGGCAGGCGAGTTCTACGACTATCACGCGAAGTACATCGCGAACGACACGCAGTACCTGATTCCGTGCGGCCTGTCCACCGACAGGGAAGCAGAGCTGAAGCGCGTCGCGCGCCGCGCGTTCGACGTGCTCGGCTGCACCGACTGGGGCCGTGCGGATTTCATGCTCGATGCCGCAGGCAACGCGTATTTCCTCGAAGTGAACACGGCGCCCGGGATGACCGATCACTCGCTGCCGCCGAAGGCCGCGCGCGCGGTCGGCATCAGCTACACGGAGCTGGTGGTGAAGGTGCTGTCGCTCACGCTCAACGACTGAAGCAGGAACGGAAAGACGTCATGTGGAACAACGTTCGCCAACTCAACCTTGCCGCCAGCGCGCTGTACGCGCTGCTGCTGCTCGTGTTGGCGGCGGCCGGCTGCTACTGGCTGATCCAGCGTCCGGCGTTCGCGCTGCGCGAGATCCGGATCGACGGCGATACCGACCACATCAACGCGCCGACCGTGCGCGCGGGCGTGGTCGGACGGCTGAAGGGCAATTTCTTCACGGTCGACCTCGATACGGCGCGCGCGTCGTTCGAGCAGATGCCGTGGGTGCGCCACGCGAGTGTGCGCCGGGTGTGGCCGAATGCGCTGGCTGTCACGCTCGAGGAGTACAAACCGCTCGGGACGTGGGGCAGCAACCAGCTCGTGAGCGTCGACGGCGAGCTGTTCACCGCGAACCAGGGCGAACTCGACGAGGCGCTGCCCGCGTTCGACGGGCCGGAAGGCAGCGCGAAGGAAGTCGTCGCGCGGTATCGCGACTTCGCGAACTGGTTCGCGCCGCTGAAGGCGGCGCCGGAGGAAGTGACGCTGTCGGCGCGCTATGCGTGGACGGTGAAGCTGTCGAACGGGATGCAGGTCGAGCTGGGCAAGGAGCGCAACAGCGAATCGCTGCATGACCGGAGCCAGCGTCTCGTCGCCGCATGGCCGGCCGTCACGGAACGCTGGGGCAACGACATCGAGTACGCGGACCTGCGCTATCCGAACGGATTCGCGATTCGCGCGGCGGGCATGCGGTTCCTGACCGATACCGACAAGCGCAAGAAGTAACGAGAGATCACACGCAAGAGCACTTTATGAGCAAAGACTACAAAGATCTGCTGGTTTCCCTCGACATCGGCACGTCGAAGGTGGTGGCCGTCGTCGCGGAGCTGAAGGGCGAAGGCCACTACGAGGTGATCGGTCTCGGCCAGAGCGAATCGAAAGGTCTGAAGAAGGGGGTGGTGGTCAACATCGAGGCCACCGTGCAGTCGATCCAGCGCGCGCTCGAGGAAGCCGAGCTGATGGCCGACTGCAAGATCACCAACGTGTTCACGGGGATCGCCGGCAGCCACATCCGCAGCTTCAACTCGAGCGGGATGGTCGCGATCAAGGACAAGGAGGTCACGCAGACCGACGTCGCGCGCGTGATCGAGACCGCGAAGGCGATCAACATCCCGACCGACCAGCAGGTGCTGCACATCCTCACGCAGGAATTCATCATCGACGGCCAGGAAGACGTGCGCGAGCCGATCGGCATGAGCGGCATCCGCCTCGAGGTGAAGGTGCACATCGTGACGGGCGCGGTGAGCGCCGCGCAGAACATCGTCAAGTGCGTGCGCCGCTGCGGGCTGGAAGTGAACGACCTGATCCTGCAGCCGCTTGCGTCGTCGCTCGCGGTGCTGACCGAGGACGAGAAGGATCTCGGCGTGGTGCTCGTCGACGTCGGCGGCGGCACGACCGACATCGCGATCTTCGCCGAAGGCGCGATCCGCCACACCGCGGTGATCCCGATCGCCGGCGACCAGATCACGAGCGACATCGCGATGGCGCTGCGCACGCCGACGCCGGATGCGGAAGACATCAAGGTCGGCTACGGCATCGCGAAGCAGGCGCTCGCCGATCCGGACGAGATGGTCGAAGTGCCGGGCCTCGGCGAACGCGGCCCGCGCACGCTGTCGCGCCAGGCGCTCGCGGCGGTGATCGAGCCGCGCGTCGAGGAGCTGTTCTCGCTCGTGCAGCAGGTCGTGCGCGAGTCGGGCTACGAAGAACTGCTGAGCTCCGGCGTGGTCATTACCGGCGGCGCGGCGATGATGCCGGGCATGGTCGAGCTCGGCGAAGACATTTTCCTGAAACCGGTGCGCATCGGCGCGCCGGAGTATGCGGGCGGCCTCGCCGACGTCGTGCGCAATCCGCGCTATTCGACGGCGATGGGCCTGCTGGTGGAAGGCAGCGCTCAGCGCATGCGCGGCCGCAAGGTCGCCGTGCAGTCCGGCAACGCGGGGCAGATCTTCTCGCGGATGAAGGAATGGTTCCTGAGCAACTTCTGACGAACCGAATCGGAATTCGCGCCGGTGCCGGCGGCTGGCGCGCGACAGGGGGTTGCCCGATCTCCTGCCGAATAACGGCCGAGTAGCAGTAATTTTCTTGACGGAGGCAACAATGGAATTCCAAATGCTGGAAACCGAAACCAACGGCACCATCATCAAGGTGGTGGGCGTTGGCGGCGCTGGCGGCAATGCCGTGCAGCACATGATCAACCGCGGCGTGCAGGGCGTCGACTTCATCGTGATGAACACGGACGCGCAGGCGCTGTCGCGTTCGCGCGCAACGTCGGTGATCCAGCTCGGCAACACGGGCCTCGGCGCCGGCGCGAAGCCGGAAATGGGCCGTGCGGCCGCCGAAGAGGCGCGTGAGCGCATCGCCGACGCGCTGCGCGGCGCGCACATGGTGTTCATCACGGCCGGCATGGGCGGTGGCACCGGCACGGGCGCGGCACCGGTCGTCGCGCAGATCGCGAAGGAGATGGGCATTCTGACGGTCGGTGTCGTCAGCAAGCCGTTCGAGTTCGAAGGCGGCAAGCGGATGCGTGTCGCGGAAGCCGGTTCGCAGCAGCTGGAGGATCACGTCGACTCGCTGATCGTCGTGCTGAACGACAAGCTGTTCGACGTGATGGGCGATGACGCCGAGATGGACAAGTGCTTCCAGTGCGCGGACGACGTCCTGAACAACGCCGTGGCCGGCATCGCGGAAATCATCAACGTCGATGGCCTCGTGAACGTCGACTTCGAAGACGTGAAGACGGTGATGGGCGAGCAGGGCAAGGCGATGATGGGCACGGCGACGGTCGCCGGCGTCGATCGCGCGCGCCTCGCGGCGGAACAGGCCGTGGCGAGCCCGCTGCTCGAAGGCGTCGACCTGTCGGGCGCGCGCGGCGTGCTGGTCAACATCACGTCGAGCCGCTCGCTGCGCCTGTCGGAAACGCGCGAAGTGATGAACACGATCAAGAGCTACGCGGCGGAAGACGCAACGGTGATCTTCGGCGCGGTGTACGACGATGCGATGGGCGACGCGCTGCGCGTGACGGTCGTCGCGACGGGCCTCGGCCGTGCGGCGAAGAAGCAGCAGTCGGCACCGATGACGCTGCTGCGTACCGGCACGGACAACCAGCCGATCAACGCGGTCTCGCACAACAGCTACGCACCGGCGCATCACGTGAGCACGGCCGACTACGGCGCGCTCGACACGCCGGCCGTGTGGCGCAACTCGCGCGAAACCGCGGCATCGCACGTGCAGGCGCTGCAGGAGAAGGGTGTCGACACGTACGACATCCCGGCTTTCCTGCGCAAGCAGGCTGACTGACGCACACCGGCGCTGCCGCGGCGGGGTCGCCGCGGTGAAGCCGTGTGAGACGGATGCTACGGACCATGACAGGCCGCGTCGGCTGCGACGCCGGGCCGGGAAATGTGCCCTCTTCGCTTCGGCGAGGCGGGATGGGCCGTGCTGTCCGTGTGACACGCGAAACCGTATCGCTATGAGGGACCAGGCATGATTCAAGTGGGCGACGCGCTGCCCGACGCGCAACTGTTCGAGTTCATCGACGACGCGCGAGACGGCTGTACGCTGGGGCCGAACGCCCGCAGCGTGCGCGAGCAGACGGCGGGCAAGCGGGTGGTGGTCTTCGGATTGCCCGGCGCTTTCACGCCGACCTGTTCGGCGCAACATGTGCCGGGCTATGTCGAGCACGCCGACGCATTGCGCGCGGCCGGCATCGACGAGATCTGGTGCGTGTCCGTCAACGACGCATTCGTGATGGGCGCTTGGGGACGTGATCTGCACACCGCGGGCAAGGTGCGCATGATGGCGGACGGCAGCGCGGCTTTCACTCATGCGCTGGGGCTGACGCAGGATTTGTCCGCGCGTGGCATGGGGATTCGCTCCCTGCGCTACGCGATGGTGGTCGACGACGGTGTGGTCAAGACGCTGGCCGTCGAAGCGCCGGGCAAGTTCGAAGTGAGCGATGCGGCGAGTGTGCTGGCAATGTTGAAGTCCTGATTGCGCGGTGCGCCGTTGCCCGAGGGCAACGTTGCGCCGCGGCCGCAGGGCAGTTGTAACACGGGCTGATGACCGGAAACGCCTCCGTTCCGGGCATCGGCCCGTCCCGTATCGGCGCGGGTAAACGGCCGAAACAGTTTGATACGCAGTTTCAAACAGCGTTGAATAGGGAATTACGCTATAATCTCACCTATCGAATATAACTCCTGATTGAAATCTTCAATCAAGACGAAGAACACCATGCTGAAGCAGCGCACCATCAAATCGATCGTGAAGACCGTGGGTATCGGTCTCCACTCCGGCCGCAAGATCGAACTGACGCTCCGTCCCGCCGCGCCGGGCACGGGCATCGTCTTCTCGCGCGTCGACCTGCCCACCCCCGTCGACATTCCCGCCTCGGCCATGTCGATCGGCGACACGCGGCTCGCGTCGGTGCTGCAGAAGGATGGCGTCCGCGTGTCGACCGTCGAGCACCTGATGTCGGCGTGTGCCGGCCTCGGCATCGACAATCTCTATGTCGACGTGACGGCCGAGGAAATCCCGATCATGGACGGCAGCGCGGCGACCTTCGTGTTCCTGATCCAGTCCGCCGGCATCGAGGAGCAGAACGCGCCGAAGCGCTTCATCAAGGTGAAGAAGCCGGTCGAAATCCGCGACGGCGACAAGTTCGCGCGCCTCGATCCGTACTTCGGCTTCAAGCTGAAGTTCTCGATCGACTTCCGCCACCCGGCCGTCGACAAGACGGGCCAGGAACTCGAGGTCGATTTCGCGAACACGTCGTACGTGCGCGAGATCGCGCGCGCGCGCACGTTCGGCTTCGCGCACGAAGCCGAGATGCTGCGCGAGATGGGCCTCGCGCGCGGCGGCAGCATGGACAACGCGATCGTGCTCGACGAGTACCGCATCCTGAACAACGACGGGCTGCGCTTCGACGACGAGTTCGTGAAGCACAAGATGCTCGACGCGATCGGCGACCTGTACGTGATTGGCCATCCGCTGCTGGCGTCGTACACCGCGTACAAGTCGGGGCACGGGCTGAACAACGCGCTGCTGCGTGAACTGCTCGCGCACGAGGACGCCTACGAGATCGTCACGTTCGACGATCCGCAGACCGCGCCGAGCGGTTTCGCGTTCGATACGCAGACGGCATTCGCGTGAGCGACGCGCGTTCGACGCGCTGATGGTTCATGAAAAAAGCGGCCTTCGGGCCGCTTTTTTCGTTGATGCCGGGTGGCGCGCGCGGGGTCAGCGTGGCGTCTTGCCGCCATGCCGGGCCGCCATCCGTGCAAGCGCCGCCTGCAGCGGTGACGGCGCGAGATGGTCGGCCAGGTCGCGCAGCGCGGCCGCGCCCGCAGGCGTCATCCGCGCCTGCTTCACGGGCGGCGGCTCCGGCGCGTCCTTCGGGCGCACGCGCACGCGCAGCGTCGCAACCGGCCAGCCGCGCCGCTGGAGATCCGCGAGCAGCCGCGGTTCGACCTGCCGCAGCCGCGCGGCCAGCGCGTTGTGCGCAGCAAAGAGGGTCAGGGTGCCGTCCTTGATGAAGCCCGGTTCGATGTGACTCGCGAGATAGTCGGGCAACAGTGCGGCGAGGTCGCGCTGCAGCGCGGCGACCTGCTCCACGCCTGCACGCAGTGCCGTAAACGCGTCGGTGTGCTTGAGCAGTTCCGACACGGGTTGCGGGCGATGCGCGGCGAGCGGGCCGAAACGCTTGGAAAATCGGTTCATCGAGGCATTCTTCAGGCGCGCGGGCACGCGGACGTTGACGCCGATTGTACCCGCGGCGGCGCGCGTGCGCCGTGCTTTCGCGCCGCTGGCCCGGTGGCCGGGGCGCGTCGGCCGTCAAGCCATGACACGGGCGCATGCTCCCCCGCGTGCTAAAATTCGATGTTTGAATTCACTCATACGCTAAGCCGCCGAGGCTCGGGTGTCGGGGCGCGCAACTCGCGCCGGGCGCCGGTGCTGCGACGCAGGATCCGATCCGATGACAAACGGTTTTCTCCAGAAAATTTTTGGCAGCCGCAACCAGCGGCTCGTCAAGCAATATCAAAAGACCGTCGCGGCGATCAATGCGCTCGAAACGCAGATCGAGCAGCTGACGGACGACCAGTTGCGCGGCAAGACGGACGAGTTCCGCCAGCGAATTGCAGCCGGCGAGTCGCTCGACAAACTGCTGCCCGAGGCGTTTGCGGTCTGCCGCGAGGCGAGCCGCCGGGTGCTGAAGATGCGCCACTTCGACGTGCAGCTGATCGGCGGCATGGTGCTCCATTACGGCAAGATCGCCGAAATGCGCACCGGCGAAGGCAAGACGCTCGTCGCGACGCTGCCCGTGTACCTGAATGCGCTGTCGGGCCGCGGCGTGCACGTCGTGACGGTCAACGACTACCTCGCGCAGCGCGACGCCGAGTGGATGGCGCGCCTCTACAACTTCCTCGGGCTGTCGGTCGGCATCAACCTGTCCGGCATGGAGCACGAGCAGAAGCAGCAGGCGTACGCGTCGGACATCACGTATGGCACGAACAACGAGTTCGGCTTCGACTACCTGCGCGACAACATGGTCTACGAGACCGGCGCGCGCGTGCAGCGTTCGCTCAATTTCTCGGTGGTCGACGAGGTCGACTCGATCCTGATCGACGAAGCGCGTACGCCGCTGATCATCTCGGGCCAGGCCGAGGACCACACCGAGCTGTACGTGCGGATGAACGCGCTGCCGCCGCTGCTCGAGCGCCAGATCGGCGAAGAGAAGGCCGACGGCACGGGCGTCGAGAAGCCGGGCGACTATACGCTCGACGAGAAGGGGCGCCAGGTGTTCCTGACGGAATCGGGCCACGAGAAGGCCGAGCGCCTGCTCTCCGAGTGGGGCCTGATCGGCGACGGCGAGAGCCTGTACGCACCGCAGAACATCACGCTGATGCACCACGTGTACGCGGCGCTGCGCGCGCACACGCTGTTCCATCTCGACCAGCACTACGTCGTGCAGAACGGCGAAGTGGTCATCGTCGACGAATTCACGGGCCGCCTGATGGCGGGCCGCCGCTGGTCCGACGGCCTGCACCAGGCGGTCGAGGCGAAGGAGCACGTGAAGATCCAGAGCGAGAACCAGACGCTCGCGTCGATCACGTTTCAGAACTACTTCCGGATGTACGCGAAGCTGTCGGGCATGACCGGCACCGCGGACACCGAAGCGTACGAATTCAACGAGATCTACGGTCTCGAGACGGTCGTGATCCCGACCAACCGTCCGCCGAAGCGGATCGACAAGCAGGATCAGATCTACAAGACCGCGAAGGAACGCTACGACGCGGTGATCCGCGACATTCGCGACTGCTACGAGCGCGGCCAGCCGGTGCTCGTCGGCACGACGTCGATCGAGAACTCCGAGCTGCTGTCTCACCTGCTGAAGCAGGCGGGGCTGCCGCACGAGGTGCTGAACGCGAAGCAGCACGCGCGTGAAGCGGCGATCGTCGCCGAAGCAGGCCGTCCGAAGCGCATCACGATCGCGACCAACATGGCGGGCCGCGGTACCGACATCGTGCTCGGCGGCAACGCCGAGAAGCAGGCTGCATTCCTCGAGGCCGACGAGTCGGTCCCGGCGGACGAAAAAGCGCGCCGCATCCAGCAGCTCCACGACGAATGGGAGCCGCTGCACGAGCAGGTGAAGGCCGCGGGCGGCCTGCACATCATCGGCACCGAGCGCCACGAGTCGCGCCGGATCGACAACCAGCTCCGCGGCCGTGCGGGCCGCCAGGGCGACCCGGGTTCGTCGCGCTTCTACCTGTCGCTCGACGATCCGCTGCTGCGCATCTTCGCCGGCGACCGCGTGCGCTCGATCATGGATCGCCTGAAGATGCCGGAAGGCGAGGCGATCGAGGCCGGCATCGTCACGCGCTCGATCGAATCCGCGCAGCGCAAGGTCGAGGCCCGCAACTTCGACATCCGCAAGCAGCTGCTCGAGTACGACGACGTCGCGAACGACCAGCGCAAGGTCATCTACCAGCAGCGCAACGAGCTGCTCGAAGCGCACGACATCACCGAGACCATCACCGCGATGCGTCACGGCGTGATCAGCGACGTCGTTCGCCAGTTCGTGCCGGCGGCCAGCATCGAAGAGCAGTGGGACGTCCCCGAGCTCGAGGAAGCGCTGCGCAATGACTGGCAGCTCGATCTCGCGATCCAGGAAATGGTGAACGAGTCGACGTCGATCACGGCCGACGAGATTCTCGAAGCGGTGACGACCGCGGCCGACGAGCAATACGAGTCGAAGGTCGCGCTGGTCGGCCGCGAATCGTTCAGCGCGTTCGAGCGCTCGGTGATGCTGCAGGCGGTCGACCGCCTGTGGCGTGAGCACCTCGCGGCGCTCGACCACCTGCGCCAGGGCATCCACCTGCGCGGCTATGCGCAGAAGAACCCGAAGCAGGAGTACAAGCGCGAGGCGTTCGAGCTGTTCGCCGCGATGCTCGAGGCGATCAAGCAGGAAGTCACGCGGATCGTAATGAACGTCCAGATCCAGTCGCCGGAGCAGCTCGAGGAAGCGGCCGAGCAGATCGAGGAGCGCGGCAGCGGCAATCTCGAGAACGTCGCGTACCAGCATGCCGAGTTTGCGGAAGCCGGTGCGCCGGTGGCCGGCGGCGCGGCGGTCGCGGCTGCGACGGCCGAGATGGTCGGCAGCGCGATGACGCATAGCGGCCCCGGCGGCGAGATGCCGAAGGTCGGCCGCAACGATCCGTGCCCGTGCGGCAGCGGCAAGAAGTACAAGCACTGTCACGGCAAGTTGTCGTGATCGAAAGCGGCGCGCGATGAGCGCGCCGCGTCGTTTGCAGCGTTGATTTGTGTGGTGATTAGCGGCGGCCTGCGTGTGCGGCCGCCGGTTCGTTCAATCGATGCCGGCGCGCGCCGGCATTTTCCTTCCGGCAGGTGTTCCACATGGCTGTCAATTTCCCGTCGATCGATCCCGCCCAACTGCATCCCGTCGCCGGCGTCACGCTGGGCTGGGCCGAGGCGAACATTCGCAAGCCGAACCGCAAGGACGTGCTGGTCATTTCCGTCGAGGAAGGCGCGACGGTCGCCGGCGTATTCACCGAGAACCGCTTCTGCGCGGCGCCCGTGACCGTGTGCCGCGAGCATCTGGCGAAGGTGCGCGCGGGCGGCGCGGGCATTCGCGCGCTCGTCGTGAATACCGGCAACGCGAACGCGGGCACCGGCGAGCCGGGCCTCGCGCACGCGCGTGAGACCTGCGCGGCGCTCGCGCGCCTCGCGGGCGTCGAGGCGTCGCAGGTGCTGCCGTTCTCGACCGGCGTGATCCTCGAGCCGCTGCCGATCGACCGCCTGAAGGCCGGCCTGCCGGCGGCGCTCGCGAACCGCCAGGCCGCGCACTGGTACGACGCGGCACAGGCGATCATGACGACCGACACGCTGCCGAAGGCGACGTCGCGGCAGGTGACGATCGACGGCCACACGGTCACGCTGACCGGCATCAGCAAGGGCGCGGGCATGATCAAGCCGAACATGGCGACGATGCTCGGTTTCCTCGCGTTCGACGCGAACGTCGCGCAGCCGGTGCTCGACACGCTCGTGAAGGAAGTCGCGGACCGCTCGTTCAACTGCATCACGATCGACGGCGACACGTCGACGAACGACTCGTTCATGCTGATCGCGTCCGGCAAGAGCACGCTGCCGGCGATCACGTCGACCGATTCGCCCGCGTACGCGGCGCTGCGCGACGCGGTGACCGAAGTCGCGCAGGTGCTGTCGCAGCTGATCGTGCGCGATGGCGAAGGCGCGACGAAATTCATGACGGTGCAGGTCGAGGGCGGCCGCAATGTCGCGGAATGCCGCCAGATCGCGTACGCGATCGGCCACTCGCCGCTCGTGAAGACCGCGTTCTACGCGTCGGACCCGAACCTCGGCCGCATTCTCGCGGCGATCGGCTATGCGGGCGTCGGCGATCTCGACGTCGGCAAGATCGACCTGTATCTCGACGACGTGCTGGTCGCGAAGGCGGGCGGGCGCAACCCGGCCTACCAGGAAGAGGACGGCCAGCGCGTGATGAAGAACAGCGAGATCACGATCCGCGTGCTGCTCGGCCGCGGCGACGCGCAGGCGACGATCTGGACGTGCGACCTGTCGCACGATTATGTGAGCATCAACGCGGACTACCGCTCCTGATCGGGGGCGGTCGACCATCATGGACAAGCTCGAACAGTTTCTGACGCGCGCGGAAGCGCTGCTCGGCCGTCTCGAGGCGACGCTGCCGCCGGCGCCGGCAGCCGTCGACTGGAACGCCGCGCATGCGTTCCGCTGGCGCAAGCGCCAGGGGCGCGGTTATCTGCAGCCGGTGCCGGCCGCATCGACGATCACGCTCGCCGACCTGCACAACATCGATCGCCAGAAGGGCCTGATCGAGCAAAACACGCGGCAGTTCGTGCAGCAGAAGCCGGCCAACAACGTGTTGCTGACGGGCGCGCGCGGCACCGGCAAGTCGTCGCTGATCAAGGCGTGCCTGAACGCGTACGCGAAGGACGGGCTGCGACTGATCGAAGTCGACAAGGACGACCTGCACGATCTCGGCGATATCGTCGATCTGATCGCGCAGCGCCCCGAGCGCTTCATCGTGTTCTGCGACGACCTGTCGTTCGAGGAAGGCGAGTCGGGCTACAAGGCGCTGAAGGTCGCGCTCGACGGCTCGGTCGCTGCGCAATCGGACAACGTGCTGATCTACGCGACGTCGAATCGCCGCCATCTGCTGCCCGAGTACATGAGCGACAACGAGACGTACAAGCACCTGCCGGACGGCGAGATCCATCCCGGCGAAGTGGTCGAGGAGAAGATTTCGCTGTCCGAGCGCTTCGGCCTGTGGGTCAGCTTCTATCCGTTCAAGCAGGACGATTACCTCGGGATCGTCGCGCACTGGCTGCACCACTTCGGCTGCGACGACGCCGAGATCGAAACGGCGCGCGGCGATGCGCTCGTCTGGGCGCTCGAGCGCGGTTCGCGCTCGGGACGCGTCGCGTGGCAGTTCGCGCGCGACTGGTCGGGCCGCAAGGAGCAGGCATGAGCACGGATATCGCGCGGGACGCCGTGCGCGCGCCCGACGGCCGGAAGGTGACCGAAGTCGCGGTCGGCATCATGGTGCAGCCGGACGGCCGGTATCTGCTCGCGCAGCGCCTGCTGGGCAAGCCGTACGAAGGCTACTGGGAGTTTCCGGGCGGCAAGCTGGAGGCCGGGGAAAGCGTGGAGGACGCGCTCGCGCGCGAACTCCACGAGGAACTCGGCATCGTCGTCACGGCCTGCCATCGCTGGCACACGCTCGAGCACGATTATCCGCACGCGTATGTGCGGCTCTACTTCTGCAAGGTGACGGGATGGACGGGCGAGCCGCACAGCAAGGAAGGGCAGGCGTTCGTCTGGCAGCACCTGCCGGTCGACGTTGCGCCGCTGTTGCCTGCGGCGCTGCCGATCCTGGAACTGCTTGCAAAGGACGAAGCGCAACGCTGACGTCCGTGGCTCGCCCGCATCGGCGGGCCCGAATCGCGATCGCGTGATCGCGCGAACGGCCGGGACGGAACCGCTCAGCTGTTGCGTTTTCCGTCCGTGCCGTCTTCTTCGGACAACGGGGCGTCGTCCGAATTGCCGCCGATCCGATACTTTTCAGCAGCCCATGCGCCGAGATCGAGCTGCTTGCAGCGAGCCGAACAGAAGGGACGGAAGCGATTTTCAGGCGTCCAGCGCACTTCGGCGCCGCACGACGGACATTTCACAACGGTAGTCATACGAAAGCGTCGATCCGGCACTTGGCCGTTACAGATTGCACAGGGTCAGGTGGAACGGTACATCGATGTCCACCGCGCGTGGCCGCACGTCGCCGTCCTGCATCGTGAAGCGCACCCACAGCATGTACTTGTTCGCACTGGCTTCCGGAATCACGCGCAGCTCCGGCGCCACGCGCACCTGCATCAGTTGATAGCTCCGGCCGGACAGCATCTGCTGATAGCTGCCCTGCATCGCCATCACCTTCGACGCCTGGCCCGATTCGCGTGCGAGGCGCAGCACGATTGCCGCAGCGTCGCGCAGCGGCAGCAGCGGCATGATCCACTTCGCGATGTCCTGACGCCGCTGTTCGGCGGGCCATTGCTGCCATGCGTAGTACGACGGCAGGTCGAATTTGCACGTGCCGCCGGGAATGACCGCGCGGCTGCGGATGCTGGCAAGCCATTCGTTGTCGACCAGATGCTGGCCGGTCTTGCCTTGCATTTGCGCGAGATTCGCGAGGGTCTGCTCGATTTCGCCGAGCACGGCTTCCAGTGCGTTCTGTTCGATGCCGGGATTGCCGCGAAACGGCGCGAGTGTCTGACGCTGACGTTCGAGCTCCTTCATCAGCTCCGATTTCAGGTCGGCGCGGCCCGTTACTTCGGCGATCTCGAACAGCGTCGTCAGCGCGATGTGATGTTCCCGCGGGTCCTCTTGAGCCAAAAAGAACACAAAGCGCTCGAACAGGTCTTCGAGGCGCAACAGCGTGCGAATTCGCTCATTGAACGGATACTCGTAAAGAATCAAGCGCGCTCGCCTCTCGCGTGGGGATTGAAACAATGCAGGACATTCTAATGCGCACTGTCTACCCTGGCCAAGCGCCAATTTCGTGCGCCCTCACACGGTCGCGCGCGGGCCGCGCGTGCGCGGCGCGGCGATGCGGCGATCATTTTTCCTCTGACGAGTACGCGAGATAGCGCTGGTGCAGCGCATCGACCTGCGCGGCGAGCGTATCGGGCGTCGTCGCATCGTTGACGATCACGTCGTCGGCAGCGGCGAGACGTGCGTCGCGCGTCGCCTGCCGCGCGACGATCGCCTCGACCTGTTCGTGTGTGAAGCCATTGCGGCGCATCACGCGCGCGATCTGGGTCTCGACATCGCAATCGACGACGAGCACGCGATCGACGCGCGCCTTCCAGTTGCCGGACTCGACGAGGAGCGGTACGACATACATCACGTACGCACCTCGTGCGTCGCGGCCTTCGCGGTCGGTCTCCTCACGGATCAGCGGATGCGTAATCGCCTCGAGCCGCCTCCGTGCCGCGTCGTCGCTGAAGATCAGTGTGCGCATCTTCGCGCGGTCGAGCGAGCCGTCCGCTGCGACGAATTCGGCGCCGAATGCCTGCTCGATCGCCGGCATCGCGAGCCCGCCGGGTGCGGTGATGCGATGGGCGATCAGGTCGGTGTCGACGATCGACGCGCCGCGGGCCGCGAACAGATCCGCGACGGTGGTCTTGCCGCTGCCGATCCCGCCGGTGAGTCCTACTGCAAACATGTCAGCCTCCGCCGGGCCGCCCCACGGGGGCAGCGAACATGGTAAGCGTGGGGGTGCCTCATTTCAGCCCCCGAGCGCCGAATAGAAAGGGGTGCCGAAAAACAGCGTCGCGGCGCCGCCTGCGGCGAGAAACGGGCCGAACGGAATCGGCTCCTCGAAACGCATGCGGCCGCGCCACGTCGCGACGAGGCCGACGATCGCGCCCGTCACCGCGGCGAACAGCACCACCTGCGGCAGCGCGGCCCAGCCCATCCATGCACCGAGGGCGCCGAGCAGCTTCAGATCACCGAAGCCGATGCCCTCGATGCCGCGCAACCACCTGAACAGCCAGTAGATCGACCACAGGAACAGGTAGCCGGCCATCGCGCCGATGACGGCGGCGCGCAGCGACGTGAACGTGCCGCCGAGATTCAGCGCGAGCCCGGCCCAGAGCAGCGGCAGCGTCATCGAGTCGGGCAGGTAGCCGGTCCGGATGTCGATTGCACTCATCGCGAGCAGCGCGGCGCACAGGCCGAACGCGGCGAGCGCGGCGACGGTCGGCCCGAATGCGGCGAGCGAGGCGGCGGCAAGCAGCGCGCCAGCCAGTTCGATCAGCGGGTAGCGTATGCCGATCGCGTGGCCGCACCGCCGGCAGCGTCCGCGCTGCAGCAGGTAGCTGACGAGCGGGATGTTTTCCCACGCGCGCAGCACGTGGCCGCAATGCGGGCACGCGCTGCGCGGATGCCACAGATCGTAGCGCGGCGGATAGCCGTCGTCGGGCTCCGCGTGCGTGCCCGTGGCCTCGGCGATTTCCGCGCGCCATGCGCGCTCCATCATCACGGGCAGCCGGTGAACGACGACGTTGATGAAGCTGCCGATGCACAGGCCGAACACGACGGCGAACGCGTACTGCGCGGCAGGCGGCAGCGTCGCCAGCACGGGCAGGGCGGGGGCAGCGAACAGAGGCATGGGCGTCATGGGGCGGGGTGATCGGGCTAAAAGGCGACAGATTCGGTTGCGATGCTACACCACGTTGCCGAGCTGAAGGATGGGCAGGTACATCGCGACGACCAGACTGCCCACCAGCGCGCCCAGCACGATCACGATCAGCGGCTCGCCGAGCGCGGCGATCGTATCGAGATGCGCATCGAGCTGACGTTCGCACAGCGCGGCGATGTCGGCGAGCATCGTGTCGAGCGCGCCGGTTTCTTCCGCGACCGCGATCGGCTGGACGACGTCGTCCGGAAAGCAGGCGGCCGCCTGCATCGCGTCGGCAAGACGCGCGCCGTGCAGCACGCGCGCAGCGATGTGCGCGGTGGCCTGCTCGTACACGGGATGGCCGGCCGTGCGTTCGAGCGTCGCGAACGCATCGGCGAGCGGCACGCCCGCGCCGAGCAGTGTCGCAAGCGACCGGCACCATCGCGCGGCGGCGAACCGGCTCAGCGCGCTGCCGACGAGCGGCATGCGCAACATCGCGCGGGCAAGCGCGAAACGCGCGGCGGGCAGGCGACGGATCGCGTGCCGGGCGGCGATGCCCGCCACGGCGGCGCCGGCCAGCAGCGGGAGGCCCCACGTCGATGTGGCGGACGCGAGCGCGAGCAGCATGCGCGTCGGTGCCGGCAGCGCGGCGCCGAATCCGTCGAAGATCTGCCGGAACGTCGGCACGACCCACAGCATCAGCGCGATCGTGATCGCGAGCGCGAACACGATGACCGCGACCGGATACGCGAGTGCGGCACGCAGCTTGCGACGCTGCGCATCGGCGCGCTCGCGGTGGTCCGCGACGCGCGTCAGCACCGTGCCGAGTGCACCGGACGTCTCGCCGACCTCGATCAGCTGGCAATACAGCGAACCGAACTGCGACGGATAACGGGCGAGCGCCGTGGCGAAGCGCCGACCGTCGACGATCTGGCGCGCAAGGCCGGCCGCGATGCGCGGCATGCCGTCCGGTCCGCCGGTGCGCGCGAGCATCTCCAGCGACGGGGCGAGCGGCAGGCCGGCCTGCAGCAAGCTGGCGAGCTGACGCGTGAAGCGCGTGATATCGCGACCGCGGGCGTTCGGCGGCCGGGCCGTGCCGCGTGCGTCGAGCGACAGCACGGTGATGCCGTTGCGCGCGAGGCGCGCGCGTGCACCGGCTGCGTCGAACGCGATGACGGTTCCGCGACGCGGCGTGCCGTCCCGGCGGCGGCCGCGCCAGGCGAAGCGGGTTTCCCGCGGCGGCGCTGCCGCACTCATGCGTCGGGTGTCATCGCGCACGCTTCCGCGAGACTCGTCGTGCCGTCCTGCACGCGGGCGAGTGCGGCGGCGCGCAGCGTGCGCACGCCTTCGCTTGCGGCGTGCCGGGCGAGCTGGCCGACGCTCGCGCGCGCGACGATCCGTTCCGCCAGCCCGGGCGAAACCGGCATCGTCTGGTGCACGCCGATACGGCCGCGGTAGCCGATGCCGTGACAGGCGGCGCAGCCGCGCGCAACGAACGGCCGCCATCCCGACACCAGCGCCGACGGATCGCAGCCGGCTTCGCGCAACAGGCGCGCCGGCGCGTCCGAAGGCGTGCGGCAGTCTGCACACAGGCGGCGCACGAGGCGCTGCGCGGTGACGAGGCGCAACGCCGCTGCGAGGTTGTACGGCGCGACGCCGATGTCGAGCAGCCGTGCGACGGCGGCGGGTGCGTCATTGGTATGCAGCGTCGACAGGACGAGGTGTCCGGTCTGCGCCGCCTTGATCGCGACGTCGGCCGTTTCCGCGTCGCGGATCTCGCCGACCATGATGACGTCCGGATCCTGCCGCAACAGTGCGCGCAGCGCGGTGGCGAAAGTCAGCCCGGCCTTCTCGGCGACACCGACCTGATTGATGCCGTCGAGCTGGATCTCGGCCGGATCCTCGACCGTGCAGACGTTGTCCGCGTCGCGGTCGAGCATCTGCAGCGCGCAATACAGCGACAGCGTCTTGCCGCTGCCGGTCGGCCCGGTAACGAGCACGAGGCCGTGCGGCGCGCGGATCGCCGCCTCCATCGCAGCGGCCTGTTGCGCGTCGAAGCCGAGGCTGGCGAGCGTGAGATCCGGCGGCAGCGTTTCGAGACGGCGCAGCACGAGCTTTTCGCCGAACAGCGTGGGAAGCGTGCTGACCCGGTAGTCGCCGCGTTCGCCGTCGGTCAGCGCGATGCGCAGCCGGCCGTCCTGCGGGAGACGGCGCTCGGCGATGTCCATGCGCGCGAGCACCTTGATGCGGGTAACGAACGCGTCGCGCAGGTGCGCGGGCGGCCGCGCCCGTTCATGCAGCACGCCGTCGACGCGCAGGCGGATCCGCCAGCCGGTTTCGAATGGTTCGATGTGGATGTCGGACGCCACGCGCGTGCTCGCGGCGCGTAGCGTATCCGTCAGGAGCCGCGCGGCGGGGGCGTCGTCGAGCTGGGCCGCATCGAGCGGGCGAGGGCCGGTGGACGGCGCAGGGTCGGGGATGGCGGGCATCCCGCCGGAAGGGGTGAAGAGCATGATTGCCGGCGCGTCGGCCGCCTGGTTACCGTGACCACAGCATGGTCGCGCGGCAACGGCGGCGCCGATAGTCGGCCGTTCGGCCAGCGCACGCTCGTCGTGAGCGTGAACCGGCCTTGATGCCCTTCAATGCACGAGGCTGCGCGTGCCGCGCGTCGCGCGCGGCTTGAAGAGCTTGACGGTGCGCACCGCCTGGTCGTCGCTGCGCATCACCTCGAGCATCACGTCGCCGATCTTCAGGCACACGTCGTCTTCCGGAATCTCCTCGAGGACTTCGAGGATCAGGCCGTTGAGCGTCTTCGGCCCGTCCGTCGGCAGTTTCAGGTGCAGCCAGCGGTTCAGCTCGCGCAGCGGCATGCTGGCTGCGACGATGCATTCGCCGTTCTCGTCCCAGCCGCCCTTGCGCTCGCTGCGCGGCATCGACGTCGTGAACTCGCCGATCAGCTCCTCGATGATGTCCTCGGGCGTGACGAGGCCTTCGAGCTCGCCGTATTCGTTGACGATCAGCGCCGTGCGATGGCGGCTTTCCTGGAAGAACTGGAGCTGCTGGAATACCGGCGTGCCCGACGGCACGTAGTACGGCTCGGCGAGCAGCGTGCGCAGCGTCTCGCGGTCGAAATCCTGGTTGTGCAGCGCGGTCAGCGTCTTGCGTACGTGCAGGACGCCGAGCACCTTGTCGATGTCGCCTTCGTAGACGACGAGCCGGTTGTGATAGCAGGTCTCGAGCTGATGCAGGACGTCGTCGAGCGGCGCGTAGAAGTTGAGCGATTCGATCTGGCGGCGCGGCACCATCACGTCATCGACGGTGATGTTCTCGAGGTCGAACAGGTTGAGCAGGATGCTGCGGTGCTTGGTCGGCATGAAGCTGCTCGACTCGAGCACGATGGTGCGCAGTTCGTCGGGCGACATCCGCTGGTCGCGGCCCTTGGCCGTATTGATGCGCAGCACCCACAGTATCCCGTGCGCCAGCGCGTTGACGAACCAGACGATCGGCTTGAGCACGCGCATCAGCGGCGCGATGAGCAGGCTCGCGGGCAGCGCGATGCGCTCGGGGAACGTCGCGCCGACGATCTTCGGCGCGATCTCCGCAAACACGATGATCAGGAACGCGACGATGCCGGTCGCGATCGACAGCGCGAGGTTGTTACGGCCGAACGTATGCAGCGCGATCGACGTCGTGAGGACCGGGATGATCGTGTTGAACAGGTTGTTGCCGATCAGGATCACGCTGAGCAGCTGGTCGGTGCGCGTGAGCAGGCCCTGGGTCGTTTTGGCGCCCAGCGCGCCCTTGCCCGCGAGGTGCTTCAGCCGATGGCGGTTGAGCGCCATCATCGCGGTTTCTGAAATGGAAAAGAAGCTGGAGCAGAGGAGAAGCAGGAAGACGGCGCCGATTTGCGCCCATAAGGGAATTTGGTCCACGCGTCGAAAGGGCAGTGAAGGACAGGGATGGAGGGACTATAGCAGAGGCCGGTGACCGGGACGTGCCGCGAAGCGGATCGGCCTTCGCGGGCTGCAGGTAAAAAAAAACCGTGCACTTGCGTGCACGGTTTTTCACAAATCTGGTCGGGGTGAGAGGATTCGAACCTCCGGCCTCTACGTCCCGAACGTAGCGCTCTACCAGGCTAAGCTACACCCCGATTTGGACTCTTCCGATCAGGCAGTCTTCTTTAAGACCGCTGCGTCGTCGAGCAAGAACATAACTATACCAGCGCTTTTTCGAAAATGGAACACTTTTGTGAAGAAATTTTTGAGATGCTGGTCCGGCGGTCCATTTCGACCGGCCTCATCGTCAAGGACGGAGGCCGGAAGCACTAAAGCGGTCGGGCGGCTTCAGCCCGACCGTGTGCGTCACGATTGTCGCGACGTCGAATACGAGCACAGCTCGAGCAGGCTCTCCTTGTAGACGGAGTCCGGGAACGCGGCGATCGCGGCGGCCGCGGCCTGCGCTTCCTGTCGCGCGCATTCGAGCGTATGGTCGAGCGCGCCGGAGCGCGTGATCGCGTCGAAAATCGTGTCGAAGCGGTCGGTGCCGCCTTGCTCGATCGCTTCGCGCGCGAGCTTGGCCTGTTCGGGCGTGCCGCGCTCGATCAGGTAGATGAGCGGCAACGTCGGCTTGCCTTCGCGCAGGTCGTCGCCGGCGTTCTTGCCCATCGCTTCGGCCGTGCCCGCGTAGTCGAGCCAGTCGTCCATGATCTGGAACGCGGTGCCGATGCGGCGCCCGTATTCGGCGGCGGCGGCTTCGGTCGTTGCGTCGACACCCGCGAGCACCGCGCCGAGACGGGCCGATGCCTCGAACAGCTTGGCCGTCTTGTAGCGGATCACCTGCATGTAGCGGGCCTCGTCGACGTCCGCGTCGTGCATGTTGAGGAGCTGCAGCACCTCGCCTTCGGAAATGATGGTCGTCGCTTCGGAGAGGATCTCCATCACGCGCATCTTGCCGACGCCGACCATCATCTCGAACGAGCGGGAATAGAGGTAGTCGCCTACCAGCACGCTCGCCGCGTTGCCGAACAGCGCATTGGCCGTCTGGCGGCCGCGCCGCAGCTCGGATTCATCGACGACGTCGTCGTGCAGCAGCGTGGCCGTATGGATGAACTCGACGACGGCGGCCAGCACATGCCGCTGGTGCGACGTTTCGCCGAGCGCGCCCGCGACGAGCAGCAGCAACGCCGGACGCAGCCGCTTGCCGCCCGCGCCGATGATGTATTCGGCGATCTGGTTGATCAGCAGCACGTCGGACGCGAGGCTTTGCCGGATGACGCGATTTACCTGCTCCATATCGCTGGTGATCGGGGCGAGCAGGTGGGCGGCGCTGAGGGTGGGGGAGGCGGTGGGCGACGACATGATCATGGAATTGGGTGATGCCGCGGATTATAAGTCGAATCCGCCACATGCCGGGTTGTCGCCCGCGCCGCGGGCGCGATTTTGGCCGTCCGGCCGAGGCCCGCGCGCGGCAATCGCTGATCGGCTTTGACAGCGCTGCTAACTCTCTGTATAATCACGCCTTTTCCGCGCGTGGTGTGCGGAAAAATTGGATCCAGAGTGAGGTTCTCAATGTACGCGGTCATAAAAACCGGCGGCAAGCAGTACAAGGTTGCCGTTGGCGAAAAACTCAAAGTAGAACAGATACCGGCTGACATTGACGCTGAAATCACGCTCGACCAGGTTCTCGCAGTGGGCGAAGGCGAATCGATTAAGTTCGGTACGCCGCTGGTCAGTGGGGCTTCCGTCAAGGCCACCGTTGTGTCGCACGGTCGTCATGCCAAGGTCACCATCTTCAAGATGCGTCGCCGGAAGCACTACCAAAAGCACGGCGGCCACCGCCAGAACTACACTGAGCTGCGCATCGACGCGATCAACGCGTAAGCGCCTCGGTAAAGGAGCAATCAGATGGCACACAAAAAGGCAGGCGGCTCTTCCCGGAACGGCCGCGACTCCGAGTCGAAACGTCTCGGCGTGAAGGTGTACGGCGGCCAGGCGATCAACGCCGGCGGCATCATCGTGCGTCAGCGCGGCACCCGCATGCACGCTGGCGAGAACGTCGGCATGGGCAAGGATCACACCCTGTTCGCGCTGGTCGACGGCCACGTGAAGTTCGCGACGAAGGGCGCGGACAAGAAGCATACGGTCATCGTCGTCCCGGCGGCTGCCTAAGTCAGGCATCCACGGGCTTCGTAGCCGAAAGGCCCCGCAGTTGTCGCGGGGCCTTTTTTATTTTGTCGCTGCGCAGGCGCAATTGGCCGGATGGCCGATTGTTCAAGCGCGGCGGCGCGCGGCACAATAGCGAAAATACTGGGCGGAGTAACGAATGAAGTTCATTGACGAAGCACGAATCGAAGTCATCGCCGGAGACGGAGGCGATGGCAGCGCGTCGATGCGCCGCGAGAAATTCGTTCCGTTCGGCGGGCCGGACGGCGGCGACGGCGGCCGGGGCGGCAGTGTCTATGCGATCGCCGATCGCAACATCAACACGCTGATCGACTACCGTTACGCGAAGAAGCACCTGGCGCGCAACGGCGAGAACGGCCGCGGCTCGGACTGCTACGGCAAGGGCGGCGACGATATCACGCTGCGCATGCCGGTCGGTACGATCATCAACGACATGGACACCGGCGAGCTGATCGCCGACCTGACCGAGCACGACCAGAAAGTGATGCTCGCGAAGGGCGGGGCAGGCGGTCTCGGCAACCTGCACTTCAAGTCGAGCACGAACCGCGCGCCGCGCCAGAAGACCGACGGCAAGCCCGGCGAGCGCCGGATGCTGCGCCTCGAGCTGAAGGTCCTCGCCGACGTCGGCCTGCTCGGCATGCCGAACGCGGGCAAGTCGACGTTCATTTCGTCGGTGTCGAACGCGAAGCCGAAGATTGCCGATTACCCGTTCACGACGCTCGCGCCGAATCTCGGCGTCGTGCGCGTCGGGCCGAGCAAGAGCTTCGTGATCGCCGACATTCCGGGGCTGATCGAAGGTGCAGCCGAAGGCGCAGGCCTCGGTCATCAGTTCCTGCGACACCTGCAGCGTACGGGCGTGCTGCTGCATCTCGTGGATCTCGCGCCGTTCGATGAAAACGTCGATCCGGTTGCGGAGGCGACGGCGATCGTCGGCGAGCTGCGCAAGTACGACGAGTCGCTGTACGAGAAGCCGCGCTGGCTCGTGCTGAACAAGCTCGATATGGTGTCGGAAGACGAGCGCGAGTCGCGCGTCGCGGATTTCCTCGAGCGCTTCGGCTGGGACGGCCCCGTGTTCGAGATCTCGGCGCTGACAGGCCAAGGCTGCGAGGCGCTGTGCTATGCGATCTACGACTACCTCGCGGAGCATTCGGATGCGCATCGCGCCGAGGAGGCGGAAGATCTGGCGGCAGACGTGCGCTTCCGCGACGCGCCGTCGCCCGACGCTGAGAGCAGCGACGCCTGAGCGGTCCGCATGCGCCGGGCGTGAGCCGCCCGGCGGTGGAATTTAATCGCGCCCGGCCGGGCCAGGCATCACATACAGGAGACAGCGCACGATGCGTTCGATCATCGCGGATTCGAAGCGATTGGTGGTGAAGGTGGGATCCAGCCTCGTGACCAACGACGGCAAGGGGCTCGATCATGCCGCAATTGGCCTCTGGGCCGCCCAGATCGCCGCGCTGCGCGACGAGGGCAAGGAAGTCGTGCTCGTCAGCTCGGGCGCCATCGCGGAAGGCATGCAGCGGCTCGGCTGGAGCAAGCGTCCGCGCGAGATCGACGAGTTGCAGGCCGCGGCCGCGGTCGGACAGATGGGTCTCGCGCAGGTCTATGAGAGCCGCTTCTCCGAACACGGCATCCGCACCGCGCAGATCCTGCTCACCCATGCCGACCTCGCGGACCGCGAACGCTACCTGAATGCACGCTCGACGCTGCTCACGCTGCTGCGGCTTGGCGTCGTGCCGATCATCAACGAGAACGACACGGTCGTCACCGACGAAATCAAGTTCGGCGACAACGATACGCTCGGCGCGCTCGTCGCGAACCTGATCGAAGGCGATGCGCTGATCATCCTCACCGACCAGTCGGGCCTCTTCACCGCCGATCCGCGCAAGGATCCGTCGGCAACGCTGGTCGCGGAAGCGAATGCGGGTGCGCCGGAGCTCGAGGCGATGGCGGGCGGCGCGGGGTCGAGCCTCGGCCGCGGCGGCATGCTGACGAAGATTCTCGCGGCCAAGCGTGCGGCCCACAGCGGCGCGAACACCGTGATCGCAAGCGGGCGCGAACCCGATGTGCTCGCACGTCTCGCCGCGGGCGAGTCGATCGGCACGCAGCTGATCGCGCGTACGGCGCGGATGGCGGCGCGCAAGCAGTGGATGGCGGATCACCTGCAGGTGCGCGGGCACGTCGTGATCGACGCCGGCGCAGTCGAAAAGCTGACGTCGGGCGGCAAGAGCCTGCTGCCGATCGGTATCGTCAGCGTGCAGGGCGTGTTCGCGCGCGGCGAGGTGATCGCATGCGTCGGCCCCGACGGACGTGAAGTCGCGCGCGGTCTCACCAATTACAGCAGCGCTGAGACGAAGCTGATCCAGCGCAAGCCGAGTGGCGAGATCGAAGCGGTGCTCGGCTACATGCTGGAGCCGGAACTGATCCACCGCGACAACCTCGTGCTCGTGTGAGTCGCGCGCGCCGGTGACGGCGGTGTCGGCACGAAAAAAAGCCCGCGGCGACGCGGGCTTTTTACATGGCGGCGGCTGTGGGCCGCGCGCGGTCAGCGCAGCTGGTTCAGCGCGGTGCGGTGATACTTGATGTTCTCGAGAATCGACTTCGTCGTGCCCATCGGCATCTTGTTCGCGCAGAAGTAGTCCTGGTAGAGCGCGGCGTGGTACGCGTTCAGGTCGCCGTTCTCGATGCGGCGCCAGTCGTTCTCGACCGTGCGGTCCCAGCCGTCGTGCTCCGCGTTGAGGCCCGCGTACTGGCGCCACTCGTACGTGTCGCAGCGGATCCCTTCGTAGATGACGTTGCGTGCGCCGGCCGGGCTCGTGACGACGACCGTGTACCGGACGATGCCATCGGTGCCGACCGCGAGCGATTTCGCATCGACGAAGAACTTGAGCGGCGTGTTTTGCGACACGTTGAACGGCAGCAGGTCGCCGGCCTGCGGCAGCGGCGGCAACGTGTCGACGGTGTTTTCCTTCCAGGTCGGCTGACGGTCCAGCAGATACACGAACGCGCTGTCATCCTTGTTGGACGGCGTGTTCGAATGCGCGCAGCCAGCCAGGGCGGCCGCAGCCGCGATCGACGTGAGCGCGAGAGCAATCGCTTTCAATATGCATTCCTCGTAAAAAAAGGGCGCGACATCATGGTCGCGCCCGGTCATGCAGTCCGACTTGTCATTCGCCGAGGATCAGGCGAGGCGGCGCCTCGTCCAGCGTGCTCGCTTCCACTTCGACCTCGGAACACACCACCGATGCGTCGACAACCGTTACCGTCTGATGGAGCTGCGAATCCACGACGCGCGGATAGCGCGGACGCGGACCTCGCGGCCTGTCGGCCCGCTGCGCCGGGCGGCGCAGGAAGCGCGACAGTTCCGTCAGCGCCAACTGATAGACATCCCGCTTGAACTCGATCACCGCATCGAGCGGTACCCAGTACTCGTTCCAGCGCCACGCATCGAACTCCGGGTGATCGGTCGCGCGCAAGCAAATGTCGCAATCGCGTCCGACCATCCGCAGCAGGAACCAGATCTGTTTCTGGCCGCGGTAATGACCGCGTACTTCGCGTTTGATGAACTTGTCAGGCACCTCGTAACGCAACCAGTCGCGAGTGCGGCCGATTATCTTGACGTGTTCCGGATGCAGGCCCGTCTCCTCGTGCAGTTCCCGGTACATTGCCTGCATGGGGGTCTCGCCGTACTTGATCCCACCTTGAGGAAACTGCCAGGAATGCTCGCGGAGCCGCTTGCCCCAAAACACCTCGTTGCGCGCGTTCAAGAGGATGATGCCGACGTTCGGGCGAAAGCCTTCACGATCCAGCATACAACCACCTTCGAATCCTTTAAAATTGCTTTGATTATAAACAGATACCGGGCGCTGCGCACCGTAACGGAGCGAATCCGCGCGGGGCGCACCGGCTGAATTGTCCCTGATTTGTCTGCTAAGTCATCTGCGCCATCGCCGTTCGCCGCGCGCAGCTTTTTCTCCTTGAATCTTTTTCGGGCGCCCCGCATGGGGGCGCCGTTTTTGGAACCGTCCGCATGAAAGCTTCCCGTTTCTTTATCGGCACCCTGAAAGAAGCACCCGCCGACGCAGAGATCGTCAGCCACAAGCTGATGGTGCGCGCCGGCATGATCCGTCGCGTCGCCGGCGGCATCTACAACTACCTGCCGGTCGGCCTGCGTTCGATTCGCAAGGTCGAGGCGATCGTGCGCGAGGAAATGAACCGGGCTGGCGCCATCGAGCTGCTGATGCCGGCCGTGCAGCCGGCCGAGCTGTGGGAGGAGTCGGGCCGCTGGGAGCAGTACGGCCCCGAGCTGCTGCGCTTCAAGGACCGCAAGGACAACGACTTCGTGATCGGGCCGACGCATGAGGAAGTGATCACCGACATCGCGCGCAACCAGATCAAGAGCTACCGGCAGATGCCGGTGAACTTCTACCAGATCCAGACGAAGTTCCGCGACGAGATCCGTCCGCGCTTCGGCGTGATGCGCGGCCGCGAATTCATCATGAAGGACGCGTACTCGTTCGACAAGGACGCCGACGGCCTCGCCGAGTCGTATCGCAAGATGTACGACGCGTACGTGCGCATCTTCACGCGCCTCGGCCTCGAGTTCCGTCCGGTCGCGGCCGATAGCGGCTCGATCGGCGGCAACTTCTCGCACGAGTTCCACGTGATCGCCGACACCGGCGAAGACGCGATCGCATACTGCCCGACCTCCGATTTCGCGGCGAACATCGAGGCGGCCGAAGCGCTGCCGCTGACGCCCGAGCGCGCCGCGCCCGCCGAGCCGATGGCGAAGGTCGCGACGCCGGGCAAGGCGAAGTGCGAGGCCGTCGCCGAACTGATGGGCATTCCGCTCGCGCGCACGATCAAGTCGATCGTGCTTGCGACCGACAACGAAGGTGCGGAACCGACGATCTGGCTGCTGATGCTGCGCGGCGATCACGACCTGAACGAGATCAAGGCGTCGAAGCTGCCGGGCCTGGCAAACCACCGCTTCGCGACCGAGCAGGAAATCGTCGAGTGGTTCGGCACGCCGCCGGGCTACCTCGGCCCGATCGGCACGAAGAAGCCGGTGAAGGTGATCGCCGACCGCACGGTCGCGAACATGAGCGATTTTGTCGTCGGCGCGAACGAGGTCGACTATCACATCGCTGGCGTGAACTGGGGCCGCGACCTGCCGGAACCGGAAGTCGCCGACATCCGCAACGTGCAGAAGGGCGACCCGTCGCCGGACGGCAAGGGCGTGATCGACATCTGCCGCGGCATCGAGGTCGGCCACGTGTTCCAGCTCGGCACCAAGTACTCGGAAGCAATGGGCGCGACGTTCATCGACGAGGCCGGCAAGCCGCAGCCGATGCTGATGGGCTGCTACGGGGTCGGCGTCACGCGCATTCTCGGCGCGGCGATCGAACAGAACTTCGACGACCGCGGCATCATCTGGCCGGAATCGATCGCGCCGTTCGAGGTCGTGCTGTGCCCGATGGGTTATGACCGCAGCGAAGCAGTGCGCGAAGCGGCCGACAAGCTGTACGCGGAGCTGGCCGCGGCCGGCGTCGACGTGATCCTCGACGATCGCGGCGAGCGCCCGGGCGTGATGTTCGCCGACTGGGAGCTGATCGGCGTGCCGCACCGTCTCGTGATCGGCGAGCGCGGCCTGAAGGAAGGCAAGATCGAGTACCAGGGCCGCCGCGACACCGAGGCGACGCTGCTGCCGGCCGATACGGCCGCGGCGACGGTCGCCGACAAGGTTCGCGCGGCGCTCGCGCACTAAGCCGGCCGACCGGAGGACACGGTGGAATACACCTTCCTGTCGGCCACCGTGCTCCTTGTGCTGATCACCGATCCGCTCGGCAACATCCCGCTCTTCATCTCGGCGATGCGGGACGTGCCGCGCGAGCGGCGCGTGAAGCTGATCCTGCGCGAGGTGGGGATCGCGTTCGTGATCCTGCTGTTCTTCATGATCGTCGGCGACCGCTTCCTGCGGATGATGAACCTCACCGACCTGTCGCTGCGCATCGGCGGCGGCATCGTGCTGTTCCTGATCGCGCTGCGGATGATCTTTCCGCATCCGGACGGCGCGCTCGGCAACGATCCGCGCGCGGGCGGCGAGCCGTTCATCGTGCCGCTCGCGATTCCGGCGCTCGCGGGGCCGTCGGCGCTCGCGACGGTGATGCTGCTGACGTCGCAGGCGCCCGGCAAGATGCTCGAATGGGCGGGTGCGCTGACGGTCACGATGATCGTCTGCGCGGTGGCGCTCGTGCTGGCCGAGCGGATCCAGCAATGGCTCGGCGAGCGGACGGTCGCGGCGTTCGAGCGGCTGATGGGGCTCGTGCTCGTCGCGATCTCGGTCGAGATGATGCTGGGCGGAATCCGCGTGTTCGTGCACCAGCTGTAGCGCGGCGCCGTTCGACGGCGCTTCAACGAAAAAGCGGCGCTCCGGGAAAACCGGAGCGCCGCTTTTCTTTTGCGGGCCGCGCGGGCGTCAGACGTTCGCAGTCAGCGCGCGGATCGTCGGCAGGTTGCGCCAGTAGCCTTTCGCGTCCATCCCGCAGCCGAACACGTAGCGGTCCGGCACCTTGAAGCCGCAGAAGTCCGGATGCAGCGGCTTCGCCTTCGCGAGCGTCTTTTCGCACAGCACGGCGGACATGAAGCGCTTCGCGCCCATGTCGAGGATGCGGTCGCGGATCGCGGCCATCGTTTCGCCTTCGTCGAGGATGTCGTCGAGCACGAGCACGATGCGGTCCTTCACCGATTCGCGCGGCGCGACGCGCCAGTGCATCTCCGGGCCGCCCTGCGTCGTGTTGCGGTAGCGGGTCAGGTGGATGTAGTCGAACTCGAGCGGGAAATCGAGATGCGGCAGCAGCATCCCGGTAAACACCGCGGCGCCGCCCATCACCGACAGGACGAGCGGGAACGCGTCGCCGATCTCGGCGCGGATCGCGTCGGCCATCCGGGCGATCGACGCGTTGACGGCGTCCGCCGAGACGATCTCTTCGGAGTGTTCGAAAATGTGGAGGGCTTCTTCGCGGTTCATGTGTTCTGGCGGGCAGTCGGTATACAAATAAGGATGAGGCAGAACGGCCGGCGCGCGCTACAGCAAAAACCCGCGCGCCGTCCGCCCGGGCGAAATCAGCGCAGGCCGGGCATCATGCCCTTCAGGCCGCGCATCATCTTCTGCATGTTGCCGCCCTTCAGCTTCTTCATCATCGTACGCATCTGGTCGTACTGGTTCAGCATCCGGTTGACTTCCTGCACCGGCACGCCTGCGCCGGCTGCGATGCGGCGCTTGCGCGTCGCCTTGATGATCTCGGGTTTCGCGCGCTCGGCGGGCGTCATCGAGCTGATGATCCCTTCCATTCGGCGGATCTGCTTTTCGGCCTGGCCCATGTCCGCGCCGGCGGCCGCCTGCTGGAACTGGGCGGGCAGCTTGTCCATCAGCGACGACAGGCCGCCCATGTTCTTCATCTGCGAGATCTGCGCGCGGAAATCGTTCAGGTCGAAATCGCCGCCTTTCTTGACCTTGTCGGCGAGCTTCTGCGCGGCCTGCACGTCGACGCCGCGCTGCGCTTCCTCGACGAGCGCGAGGATGTCGCCCATGCCGAGGATCCGGTTCGCCATCCGGTCCGGATGGAAGATCTCGAGGCCGTCGAGCTTCTCGGCGACGCCGACGAACTTGATCGGCTTGCCGGTGATGTGGCGCACCGACAGCGCGGCGCCGCCGCGCGAGTCGCCGTCGAGCTTCGTCAGCACGACGCCGGTGAGCGGCAGCGCGTCGTTGAACGCCTTGGCGGTGTTGACGGCGTCCTGGCCGAGCATCGCGTCGACGACGAACAGCGTTTCGGCCGGCTTCAGCGTGCCGTGCAGCGCGGCGATCTCCTGCATCATCACTTCGTCGATGCCGAGACGGCCGGCCGTGTCGACGATCAGCACGTCATGGTAGTGGCGCTTCGCCCAGTCGACCGCCGCGAGCGCGATGTCGACCGGCTTCTGGTCCGGCGTCGACGGGAAGAAATCGGCGCCGACCTGTTCGCTCACCGTTTTGAGCTGCATGATCGCGGCGGGGCGGTACACGTCGCACGACACCGTCAGCACTTTCTTCTTGTACTTCTCGCGAAGGAGCTTCGCGAGCTTGCCGGCGGTGGTCGTCTTGCCGGCGCCCTGCAGGCCGGCCATCAGGATGACGGCGGGCGGCGTGACGGCGAGGTTCAGCTCGGCGGCCTTGCCTTCGTAGTCGCCGCCGATCACGGCGGTCAGCTCCTTCTGGACCACGCCGACGAGCGCCTGGCCGGGCGACAGGCTGCTGATCACCTCCTCGCCGAGCGCCTTTTCCTTGACCTTCGCGATGAATTCGCGAACGACGGGCAGGGCGACGTCGGCCTCGAGGAGCGCGAGGCGCACCTCGCGGAGCATCTCCTGGGTGTTCGCCTCGGTGAGCCGGGCCTCGCCGCGCAGCGTCTTGACGACACGCGCCATCCGTTGAGTGAGATTGTCGAGCATGGGGAGCGATGGACAGTGGGGCCCGAAGGCGCGGCGGGACTGAATCGGGAGCCGTCGCGGGAAGGGGGCCTAGTGTAAACTTCGAACATGGATATTGTACTGTATGCCCTCACTGCGATCCTGTACGGCGGTCTCGCCGTCGCCGGCTGGCGCGCGCACCGCCAGGGCGCGGCTTCGCCGCTCGTCGCGAGCGTACCGGCCGTGCCGGTCCCGGCGTCCGCCGCCTCCGGCATGAGCGGCGCGGGCCGCGCGCTGCTGTTTGCTGCGCTTGTCGCGCACGGCGTGCTGCTGCACATGACGATCTTTCCGCACGACGCGATGGTGTTCGGCTTCGCGTTCGCGCTGTCCGCGATGTTCTGGCTCGGCGCCGGCATCTACTGGATCGAGAGCTTTTTCTTCCCGCTCGACAGCCTGCGCCTGCTCGTGCTGCCGCTCGCGTGCGGCGCGTCGCTGCTGCCGCTCGTGTTCGGCGGGGTGCGGGTGCTGCCTTATGCCGCAGCGCCGCTGTTCAAGCTGCACTTCCTGATCGCGAACATCGCGTACGGCCTGTTCGCGATCGCGGCGCTGCATGCGGTGCTGATGCTGATGGTCGAGCGGCGCCTGCAGTCGCTGAGGAACGGCGGACGCACGGGTTCGACGGGCTGGATCGCGAGCTGGCTCGAGACGCTGCCGCCGCTCCTCACGCTCGAGAAGCTGCTGTTCCGCCTGATCGGCGCGGGTTTCGTACTGCTGACGCTGACGCTTGCGTCGGGGATGTTGTTCAGCGAGCAGGTCGACGCGCGCGTGCTGCGGCTCGACCACAAGACCGTGTTCGCGATCCTGTCGTGGCTGATGTTCGGCGGGCTGCTGATTGCGCGCAGGACGTCGGGCTGGCGCGGTCGCGCCGCCGCGCGCTGGGTGCTCGTGTCGTTCGCCGCGCTGCTGCTCGCGTATGTCGGCAGCCGGTTCGTGTTCGAGGTGCTGCTGCACCGCTCCGTGGTTTGACCGTCCGTTTTTCCGATGCGACAGATACTCCTCCTCATCCTCCTGTTCTTCGCGGGCTCGTGGATCCAGCGCAAGCTGCGCCAGGCGCAGACGCGCACCGGGCGTGATACCGGGCCCGGCAGCGGCGCGCCGGGTTACGGCGGCGGCGCAGGCGCCACGCGCGCCGGTGACGCGCAGTCGCTCCCCGAGCCGATGGTGCGCTGCGCCGAATGCGGCGTGCATGCGCCGAAGGGCGACGCGGTCGCCGCAGGCGGCGAATACTTCTGCAGCACCGAGCATGCGCAGCGCCACGCGGCGCGCGCGAGCGAGCGCAACGCGCGATGAGCGGTACGCCGTCTTTCTCGATCGACGCGAGCGGCTGGGTGCGCGAAGCGCGCCACGCGCCGTCGCCGAACTTCGAGGCGCGTCCCGCCGGCGCCGTGCCGACGCTCGTCGTCGTTCACAACATCAGCCTGCCGCCCGGCGAATTCGGCGGTGACGCGATCGAGGCGCTGTTCCAGAACCGTCTCGACTGCGACACGCACCCTTATTACCAGGCTCACCTGCGCGACGTGCGCGTGTCCGCGCATTTCCTCGTCCGTCGCGACGGCGAACTCGTGCAGTTCGTGTCGTGCTACGAGCGGGCATGGCACGCGGGCGCGTCCGCGTTCTTCGGCCGCGAGCGCTGCAACGACTTCTCGATCGGCATCGAGCTCGAAGGCGCGGACGACGTGCCGTTCGAGGCTGCGCAATACGCGACGCTCGCCACGCTTGCGCGTGCGCTTGCCGCTCGCTATCCGGTCGACGCATTCGCCGGTCATTCCGACGTCGCGCCGGGCCGCAAGACCGACCCCGGTCCGCACTTCGATTGGCAACGCTTCGCGAGCGATGCAGGCTTTCCCGCCGAATACTTTCCTTTCCGGCAGCACTGAGCGCGCGGTTTTTCGGCGCACAATTTTTTTTTCTCCGACCAATGCCTTGCCGTGTCTGCGCGCGAGCGATGTCAAGGGCTCTCGCGCAAATTATCCAGTTGGACGTCGTCCGAATGTCCACTATACTTGGTGCCAGTTGAGCGGTTCTGCACTAGATATAGTGTGTGTTGCAGGGGAAACCCGAGCGGCACCGTCCGGCGGCCCCAGGCCACGCCGGTGTACGAAGTACGCAAGGCGGCGCATCGGGCCACGCAGTCCGGGCGCCGCGATCAGCGCAGCGAACGTCAACGGGGCGCGGTACACATGACGAAGCACACAACCGTTTCCGGTGTATCGCAACGGCGCGGCCAGTCCCCCCGGCGCATCGCTCGCGTCTTACCGCTCGCGCATCACATTGCGCAGCGTTCGTTTTAATCCGCGGTTCTCTCCGCACCATCCAACACCAGGAGCTTTGCACATGCAAACCACCGACAACGCGACGTCCCAGTACGAGAGCGCCTCGAGCCGTCCTCTCGGCGGGACCGAACAAGGCGCGCAGGCGCTCGCGCCGCAGGCAACGTTCGCCGACTACAAGGTGATCCGCCGTAACGGCAGCGTGGTGTCGTTCGAGCCTTCGAAGATCGCGATCGCGGTGACCAAGGCTTTCCTGGCCGTCAATGGCGGGCAGGGCGCGGCATCGGCGCGCGTGCGCGAACTCGTCGAGCAGCTGACGCACAACGTGGTGCGCGCGCTCGTGCGCAGCCGCCCGAACGGCGGCACGTTCCATATCGAGGACATCCAGGACCAGGTCGAACTCGCGCTGATGCGCGGCGGCGAGCACAACGTCGCGCGTGCGTACGTGCTGTATCGCGAGAAGCGCCACCTCGAGCGGCAGAATACGGGCGAGGAAGCGGCCGTGGTCGAAACGAGCGGCGGCATCAACGTCGTCGACAAGGGCGTCACGCGTCCGCTCGACCTGAACGCGCTGCGCGCGCTGATCGTGTCGGCCTGCGACGGCCTCGGCACTGCGGTTAACCCCGACCCGATCGTCGCGGAGACGGTGAAGAACCTGTACGACGGCGTGCCGATGAGCCAGGTGTACGACTCGGCGATCCTGGCGGCCCGCACGATGATCGAGAAGGACCCGGCATACAGCCAGGTCACGGCCCGCATCCTGCTGCACACGATCCGCCGCGAGATCCTCGGCGAGGAAGTGATCCAGGCCGAGATGGCGAACCGCTACACGGAATACTTCCCGCAGTTCCTGAAACGCGGCGTCGACGCCGGGCTGCTCGACGACAAGCTGCTGCAGTTCGACCTGGAGCGCCTCGGCGAAGCGCTCGACGCGAACCGCGACCTGCAGTTCGGCTACCTCGGCCTGCAGACGCTGTACGACCGCTACTTCCTGCACGTCGACGGCACCCGCATCGAAATGCCGCAGGCGTTCTTCATGCGCGTCGCGATGGGCCTGTCGCTGAACGAGATCGACCGCGAAGCGCGCGCGATCGAGTTCTACAACGTGCTGTCGAGCTTCGACTTCATGAGCTCGACGCCGACGCTGTTCAACTCGGGTACCCACCGCTCGCAGCTGTCGTCGTGCTACCTGACGACGGTCGCGGACGACCTCGACGGCATCTATGAGGCGCTGAAGGAAAACGCGCTGCTGTCGAAGTTCGCCGGCGGCCTCGGCAACGACTGGACCCGCGTGCGCGCGCTCGGCTCGCATATCAAGGGTACGAACGGCAAGTCGCAAGGCGTCGTGCCGTTCCTGAAGGTCGTCAACGACACCGCGGTCGCGGTCAACCAGGGCGGCAAGCGCAAGGGCGCGGTCTGCGCGTACCTCGAATCCTGGCACCTCGACATCGAGGAATTCCTCGAGCTGCGCAAGAACACCGGCGACGACCGCCGCCGCACGCACGACATGAACACGGCGAACTGGATTCCCGACCTGTTCATGAAGCGCGTGATGGAAGGTGCCGACTGGACGCTGTTCTCGCCGTCGACCTGCCCGGACCTGCACGACAAGTTCGGCGCCGAGTTCGAGGCGGCCTACACGGCTTATGAAGACAAGGTCGCCCGCGGCGAGATCAAGCTGTTCAAGAAGATCCCGGCGCAGCAGCTCTGGCGCAAGATGCTCGGCATGCTGTTCGAGACCGGCCACCCGTGGATCACGTTCAAGGATCCGTGCAACGTGCGCTCGCCGCAGCAGCACGTCGGCGTCGTCCACTCGTCGAACCTGTGCACGGAAATCACGCTGAACACGAGCGACACCGAGATCGCGGTCTGCAACCTGGGCTCCGTGAACCTGGTCGCGCACCTCGTGAAGCAGGCGGACGGCAGCTACGCGCTCGACCACGACAAGCTGAAGCGCACGATCAGCGTCGCGATGCGCATGCTCGACAACGTGATCGACATCAACTACTACGCGGTGCCGAAGGCGCGTAACTCGAACCTGAAGCACCGTCCGGTCGGCATGGGCATCATGGGCTTCCAGGACTGCCTGCACCTGCTGCGCACGCCGTACGCGTCGGAAGCGGCGGTCGAGTTCGCCGACCGTTCGATGGAAGCGGTCTGCTACTACGCGTACTACGCGTCGACCGAGCTGGCCGAGGAACGCGGCCGCTACTCGAGCTACCGCGGCTCGCTGTGGGATCGCGGCATCCTCCCGCAGGACACGCTGAAGCTGCTGACGGAAGCCCGCGGCGGTTACGTCGAGGTCGACACGTCGGCGTCGCTCGACTGGTCGGAACTGCGTTCGCGGATCGCGACGCACGGGATGCGCAACTCGAACTGCGTCGCGATCGCGCCGACGGCGACGATCTCGAACATCATCGGCGTGTCGGCGTGCATCGAGCCGACCTTCCAGAACCTGTACGTGAAGTCGAACCTGTCGGGCGAATTCACGGTGGTCAACGAGTTCCTGGTGCGCGACCTGAAGGAGCGCGGCCTGTGGGACGAGGTGATGGTCGCCGACCTGAAGTACTTCGACGGCATGCTGTCGCGCATCGACCGCATCCCGGCCGACCTGCGCGCGATCTACGCGACCGCGTTCGAAGTCGATCCGACGTGGCTGGTCGAGGCGGCGTCGCGCCGTCAGAAGTGGATCGACCAGGCGCAGTCGCTGAACATCTACATGGGCGGCGCGTCGGGCAAGAAGCTCGACGAGGTCTACAAGCTCGCATGGCTGCGTGGCCTGAAGACGACGTACTACCTGCGCACGATGGCAGCGACGCACGTCGAGAAGTCGACGGTCGCGCACGGCGCGCTGAACGCGGTACCGACGAGCGGTGGTGCGAGCGGCGGCGCGTCGGGCGCAGCGGGCGGCTTCGGTGCGGCGGGCGGCGAAGCGTCGTCGGCAGGCGCGATGAGCGCCGCGCCGGTCGAGGCGGATGGCCCGGTGTGCACGCTGCGTCCGGGCGATGCGGGCTTCGACGAGTGCGAAGCGTGCCAGTAACGCGGCGCGTCTGACTCGGCAAGGCTCCACGCGGCGCGCACGGCAACCGATAAAGGTTGAAGTGCGCGCCGCTCTCAACTAAAAAAATGATAAGGAATCTGTAACGCGGCACAGGCGTTGCAGGCAGTGACAAGCGATCGAAGCAGCCCCGACGGCATCACGTTTCGATCGGCGTTCGACGCGTCGAGCGCACCTCGCGATACACGCGCGGCACACGTCGCGCGCTGCATGAACGACGATGCGTTGCTCAAAGTGTTGTATCGAGGTCGCAACGCGAATCGAAAAAAGGATTTTTCGTGAGCGAACCCTTTTATCGCTCAGGAAAAGATGGTACAAACCGTTCTAAATTGATGGTGAGAATTTATGCTCAACTGGGATGACGAGATGACCGCCGTAACGCCCGCGAGCGGAGCGCAGCAAAACGCGATGCGCACCCCCGCAGGCACGGCTGTCGGAATGCAGGCCGCAGTGCCTGCCGCCCAACAGGCTCGTGACATTTTCGCAGGCGATCTTGCGGTCGCACCCCTCGCATCGGCTGCTCCCGCTGCCGGTTCGGAAGCGCGCGTGAATGTCGCCGACAAGCGCATCATCAACGGCCAGACTGACGTCAATCAGCTGGTGCCGTTCAAGTACAAGTGGGCGTGGGAAAAGTATCTGGCCGGTTGCGCGAACCACTGGATGCCGCAGGAAATCAACATGTCCCGCGACATCGCACTGTGGAAGGATCCGAACGGCCTGACTGAAGACGAGCGCCGCATCGTCAAGCGCAACCTCGGCTTCTTTGTGACGGCCGACTCGCTCGCCGCGAACAACATCGTGCTCGGTACGTACCGCCACATCACGGCGCCGGAGTGCCGGCAGTTCCTGCTGCGTCAGGCGTTCGAAGAGGCGATCCACACGCACGCGTACCAATATATTGTCGAATCGCTCGGTCTCGACGAAGGCGAGATCTTCAACGCGTACCACGAGGTCGCGTCGATCCGTGCGAAAGACGAATTCCTGATCCCGTTCATCCATACGCTGACGGACCCGGCCTTCAAGACCGGCACGCTCGAGGCGGATCAGAAGCTGCTGAAGTCGCTGATCGTGTTCGCCTGCATCATGGAAGGCCTGTTCTTCTATGTCGGGTTCACGCAGATCCTCGCGCTCGGCCGCCAGAACAAGATGACGGGTGCTGCAGAGCAATATCAGTACATCCTGCGCGACGAGTCGATGCACTGCAACTTCGGCATCGACCTGATCAACCAGATCAAGCTCGAAAATCCGCATCTGTGGACCGCAGAGTTCCGTGCGGAGATCCGCGAGCTGTTCAAGCAGGCTGTCGATCTCGAATACCGCTACGCCGAGGACACGATGCCGCGCGGCGTGCTGGGTCTGAACGCATCGATGTTCAAGAGCTATCTGCGCTTCATCTGCAACCGCCGTTGCCAGCAGATCGGCCTCGATCCGCTGTACCCGAACGAGGAAAACCCGTTCCCGTGGATGAGCGAGATGATCGACCTGAAGAAGGAACGCAACTTCTTCGAGACGCGAGTGATCGAGTATCAGACGGGCGGCGCGCTGTCCTGGGAATAACCGGCAGCAGCGACACACGTCACGACGATGGTGAAGCCGGCGGCCTCTCGGCCCCGGCACAAGGTTTAGGAGCAAGAACGCCTGATGCAAAGCATGCCCGGTGCCTTAACGGCCCAACGACACGACAGGCACTTTGCGAACCCTTCAGTGGGATGGGCAAACTTCCCTCCGGAAAAAGCGGATGGCCGTGTGGTCGTCCGCTTGATCAAGCGATCTGGGGTGGCGGCGCGTGGCGCGCCGGCCACCGACTTGATTTGGCGCGCGAGGCCCGACGGTCACGTGCGCCATACCGTATTCATTAGCGTAAGCGCGTGGTATCCGCGTACGCCGATGAATAGCCCGCTTCGCAGCGCACGTCCTGAACAGCGTCCGCGGGAAGCGGGTTTTGACGAAGGGTGTAGTTTGAACTGACTCTCATCTGAACCTGAAGGAGAACAAAATGGCTACTGCCAAGAAGAAACCGGCTGCAAAGAAGGCAGCTGCGAAGAAGACCGTTGCGAAGAAGGCTGCTGCGCCGGCGAAGAAGGCCGCTGCAGTGAAGAAGGTTGCGGCCAAGAAGGTCGCAGTGAAGAAGGTTGCTGCGAAGAAGGCGGCACCGGCGAAGAAGGCGGCAGCAAAGAAGGTTGCTGCGAAGAAGGTCGCAACGAAGAAGGTTGCTGCCAAGAAGGTCGCTGCGAAGAAGGTCGCAGTGAAGAAGGTTGCTGCGAAGAAGGCGGCACCGGCCAAGAAGGCGGCAGTCAAGAAGGTCGCAGCGAAGAAGGTTGCAGTGAAGAAGGTCGCGGCGAAGAAGGCTGCACCGGCGAAGAAGGCTGCTGCTGCGAAGAAGGCCGCACCGGCGAAGAAGGCAGCTGCGAAGAAGGCTGCGCCTGCGAAGAAGGCTGCAGCGAAGAAGGCTGCTGCGCCCGCCACGACGGCCGCGGCTCCCGCTCCCGCGAAGAAGGCCGCTGCGCCGAAGAAGGCTGCTGCACCGAAGAAGGCCGTCGTGAAGAAGGCCGCACCGGCGACGACCGCGTCGACGGCATCGGTTGCGCCGGCATCGGGCGTGAAGACCGCGCTCAACCCGGCAGCAGCGTGGCCGTTCCCGACCGGCAGCCGTCCGTAATCGCGGATTGCACCGTCACCCGGACACTCATGCGGTGTCCGCGGGTTGAGTAGCGCTACTCAATCAGTCCCGCCATCTGGTTCAGGTGGCGGGATTTTTTTCGTCCGTGCGTGGCAGCGCGACGCGTGCAGACGAAAAAAACGCATGCGCAACTTCGCGCATGCGTTCGACCGCGGCTTGCGCCGCGTGCTGAGGATACCGGTCAGTGCGTGACGCGCGTGACGCCGCCGCTCGACAGCAACCGAACACGTTCGCCGGCGCGGAACACTTCGCCGCTTGCCGCCTGCGTGATCGAGCGCAGATCGCCGTTGTCGAGGCGCACGGTGATTTCGACACCGTTCGCGGTGCTGAGGTTTTCGCCGATCGCGTTGCCTGCAACCGCGCCCGCGAGACCGCCCGCGATCGCGGTCAGGATCGAGCCCTTGCCGCCGCCGATCGCACTGCCCGCGACCGCGCCGAGTGCGCCGCCGCCAAGCGTGCCGATTGCGCTGCCGCCGCCGTCGGACTGGATCCGCACCGCGCGGACGCTGTCGACCGTGCCCATCCGCACGGTCTGCTCGCGCTGCGCCTGGCCGACGCTATAGACGTCGGCCGAGCCCGGCGCCGTGAAGCAGCCCGCCAGCGTCAGCGTGGCGGTCAGCATGGCCCCGAGCGTGAGGGTCTTTTTCGTCAACATTTGTGCTCTCCCACAATATTCATTTGAGACTGTAGCCGAACGCAGCCTCGAAGCGTGCGTCGATCTCGGCACGAGTCAGCGAGTAGGTTTGCGGCCCCTGGTGGGCGATCTTGATCGAGCCCATCAGGCTGGCCAGGCGCCCCGTGGTCGCCCAGTCGAGGCCGTTTTCGATGCCGTACAGCAGGCCGCCCCGGAAGGCGTCGCCGCAGCCGGTGGGATCGACGACGCGCTCGGCGGGCACCGCGGGAATCTGTTCTTCGCCGTTTTTGTGAAGAATGGTGGCACCGTGCTCGCCGCGCGTAATGATCAACGCCTGAACCCGGCTGACGATCTCCTGTTCCGACCAGCCCGTCTTGTCGCTGACGAGCTTGCCTTCGTAGTCGTTGACCGCGACGAACGTCGCGAGTTCAATGATGCGGCGCAGCGTCGCACCGTCGAAAAGGGGCAGGCCCTGGCCCGGATCGAAGATGAACGGGATGCCCGCGCGCGCGAATTGCTCGGCGTGCTGCACCATCCCGTCGAAGCCGTCCGGCGCGACGATGCCGAGCTTCACGCCCGGCACTTCGTCCGCGCGGTTCGCGTGCGATTGCATCATCGCGCCCGGGTGGAAGGCCGTGATCTGGTTGTTCTCGAGATCGGTCGTGATCATCGCCTGGGCGGTGTGCGTGTCGGGCAACACGCGCACGTTTTCCTTCGACAGGCCGAGGCTGTCGAGACGCTCGAGATAGCGGTCCGCGTCGTTTGCGCCGAGCGTCGCCATGATGCGCGCATCGCCGCCCAGCATGTGCAGCGCGTACGCGATGTTGCCTGCGCAGCCGCCGAATTCGCGGCGCATCGTCGGCACGAGAAAGCTCACATTGAGAAGGTGAACCTGGTCGGGCAGGATGTGCTCGCGAAACCGGCCCTCGAAAGTCATGATGTTGTCGTAGGCGAGCGAGCCGCAGATCAGCGTAGTCAAGGCGTGCGTTCCTGTAGAGAGCGTGTGGGTGGCGCCGCCCGGCCTGCGCGCGCCCGGCGGGCGCTGCGCGGCACGGGCGGCAGCCGTGGATTACTTGAGGGCGGCGAGCGCGGCGTCGTAGTTCGGCTCGTCCTTGATCTCGCCGACGAGCTGCGCATGCAGCACCTTGTCGTTGGCGTCGAGCACGACGACGGCGCGTGCGGTCAGGCCGTTCAGCGGGCCGTTCGTCACGTCGACGCCATACGCGTTCGCGAACGCGCGGCCGGTGCGGAACGTCGATGCGGTCAGCACGTTCGCGAGGCCTTCGGTCGTGCAGAAGCGCGTCGCGGCGAACGGCAGGTCGGCCGACACCACGACCACGACGGTGTTGTCGAGCGACGATGCGGCTTCGTTGAACTTGCGGGTCGACGTCGCGCAGGTCGGCGTGTCGAGGCTCGGTACGATGTTCAGCACCTTGCGCTTGCCGGCGAAGCTGGCGAGCGACAGGTCGGCGAGATCCTTGCCGACCAGCGAGAAATCGGGGGCCTGCGAGCCGACGGCCGGGAACGTGCCGGCGATCTCGATCGGGTTGCCACCCAGCGTAACTTTGCTCATGTTCGTGCTCCGAAATAGCGCGTCGCCAGGACGCGCGGGTTGAGAGCGGCGCGCGTGTGCGCGCCGCGGGGCGTCACGGATAGAAGATCTGGACGCGGAAATTCGATGCGGGGGTGCCGTTCGTCTCGAGGCGGACGATCATCGTCTGTGTCGCGCCGGCCGGCAGCCCGGCTTCGATCGGCGTGCCGGGGCGCACATAATCGCGCGGGGCGAGCACGCGGCGCGCGGTCACGTGATTCGTGTCGTCGAGCAGCGTCAGTTCGAGCGACGGGTACGCGAGCGCGACACGGTAGCGGTTGGTCAGCGGCGCCTTCAGCTCGAGCACGCGCGGGCCGTCGATCTGGCGCAGGTCGGTCGCGTCGAGCCGAAGCCCGTCGATCGCGCGCGGCGGCGCGACCGTGCAGCCGAGCGGCGCGCACAGTTGCCGGAACCAGCCCTGCGTGACCGGCCAGTAGATCATCAGCGACTCGCGCTGCCACCACGCGAGCTGCACGACGAGCAGCGCCGCGAGTGCGGCGGCCACGAGGCCGCCTAGGAAGCCGCCGAGCAGGCCGCGCCGCGCCGGTGCGCGTGTTTCGCGCGTGACGGCGAAATGCGGACGGTCGTCGTCGGTGGGGGAGGCCGTGAACGGTTCGCGTGACGCATCGGCCGCGAAACGCGGCTCATGTGCAGTGCGATCGACTGCGCGATCGTCATCGGCGGATGTTGCCGAGGCCGATGCGTGATGGATATCGGCGACGAAGCGCGGTTCGTGCGCATCGCGGGGCGCGGAAAGCGGTGCGCGATCGAAGGTGTCCGCGGCCTGCGGCACGGGATCGGCGGCGGCCCGGGCTTCGTCGGGCGATGCGGGGGGCAGGTCGGCGGCGAGGTGCGGTTCGCGCGCGTCGTGCGTGTCGACGAAGGCTGCAAATGCCGAAGCTGCCGGTTCGTCGCCATGCGCCGGCGAAATCGGCGGCAATGCGTCTGAGGCGGACGCATTGGTGGTTGCCGGGGAAACGGGGGACGGTTGCTGCGGCGTACCGGTCAGGCGGACGACGCCCGGCTCGGCTCCGGATGTCACGCCGCTATTGGGTAGCGCGACGGGAACGAGCGGTTCCGCATTGACGCTGCGGACGCTGTGCTGAAGCGCCGGATCGACGTTGCCGTCGAGCCACGGCGCCCACATGTCCCAGTGATCGGGCCGGAAATCGGCATGCGCGGGTTGTCCTGCGTGCGGGTTCTCGACGAACAGCCGCGGCGGGGACGCAGCGTGCTGATCTTCGCGATGCGCCGCTTCGGCAGCGGGCAGCTCGGCAATCGGGACTTCGGCAGCAGGGGCTTCGGCAGCAGGCGCTTTGGCAGCAGGCGCTTCGGCAGCAGGCGCTTCGGCAGCAGGGGCTTCGGCAGCAGGGACTTCAGCAGCAGGGACTTCAGCAGCAGGGACTTCAGCAGCAGGGGCTTCAGCACCAGGAGCCTCGACAGCAGAGCGGTCGGCGTCGTGCGCTTCGACGGCGGGTTCGCCGGCGGCATGCACGTCGACGGCAGCGCTTTCGGCGGTGCTTGCCGCATCGGCCGGGCCGGCGACGACCTCGTCGCCGCGTGCTGCCGCTTCGGCAACGGCCGGCTCGGGCTGCGATGCGTGTTCGTCGACGAGCGACGCGGACGCATCGAAGACCTGCCGGCAGTGCCCGCAGCGCACGAGCCCGCCGTGCAGCGCGAGCTGTTCCTGCTGCAGGCGGAACACGGTTTCGCAATGAGGACAGCGCGTCGCAAGAAGCATGTCGAGCCGGTCGGCCTGCTGGCCAGAGTGAAGGACAGCGCTATTCTAATGGCTTTCCCGCCGCGTTCCGGCGAGGCATACCCAACCTTCGTGCTCGCGCCAGACCGAGATGTCGACCCAGCGTGCATAGACGGCCGCGACTTCGTCCGCCTGGCGCGCGAGCACGCCCGACAGCGCGATGCGCCCGCCCGGTTTCACCTTCGACGCGAGCATCGACGCCATCAGCTTCAGCGGATTCGACAGGATGTTGGCGACGACGATGTCGAATTCGCCGGCCGGGCATTCGTCCGGCAGGCCGTACGTGACGTCGGCGCGGTTGCGTTCGCTGTTCTGCCGCGCCGATTCGACCGCTTGTGGATCGATGTCGATGCCGACGACGGGGTTCGCCCCGCATTTCCGCGCGAGGATCGCGAGGATCCCCGAGCCGCAGCCGTAGTCGAGCACCGACTGGCCGGGCTTCACCGACTGCTCGAGCCATTCCATGCAGAGGCGCGTCGTCGGATGGCTGCCGGTGCCGAACGCGAGGCCCGGATCGAGCTCGAGCACGAGCGCGTCGGGGTCCGGCGCGTCGTGCCACGACGGCACGACCCAGATCCGCTCGCCAATCGGGATCGGATCGAATTGCGACTGCGTGAGACGCACCCAGTCCTGTTCCTCGACTTCGCGCACGTCGAACTTCGGCACTGCCGAAAGACCGATGTCGTTCGCGGCGGCCGCGAGCAGCACGGCCGGATCGTGATCGGGCGGCAGCAGCGCGACCACGCGCGAGTGCTGCCAAGCGGTGCGCTCGGGCACGAGGCCCGGTTCGCCGAAGAGCGGCTGCTCGTCCGGCGTGTCGGCATCGGCGTCCTCGACGGACACCGACAGCGCGCCCAGCTCGAGCAATGTGTCGGACAGCGCCTCTGCGTGCTCCCGGGCCAGTTCGACGACGAGTTCGCGATAGCTCATGCGTTACGCTTCTTCCGGTGCGACCTGCTGCTTCTGCGCGAGCCGGTTTTCGAGGTAGTGGATGCTGGTGCCGCCTTCGACGAACTTCGAGTCGATCATCAGCTCGCGGTGCAGCGGGATGTTGGTCTGGATGCCTTCGACCACCATTTCCGACAGTGCGATGCGCATCCGGCTGATCGCCTGCTCGCGGGTCGCGCCGTAGGTGATCAGCTTGCCGATCATCGAATCATAGTTCGGCGGCACGAAATAGCCATTGTACGCATGTGAGTCGACGCGCACGCCCGGGCCGCCCGGCGTATGCCACGACGTGATCCGGCCCGGCGACGGCGTGAACTTGAACGGATCTTCCGCGTTGATCCGGCATTCGATCGCATGTCCGCGGAACTGGATGTCGCGCTGGCGCAGCGTGAGCTTCTCGCCGGCCGCGATGCGGATCTGTTCCTGCACGATGTCGACGCCCGTGATCAGCTCCGACACCGGGTGCTCGACCTGCACGCGCGTGTTCATCTCGATGAAGTAGAACTCGCCGTTCTCGTACAGGAATTCGAACGTGCCCGCGCCGAGGTAGCCCATCTTCTTGCACGCGTCCGCGCAGCGATCGCCGATCCGGTCGATCAGGCGGCGCGGGATGCCGGGCGCCGGCGCTTCCTCGATCACCTTCTGGTGGCGACGCTGCATCGAGCAGTCGCGCTCGCCGAGCCACAGCGCATTCTTGTGCGCGTCGGACAGCACCTGGATCTCGATATGGCGCGGGTTCTCGAGGAACTTCTCCATGTAGACCTGCGGGTTGCCGAACGCGCGGCCCGCTTCCTCGCGGGTCATGTTCACCGCATTGACGAGCGCCGCCTCGGTGTGCACGACGCGCATCCCGCGGCCGCCGCCGCCGCCCGCGGCCTTGATGATGACCGGGTAGCCGATCGCGCGCGCAATCTTCACGATCTCCTTCGGATCGTCCGGCAACGCGCCTTCCGAGCCCGGCACGCACGGCACGCCGGTCTTGATCATTGTCTGCTTCGCGGTGACCTTGTCGCCCATCAGGCGGATCGTTTCCGGGCGCGGGCCGATGAACGTGAAGCCCGATTGTTCGACGCGCTCCGCGAAGTCGGCGTTCTCCGACAGGAAGCCGTAGCCGGGGTGGATCGCCTCGGCGTCGGTGACTTCCGCCGCGCTGATCAGCGCGGGCATGTTCAGGTAGCTCAGGTTCGACGGGGCAGGGCCGATGCAGACGGCTTCGTCCGCGAGGCGCACGTACTTGGCTTCCTTGTCGGCTTCCGAGTAGACGACCACCGTCTTGACGCCCAGCTCGCGGCACGCGCGCTGGATGCGCAGCGCGATTTCACCGCGATTGGCAATGAGGATTTTTTCAAACATAGCGATTATTCGTCTCGTCGAGGGGCGCGCGAGCGGCGCCTGGAGAGCATCGGCGGCGCGCGGCGGGGAGGCCGCGCGGCGGACTTTAGCCGATCACGAAAAGCGGCTGGCCGTATTCGACGGCCTGGCCGTTCTCGACGAGGATTTCCTTGATCACGCCGGCCTTGTCCGACTCGATCTCGTTGAGGAGCTTCATCGCTTCGATGATGCAGAGCGTCTGGCCTTCCTTGACCGTGTCGCCGACCTGGGCGAACGGGTCCGCGCCCGGCGACGGCGAGCGGTAGAAGGTGCCGACCATCGGCGACGTCACGACGTGGCCCTGCGGCGCGGCAGCCGCGGGCGCAGCGCCGCCGGCCGACGCTGCAGCGGCCGCGCCGTCGGTCGGCAGTGCCATGGGTTGCGCGGGCACGCTGATTTGCGGGGCATATCCGCCCGTCGGCTGCACGTAGACCGGCGGCGCGTTCTTGACGATACGCACCTTGCCTTCGCCTTCCGTCACTTCCAGCTCGGAGATGCCGGACTCGGAGACGAGGTCGATCAGTGTTTTCAGCTTACGAAGATCCATCGGGAATTCCCCTTTCAATGCGTGAAAGCGCCGGCTGGGGCCGGCGCTGAATCTAGATCGTGAAATCAGCCGCGCGACGCGCCTTGCAGCTTGTCGAGCGCGTATTCGAGCGCGTACAGGTAGCCTTTCCAGCCGAGCCCGCAGATGACGCCTTCGGCCTGGTCGGAAAAGTAGGAGTGGTGCCTGAACGCTTCGCGGCGGTGCACGTTCGACAGGTGAATCTCGACGAACGGGATGCCGACGCCGGCGATCGCGTCCCGGATTGCGACGCTCGTGTGCGTATACGCGGCCGGATTGATCAGGATGAAATCGGTCTGTTCATCCCGCGCGGCCTGGATGCGGTCGACGAGCGCGCCTTCGTGGTTGCTCTGGAACGACGTCAGTTCGGCACCGGCTTCCTGCGCGCGCGCGGCGAGCGCCTGATCGATCTGCGGGAGCGTCACGCGGCCATACACCTCCGGTTCCCGGGTGCCGAGAAGGTTCAGGTTCGGGCCGTGCAGCACCAGCAATCGTGTCATGGTCGCTTCTATTTCTGCGGAATTGCGCGAACTTTAGCGCTATTTAGAGAAATTTGTCTAGTTTTGCCGAACGGCCGATCTTGCGGCGCCTGTAAGAATTACCGGCGTGCGCGCAAAGTATCGGCGAATTCACGCGAAATTGCGTCGATCGCAATACAAATCGCCGGCAACGTGCAGCACGCGCGCACGTCCGGCTCAAAGCGCGTCAAGCGTCTTTTTCAGTTCGGCCGGCTGGATCTGGCCTAATTTTGTCTCGCGAATTTTGCCATGTTCGTCGATCACGACGGTAAAAGGCAGTGCGCCGGCCGTATTTCCGAAATTACGGGCCAGATCGGCGCCGGCGTAGCCGCTGACGAAAACCGGATAGTCGACCTTCACTTTCTGCAGGAAGGTCTTCACGTTCTGCCCGGAATCGACGCCGATCCCGACGAAGCGGATGCCTTTCTTCTTGTACTCGTGCGACAGCGCGACGAGTTCCGGCATCTCCTCGACGCACGGGCCGCACCACGACGCCCAGAAGTTCACGACGATCTTCTGGCCCTTGAACGAAGCCAGTGTCGCCGGTTTGCCGTCGACGTCGGTCACCGCGGCGGCCCAGAGCTGGTCGACCGGGTTGCCGGGGGCGGGCGCCGCGTCGGCGACGGCGTCGACCGGGTCGCCCCGGAGCCAGTGGCCGGCGGCGAGGCCGCCCGCGACGGCGGCCGCCGCGACGACGGCGAGCGTCAGCATGCGTTTCATATTCATCATCGGATCAGGTGGGTTCGGAAGGGGCGTCGCTCGCGGCGAGGAGCGCGCGCAGCGCGGCCGCATCGGCGCGCGGCAGCCGGCCGCGCGCGTCGGCCTTGACCGCGCCGCGCAGGTCGTCGCTCGCATACAGCGCGACGTGGATGCCCACGGCATCCGCGCCGCGCTGGGCGCGCCACAGGAAGCTCAGCGTCTCGACGTCACCGCGGCCCGCGAAGTGGCGGGTTTCGGACACGTCGTACTGGACGTTCTGGTTCAGCAGCGAGATCGCGACGTCCTTCGGGTTGTCGGTAAACGTCTGCAGGTAAATGTCCGAATGCGCGTTCGCGGTGCCGTTCAGCACGGCACCCGTCACATACGGATTGAAGTCGGCGAGCCGGCGCATCCAGTCGAGCGCGACTTCGCGCAGGTGGCGCAGCTCGTCCGGCTGCGTGTCGCTCTGGAACAGCGCGAGATATTCGCGCAGTTCCTCCTCGATCAGGTCGTTATCCGGCAGCCATTCGCCGGCGACGCGCGAGTCGCCAAGCAACTGGCGCGCGGCCTTGCGCTTCGCGCCGGCATAGTCCAGGCCGTCCTCCGCGATGAGGCGCGCGGCGGCCTGGGCAATTTCCTCGCGGACGCGCCGCGGATCGACTAAGGGTTTGCGAGACATGATGCGGCAATCATACTCGATCGCCGCGCGGCCCGAACGCGGCGCGGCCGCTTGCCGCCCGGCGTTCGCGGCGGGGCCCGCCTGCGTCACGCGGGGCGCCGGGCCCGGCTGGCCGTCAGTTACAATAGCGCTCTTTGTGTCGCGGCGACGTGCGCCGGCCGCGCGGCCTGTCCGGCGTGCCGCAGACCCATCCTTTCCGAATCGACGGCGCCCGGCGGCGCGAAAGCATTCACCTTATGCACATCCACATTCTTGGCATCTGCGGCACCTTCATGGGCGGTCTGGCCGTTCTCGCGCGCGCGGCGGGGCACACGGTCACCGGCTGCGACACGGGCGTCTATCCGCCGATGAGCACGCAGCTCGAGGCGCAGGGCATCCAGCTGGTCGAAGGTTACGGCGCCGAGCAGATCGACCTGAAGCCGGACCTGTTCGTGATCGGCAACGTCGTGACGCGCGGCAATCCGCTGATGGAAGCGATCCTCGATCGCGGCCTGCCCTACGTGTCGGGCCCGCAGTGGCTCGGCGAGCATGTGCTGGCCGGCAAGTGGGTGCTCGCGGTCGCGGGCACGCACGGCAAGACGACGACGTCGTCGATGCTCGCGTGGCTGCTCGAGGATGCCGGCCTGAACCCGGGCTTCCTGATCGGCGGCGTGCCGCTGAACTTCGGCGTGTCCGCGCGGCTGACCGATTCGAGCTTCTTCGTGATCGAGGCCGACGAATACGACACCGCGTTCTTCGACAAGCGCTCGAAGTTCGTCCATTACCGGCCGCGCACCGCGGTGCTGAACAACCTGGAATTCGATCACGCCGACATCTTCCCGGATCTCGCCGCGATCGAGACGCAATTCCACCACCTCGTGCGCACCGTGCCGGGCGTCGGCCGGCTCGTGTCGAACGGCCGCGAAGACGCGCTCGAGCGCGTGCTCGCGCGCGGCTGCTGGAGCGAGGTCGAGCGCTTCGGCGTCGACGGCGGCTGGCAGGCGCTGCCCGCCGAGGACGGCGTGCCGGTCGACGAGCGCTTCGCTGTTTACTGGCGCGGCGAACGGCTCGGCGAAGTCGCGTGGCAGGTGCAGGGCGAGCACAACCGGATGAACGCGCTCGCGGCGATCGCCGCCGCGCGCCACGTCGGCGTGCCGCCCGCGCAGGCGGCAGCTTCCCTCGCGTCGTTCCGCAACGTGAAGCGCCGCATGGAAGTGCGCGGCAGCGTGAACGGCGTGACCGTCTACGACGACTTCGCGCATCACCCGACCGCGATCGAAACCACGATCGCCGGCCTTCGTGCGCGTATCGGCGGGCAAAACACCCGCATTCTTGCTGTGCTCGAGCCGCGTTCGAACACGATGAAGCTCGGCGTGATGAAGTCGCAATTGCCGGCGAGCCTCGCCGATGCCGATCTCGTGTTCGGCTACGGCGCGCCGACCGGCCGCGACGCGCTCGGCTGGAACCTCGGCGAAGCGCTCGCGCCGCTCGGCGACAAGGCGCACGCGTTCGACGACCTTCATCTGCTGGTGAAGGCTGTCGCGGCGGCCGCGCGTCCTGGCGACCACGTGCTCGTGATGAGCAACGGCGGCTTCGGCGGCGTCCACCAGAAACTGCTCGACGCGCTCGACGCGGGCGGGAGCCGCGCGTGATCCTGTATCTGCACGGCTTTCGCTCGTCGCCGCAGTCGATGAAGTCGCAGCTGCTCGCCGCACGCATGGACGAACTCGGCCGCACTGCCGAATGGCGCTGCCCGATGCTGTCGATGGCGCCGCTCGACGCGATCGCGGCGGCGGAGGCCGAAGTCGCCGGCGCGCACGACGTGACGGTGATCGGCAGCTCGCTCGGCGGCTATTACGCGACATGGCTCGCGGAGAAGCACGGCTGGAAGGCCGTGCTGCTGAATCCGGCGACCGTGCCGCAGCGCGACCTCGAGCAGCATCTCGGCGAACAGCCGCTATGGCATGGCGGCGGCACGATCGTCGTCGAGCGGCATCATCTGGAGGAGCTCGACGCGCTGCGCGTGCCGGCGATCACGCGCCCCGAGCGCTACTATCTGTTCGCGGCCACGGGCGACGAAGTGCTCGACTATCGCGAGATGCTCGACCATTACCCGGGCGCGCGAACCCGCGTGATCGAAGGCAGCGATCACGGAATCAGCGAATTTGCCGACTATGTCGACGACGTTCTCGCATTTTGCGACGGCCACGCGACATAAACCGGCCGCAGGCCATCGAACCCCAATCATCACGCGGCGCCGACCGTCGACGGCGGCGCCCGGCAGTCTGAACGAGAGTACTGAGTGAACGTTTTCTTCGAGGAATCGGGCAGTTTCAAGGCGGGCAGCGTGCTGTCGCGCCAGGGCGACGCGTTTCAGGTCGAGTTGCCCGGCGGGCGACGCGCGAAGGTGCGCGCGAAGGACGTGCTGATCGAATTCGAGAAGCCGGCCGCGGGCGAACTGATGCAGCAGGCCGATGCGGCCGCGCAGCAGATCGACCTGGATTTCCTGTGGGAATGCGCGCCGGCCGAGGAATTTGCGTATGCGACGCTCGCCGACGAGTACTTCGGCGCGTCGTACGGCCCGGTCGAGCGCGCGGCGCTCGTGCTGCGCCTGCACGGCTCGCCCGTCTATTTCCGCCGCAAGGGGCGCGGCCAGTACCAGCGCGCGCCGGAAGAGCAGCTCAAGATGGCGCTCGCGTCGCTCGAGCGCAAGCGCCAGCAGGCGCTCGTCCAGGCGCAGTACGAAGAAGAGCTGAAGGCCGGCAAGCTGCCGGAAGCGTTCGACGGCAAGGTGCTCGCGCTGTTGACCCGTCCGGACAAGAACGCGATCGAATACAAGGCGCTCGAGGCGGCGGCCGGCGCGCGCGGCGTGTCGCCCGCGCGGCTGATGCTCGACTGCGGCGGCATCGCGTCCGCGCGCGCGCTGCACGAGGCGCGCTTCCTCGCCGAATTCTTCCCGCACGGCACCGGCTTTCCGCCCGTCAGCGTCGGCGCGCTGCCCGACGACCTGCCGCGCGCGGACGTCGAGGCGTTCTCGATCGACGACATCACGACGACCGAAATCGACGACGCATTCTCGGTCGAGCACCTGTCCGACGGCCGCGTACGGATCGGCGTGCACATCGCGGCGCCGGCGCTCGGCATCGTGCGCGGCGACGCGGTCGACGGGATCGCGCGCACGCGCCTGTCGACGGTCTACATGCCCGGCGACAAGATCACGATGCTGCCGGACGACGTCGTCGACGTGTTCACGCTGAAGGAGGGCGACTACCGCCCGGCGCTGTCGCTGTACATCATCGTGAACCGCGACACGCAGGAGATCGTCGCGAACGAGACGCGCGCGGAGCTCGTGTTCGTGAAGAGCAACCTGCGCCACAACACGCTCGACGAGCTCGTCACCGAACAGACGCTCGCCGACGGCAGCGGCGACTATCCGCACAAGGACGACATCGCGGTGCTGTGGCCACTCGCGCAGGCGCTGTTCGAGAAGCGCCAGCAGGCGCGCGCGGGCTACGGGCTGAAGCGCGAAGTGCAGCGCAACACCGACTACAACTTCTACGTCGACGGCGAGCGCGTGACGATCACGCCGCGCCGGCGCGGCTCGCCGCTCGACCTGATCGTGTCCGAGCTCGCGATCCTCGCGAACTCGACGTGGGGCGCGTTCCTGCACGACCACACGGTGCCGGGCATCTATCGCTCCCAGCGCGGCTTCGGCGCGCCGGGCCCGAAGCGCACGCGGATGCAGACCACGGCCGCGCCGCACGAAGGCCTCGGCGTGCCGCAGTACGCGTGGAGCACGTCGCCGCTGCGCCGCTACGTCGACCTCGTCAACCAGTGGCAGCTGCTCGCGTGCGTGCAGCACGGTGTGACCGCGAAGCTCGCCGCGCCGTTCAAGCCGAAGGACGCCGATCTCTACGCCGTCGTGCAGGGCTTCGACGACACGTACTCCGCGTATGCCGACTACCAGCGCCGGATGGAATATTTCTGGTGTCTGCGCTGGCTTGCGCAGGAAGGCAAGAAGCAGGTCGTCGCGAGCGTCGTGAAGGGCGATCTCGTGCGCCTCGAGGACGTGCCGCTGCTGCTGCACGTGCCGGCGCTCGGCGTCCATGCGCGCGGCACGCGCGTGGTGCTCGACGTAATGTCGATCGACGAGCTGACGATCGAGGCGTCGGTGCGGCTGCTGAACGTGCTCGACGCGCCGTCCGTGACCGGCGGCGAAGCGGCTGAGGACGAGGAAGACGGCGACAACGGTGAAAGCGGCGACGACGTGCTGCTCGACGCGGACGATGCATCGGCGGAATCCGAGGCCGAGGCGCTCGCCGAAGCGCAGACGGACGCCGGCGCGGCCGCCAGCGATGGCGCCGCCGCCGAAAACAACGACAACGAGGAGGAGCGCGCATCATGAATTCGGCCGTGTCGGCGAGCGGGCAGGACCGCTACGTCGTGTTCGGTAATCCGGTGGCACACAGCAAGTCGCCGTTCATCCACGCGCAGTTCGCCGCTCAGACGGGCGAGCCGATCGTCTACGAGCACCGGCTTGCGCCCGTCGACGGCTTCGAGGCCGCCGTGCGCGCATTCATCGCCGAAGGCGGGCGCGGCGCGAACGTGACGGTGCCGTTCAAGCTCGACGCGCATGCGCTCGCCGATTCGCTGTCGCCGCGCGCGGCGGCTGCCGGCGCGGTGAATACGCTGCGCTTCGACGCTGATGGCCGGATTCATGGCGACAACACCGACGGCGTTGGCCTCGTGCGCGACATCGAGACAAATCTCGGCGTGCAACTCGCCGGCACACGCATCCTGCTGCTCGGCGCGGGCGGCGCCGCACGCGGCGTCGTGCTGCCGCTGCTCGATCGCGCGCCGCTGTCGATCACGATCGTGAACCGCACCGCGAGCAAGGCGGAAACGCTCGTCGGCCAGTTCACCCAGGCCGCGCACGACGCGGGGTGTACGCTCGCGGGCGGCGGCCCGGACACCGTGCGTGCCGAACCGTACGACGTGGTGATCAACGCGACGGCCGGCAGCCTCGACGCCGCACTGCCGGAATGCGACCCGGCCGTGTTCGGTGCGGGCACGCTCGCGTACGACATGATGTACGGCGCACACCCGACCGTGTTCATGCAGCATGCGGCGTCGCTCGGCGCGCGCGTGGCCGACGGGCTCGGCATGCTCGTCGAGCAGGCAGCGGAATCGTTCTTCGTCTGGCGCGGCGTGCGGCCGGACGGCACGCCGGTGCTCGCGGCGCTGCGCCAGGCGCTCGCCGCGCACTGAGCGGGAGCACGCAAGCGGTGGTGGCGGTGAGCGTCGCGCAGCGCGCGCGGGCGGTCGGTCCGGCCCGCTGGATCGTCTATGCGGGTGCGGTGTTCGCCGGCGCGTGGCTCGCGACGCAACTCTTCTACTTCGCGCAGATCGCGATCTGGTCGGTCGTGAATCCGGGCTCGACCGCGTTCATGCGCACCGATGCGTGGTGGCTGTCGCGCGACAATTCACCGGCGTCGATCCGGCATCAATGGGTGCCGTACGACCAGATCTCGCGCAACCTGAAGCGCGCGATCATCGCGTCGGAGGACGCGACCTTCGCGACCAACAACGGCTACGACGTCGACGCGATCCTGCAGGCGTGGGAGAAGAACAAGGCGCGCGGCCGCATCGTCGCCGGCGGCTCGACGATCACGCAGCAGCTCGCGCGCAACCTGTTCCTGTCGCGCGAGAAGAGCTACATCCGCAAAGGACAGGAACTGATCATCACGTGGATGCTCGAGACACTGCTCGACAAGGAGCGGATCTTCGAGATCTACCTGAATTCCGTCGAATGGGGGCGCGGCGTCTATGGCGCCGACGCGGCCGCGCGCTACTACTACCGGATTCCCGCGAGCCGGCTCGGCGCGTGGCAGTCCGCGCGGCTCGCGGTGATGCTGCCGAAGCCGCGCTGGTTCGACGCGCATCGCGGTACCGCGTACCAGGCGCAGCGTGCGGCCGTCATCGCGCGGCGCATGGGCGCGGCCGCGCTGCCGCAGACGGAGTGAGCGCGCGGGTTTCGCCCGCTTGTCCGTCACGCCGTTGCAACGTCATTGTTGCGCCGCAGCGAATGCGCGTTGTCGCGCACCACGCGCGCAATGTTTAGACGAATTCGTCTATTTCACTTTCCTGAGCAATGCCGCCGTCCGGGCAGGTCTGTTTGCAGATGTGTCCCGAATTGTGTCCCGAATTTCGCACGGTTTTAGCGGCGACGGATAAACAGACATCGGTGTGAAAGGTGTGTGAAATTCAATGTTTCGGAACTCGAAGTTGTTCCGAAAGGTGTGCGCCGCACCGTGCTTCGCTCAAATATTTCCAAATTTTTCAAAAAGGGTCGGCTCGCGTATATTGGCCAGCGCCTCGGCCTATCGGCCGCGCATATGAGGCGGGGGGCGGCTTACCCGGCTGCTCGACACAACAAACGACATTCGAGAGAAGGAAAAACAACGATGCCAGCGAGCAAAGCGAAGCTGCTATTTGGTGTGGTTCTCTCTTCGCTGATCCTGGCGGCGTGCAACGGAGACGACGTATCGTCGGCCTCCGGTTCCGCAAGCGCCGACAGCTCAGCCGATCCCGCCGCCGTGGCGGACAAGGCGTACAACGATCCCAACAGTTACTCCTCGAGTCCGACCGCGTCGATCGACGCGGCCGCCGCGCTCGAACGTGCCGCCGTCACGCATCACCAGATCACGCTGAACGGCAAGACGATCCACTACACGGCCACGACCGGCCACCTGACCGCACGCAATCCGCAGACGGGCGCGCCCGAAGCGTCGTTCTTCTACGTCGCGTATACGGCCGACAACCAGCCGGCCGCGAAGCGGCCCGTTACGTTCCTGTACAACGGCGGCCCCGGTTCCGCGTCGGTGTGGCTGCATCTCGGCTCGTTCGGGCCGCGACGCGTCGCGACGGGTGACCCGAACGCGAACACGTCTTCGTTCCCGTTCGTCGATAACGCCGAGAGCCTGCTCGACACGACCGATCTCGTGTTCGTCGATGCGATCGGCACCGGCTACTCCGAAGCGATCGCGCCGAACACGAACCAGAGCTTCTGGGGCGTCGACGAGGACGCGGGCGCGTTCCGCGACTTCGTGATGCGCTACCTGACGGTGAACCAGCGCAACGATTCGCCGAAATACCTGTTCGGCGAGTCGTACGGCACGCCGCGCACCGACGTGCTCGCGAACCTGCTCGAGACCGCCGGCGTGAATCTGTCGGGCATCGTGCTGCAGTCGTCGATCCTCGACTACAACGTCAACTGCGACATGGCGAGCAACAACATCGGCAACTCGAACAACGGTTCGAGCCCGGTGAGCTGCGCGGGCTTCGTGCCGAGCTACGGCACCGTCGGCGCGTACTACCAGCTCGACAATCCGAACCCGTCGAACCTGCCGCAGTATGCGGACCAGATGCGCCTGTTGACGGCCGGCTCGTACGTGCCCGCGGTGAACGCGTATCTCGCGAGCCACACGCCGCCGCCGAACGGCCTCGTCACGACGATGGTGAACGCGACGGGCGTGAAGGCATCGCTGTGGAATGCCGATTTCAACGTGGTCCCGACGTTCTACGACAACAGCTACCAGCTGTCGCTGATCCCGGGCACGCTGATCGGCCGCTACGATGCACGCGTGAACGTGCCGCTGTCGAGCCCGCTCGCGGCAGACGGCGATCCGTCGAGCACGTTCATCACGAAGCCGTTCACGGACAGGATCGGCAGCTACCTGCCGAACGAGCTGAAGTACTCGGCGCAATCGGCCTATTCTTTAAGCAGCAATGCGATCCAGACGTGGGACTGGAGCCACGACGGTCTCGCGATGCCCGACACGATCCCCGATCTCGCCGCGGCGCTGACGCTGAATCCGGCGCTGAAGGTGCTGTCGCTGAACGGGTATCACGACATCGCGACGCCGTTCTACCAGACGGAGCTCGATCTCAAGCGGCTCGGGTCGCAACCGAACCTGACGATCCGAGACTATCAGGGTGGACACATGGTCTATCTCGACGACACGTCGCGCCCGCAGGAGAAAGCCGACCTGGTGACCTTCTACAACGCGGCCGCGCATTGATGCGATGCGCGAACCCGGCGACGGGCATCCGGCGGCGCGCGCGCCGCGCGGCGCCCGCCCGCCGGTTGTCGACGACCTCATTCCAGACTGGAGCCTGACATGAAGAAGCGATTTTCCGTCGTTGCAGTGGCGCTCGCGTGCGGGAGCCTCGTGACGTCCCTGTCCGCATTTGCACAGGCGAGCGATGCCGCGCCCGTACGGTCCCGCCAGGCGCAGCTCGGCGATCCGTACGTGCCGCCCGCCGCGCGCAAGCCGACCGCGGGCACGCAGACGTCCGGCGCCGCGCTGCACGCGCAGGTGGTGGCCAAGCTCGCGCGGCAGTTCCGCGCGGCCGACACGCAGAACACCGGCACGGTGACCGAAGCGCAGGCGCGCGCAGCCGGGCTCGGCTACGTCGCGAACCACTTCAAGCAGATCGACTCGACCGGCAGCGGACGCGTGTCGTTCAGCGACGTGCAGCATTACATGCAGCAGCAGAGCACGAGCCAGCAGTAAATCCGCGCACCGGAAAACGGGGAGGGACCCGCGGCGGATCGCGGGTTCCGACACCGTTCCCGCGGGCGCGCGGCTCACCGCTCGCCCGTCCTTGCGCACCCCGCCGCATCGATCCATCCGATCTCAGTATCTGGACAACGCATTCAAATATTGGAGCTGAATGCGTGCGCTCCTACAATCCGAAGCACATCGACAGGCTTCGGACTCACGCATCGCGCGGTGCCCGACGCCCACGGAGACACTTTCCATGACGTTCGCCGGGCGCTTTCCTCGGTGCATCGACCACCGCGCCGCCGCGGCGCCGGACCTTGGTCCGGCACGCGCGCGAGCGGTATCCGCGATTCCGTTGAAGACAGCCCGCCCATGACCAAGATGCCCGCATCCCTTGCCCTCGACGGCCGCCGTCCGGTAGCGGACGACGCGCCCGCGCTCACCGACAGCATCGGCGCGACCAGCACGCCGCTCGACCTCGCTGCTCAGCAGGCCGGCACGCAGACGCTGCTGCGCGGCCTCGCGATCCTCGAGGCGATCGCGAATGGCGCGCGCGACATGCGCTCGATCGGCGCCGCGCTCGGGACGACGCGCAGCACCACGCACCGTCTCGTCAGCAGCCTCGTGCAGGCGCGCTACCTGCGCCAGGTGCAGGGCGGCTACCTGCTCGGCCCGAAGCTGATCGAACTCGGCACGATCGCGCTCGAGCAGATGCCGCTGACCGCCGTTGCGCGGCCGCACCTCGAAGCGCTTGCCGAAGCGACGCTCGACACGATCCACCTCGGCGTGCGCGACGGCGACGACGTGCTCTACATCGACAAGATTCCCGGCACCCGCGGGCTCGAAATGCGCTCGCGGGTCGGCCACCGGATGCCGCTCGCGTCGACCGGCATCGGCAAGGCGATGATGCTCGACCTCGATCCCGACACGTGGCGCGCGCTGTTCGAAGCCGCGCGGCGCGCGCTCGCCGGCGTGAACTTCAAGCCCGACCACCGGCCGGATGCCAGCGCGTTCCTGCAGCGCATGGCGCACTACGCGGCCGGCGGCTACACGTTCGATCTCGAGGAGAACGAAGCGTCGATCCGCTGCGTCGCCGCGCCGATCCGCGACGCGTCCGGCGCGATCGTCGCGGCCGTGTCGGTGGCCAGCACGATTCCGTACATGCCGCACGATCGGATGGACGAACTGATTCCGCTCGTGCAGCGCGAAGCGCGAGCGATTTCCGCGGAGCTGGGCTGGAGCCCGCCGCAAGGTACACGCAGGATCAAACGATGACGAACCCGACCCGGACCGCTCCGGAATCCATTACCACCGCCCCGTCGCTGATCGCGCTCGACTGGGGAACGACGTCGCTGCGCGCGTACCTGTACGACGCGCACGGCGCAGTGCTTGCGACGAAGAGCCGCGCAGCGGGCGTGATGCACGTGCCGGCCGGCGGCGCGCGCGCGTTCGACGCCGTGTTCGAGGACGTGTGCGGCGACTGGCTCGATCGCGCGCCCGGCGTGCCGGTGCTGGCCGCCGGCATGGTCGGCAGCGCGCAGGGCTGGCGCGACGTGCCGTATGTCGCGTTGCCCGCCGGCGCCGATGCGCTCGTCGCCGGCATCGTCGCGGTCGGGACCGCGCGCGGCACGACCGTATCGATCGTGCCGGGCGTGATCGCGACGGGCGAATTGCCCGACGTGATGCGCGGCGAAGAAACGCAGATATTCGGCACACTCGCGGACAACGCTATGTTTGAACCTGATCGTTCAGGGGTACTGATCGGATTGCCGGGCACGCACGCGAAATGGGCGTGGGTGAAGGACGGGCTCATCGAGCGTTTCCAGACCTTCATGACAGGCGAGCTGTTCGCCGTGCTGCGCGATCACACGATTCTCGGCCGCACGATGCGCGTGCCCGAAACGCCGGATCGCGCCGCGTTCCTGCGCGGCGTGGCGGTCGCGCGCAGCGCGCAGCGCGCCGGCATGCTGGCGACGATCTTCAGCACACGCACGCTCGGCCTGACCGGGCGTCTCGCGCCGGACGCGCAGGGCGACTACCTGTCCGGCCTGCTGATCGGCCACGAGCTGAACGCGCTCGACGCGATGCTCGCGGAGCGTGGCGCGACACTCGCGCATCAGCCGCTGCTGCTGATCGGCGACGACGGCCTGTGCGCGCGCTACGTCGACGCACTGCACGCATTCGGCTGCGCGCATGCGCGCGTCGCCGCGCACGCGACCGAGCGCGGCCTGTGGCAGATCGCGTCGCGCGCGGGGCTCGTCCGCGCGGACGGCGCGCCGGTCTGCGCCGATCAATGAACCGAACCGTTTGCAGAGGAAAGTCCTTCATGTCGTCCGAACTCACGCTGCCCGCGCCGTACGCACCGCATTCCGCGCTGATGCGCGCATTCGATGCGTGCCCGCTGATCGCGATCCTGCGTGGCATCACGTCGGCCGAAGCGGCCGCGCACGGCCACGCGCTCTATGAAGCCGGCTTGCGCATCGTCGAGGTGCCGCTCAACTCGCCCGATCCGTTCGACAGCATCGCCGCGCTGCGCCGTGCGCTGCCCGACGACGCGATCGTCGGCGCCGGCACCGTGCTGCGGCCGGAATACGTCGACCGCGTGCAGGACGCGGGCGGTGCGCTGATCGTGATGCCGCACAGCGACGGCGCCGTGATCCGCCGCGCGCGCGAGCTTGGCCTCGCGAGCGCGCCGGGCGTCGCGACGCCGACCGAGGCGTTCGCCGCGCTCGTGAACGGCGCGGATGTGCTGAAGATGTTCCCGGGCGAGCAGCTTGGCGTGACTGTCGTGAAGGCGTGGCGCGCGGTGATCGATCGCGCGGTACCGCTGATCCCGGTCGGCGGCGTGACGCCCGACAACATGCAGCCGTTTCTCGCCGCCGGCGCGAACGGTTTCGGGCTCGGCTCGGCGCTGTACCGGCCCGGCCAGTCCGCCGAAGCGACAGCGGCGAACGCGCGCGCGTTCCAGGCCGGCCTGCGCGCGGCGCGCGGCGGAGCCGCGTGATGAACCGCCTCGCGGGCAAGGTCTCGATGGTGACGGGCGCGGGCCGCGGGATCGGCGCGGCGATCGCACACGCGTTTGCGCGCGAAGGCGCGGCGGTGGCGCTCGTCGATCTCGATCTGCCGCAGGCGCACGCGACCGCGGACGCAATCGCACGCGAGGTTGGCGATGCGCGCGTGTTGCCGCTCCAGGCCGACGTCGCGCGCCAGGAGGCGGTCGATGAAGCGCTCGCGCGGACCGAAGCGGCGCTCGGCGCGCTCGACGTGCTCGTCAACAACGCGGGCATCAACGTGTTCTGCGATCCGCTGACGATGACCGACGACGACTGGCGGCGCTGCTTCGCGGTCGATCTCGACGGCGTGTGGCACGGCTGCCGCGCGGTGCTGTCCGGCATGGTCGAGCGCGGGCGCGGCAGCATCGTGAACATCGCGTCCACGCATGCGTTCCGGATCATCCCGGGCTGCTTTCCATACCCGGTCGCGAAGCACGGCGTGCTCGGCCTCACGCGCGCGCTCGGCATCGAATACGCGGCGCGCAACGTGCGCGTGAACGCGATCGCGCCGGGCTACATCGAGACGCAACTGACGCGCGACTGGTGGGACGGGCAGTCCGATCCGGCCGCCGCGCGGGCCGAGACGCTCGCGCTTCAGCCGATGAAGCGGATCGGCCGGCCGGAGGAGGTCGCGATGACGGCAGTGTTCCTCGCGTCCGACGAAGCGCCGTTCATCAATGCCGCGTGCATTACCGTCGACGGCGGGCGCGCGGCGCTGTACCACGACTGACGCAACGATTCGAAAGACCGCAGCGTGCGACGGCCGCGCGCACGCTGCGTCGATACAAGCAAGCGGCCGCATCCTGTTCGATGAAGACAAGGAGACACTGGAGATGAAACGCAGAACGTTCGTCACGCTGGCCGCCGCGACCGCGGTGCTGGCCGGCAGCCCGCTCGCGCATGCGGCCGACCCGGTCAAGATCGGCTTCCTCGTGAAGCAGCCGGAGGAGCCGTGGTTTCAGGACGAGTGGAAGTTCGCGGAGATCGCCGCGAAGGACAAGGGCTTCACGCTCGTAAAGATCGGCGCGCCGTCCGGCGAGAAGGTGATGAGCGCGATCGACAACCTCGCCGCGCAGAAGGTGCAGGGCTTCATCATCTGCACGCCCGACGTGAAGCTCGGGCCCGGCATCGTCGCGAAGGCGAAGTCGCACAACCTGAAGATGATGACGGTCGACGATCGCCTCGTCGACGGCGGCGGCAAGCCGATCGAGGCCGTGCCGCACATGGGCATCTCCGCGTACAACATCGGCAAGCAGGTCGGCGACGGCATCGCGGCCGAGATCAAGAAGCGCGGCTGGGACATGAAGGACGTCGGCGCGATCGACATCACGTACGAGCAGCTGCCGACCGCGCACGACCGCACGACCGGCGCGACCGATGCGCTCGTCGCCGCGGGCTTTCCGAAGGCGAACGTGATCGCCGCGCCGCAGGCGAAGACCGATACCGAGAACGCATTCAACGCGGCGAACATCGCGCTGACGAAGAACCCGCAGTTCAAGCACTGGGTCGCGTACGGCCTCAACGACGAAGCGGTGCTCGGCGCGGTGCGCGCGGCCGAAGGGCGCGGCTTCAAGGCGGCCGACATGGTCGGGATCGGCATCGGCGGCTCCGATTCGGCGCTGAACGAATTCAAGAAACCGCAGCCGACCGGCTTCTACGGCACCGTGATCATCAGCCCGAAACGCCACGGCGAGGAAACGTCGGACCTGATGTACGCGTGGATCACGCAGGGCAAGGCGCCGCCGGCGCTCACGCTGACGACCGGCATGCTCGCGACGCGCGACAACGTCGGCAAGGTGCGCGACGAGATGGGGCTCGCGTCGAAGTAACCGGCCCGGGCGGCTGCGGCGCAAGCGGCGGCCGACGGTCGATCGATCGAAAGTGGAGAAGCGACGTGTCAGCGGCACTGCGTTTTGACAATATCGGCAAGGTATTCCCCGGCGTGCGCGCGCTCGACGGCATCTCGTTCGACGTGCATGCCGGCGAGGTGCACGGCCTGATGGGCGAGAACGGCGCGGGCAAGTCGACGCTGCTGAAGATTCTCGGCGGCGAATATCAGCCCGATGCGGGCGGCGTGCTGGTCGACGGCCGGCCCGTGCATTTTTCCAGCGCGGCCGCGTCGATCGCGGCCGGCATCGCGGTGATCCACCAGGAGCTGCAGTACGTGCCGGACCTGACGGTCGCGGAGAACCTGCTGCTCGGCCGCCTGCCGAACGCGTTCGGCTGGGTGAGGAAGGGGGAAGCGAAGCGCCACGTGCGCGAGCGGCTCGCCGCGATGGGCGTCGACCTCGATCCCGATGCGAAGCTCGGCCGGCTGTCGATCGCGCAGCGGCAGATGGTCGAGATTTGCAAGGCGCTGATGCGCAACGCGCGCGTGATCGCGCTCGACGAGCCGACGAGCTCGCTGTCGCACCGCGAGACCGAGGTGCTGTTCAAGCTCGTCGACGACCTGCGCGCCGACGGCCGCGCGCTGATCTACATCTCGCACCGGATGGACGAGATCTACCGGCTGTGCGACGCGTGCACGATCTTCCGCGACGGCCGCAAGATCGCGTCGCACGCGTCGCTCGCCGACGTGCCGCGCGAGCGCCTCGTCGCCGAGATGGTCGGGCGCGAGATCGCCGACATCTATCACTATGCGCCGCGTGCGCTCGGCAACGTGCGGCTCGCCGCCGAAGGAATCGAAGGCGACGCGCTGCGCGAGCCGGCGAGCTTCGCGGTGCGCGCGGGCGAGATCGTCGGCTTCTTCGGCCTCGTCGGCGCGGGGCGCAGCGAGCTGATGCGGCTCGTGTACGGCGCCGACCGCAAGCGTGCGGGCACGCTCGTGCTCGACGGTGCGCGCATCGACGTGAAGCGCACCGGCGATGCGATCCGCCACGGCATCGTGCTGTGCCCCGAGGACCGCAAGGAAGAGGGGATCATCGCGATGGCGTCGGTCGCGGAGAACATCAACATCAGCTGCCGCCGCCATTCGCTGCGCGCGGGCCTGTTCATTGACCGCAAGACGGAGAGCGACACGGCCGACCGCTTCATCCAGCGGCTGAAGATCAAGACGCCGAGCCGCCGCCAGAAGATCCGCTTCCTGTCGGGCGGCAACCAGCAGAAGGCGATCCTGTCGCGCTGGCTCGCGGAGCCCGACCTGAAGGTCGTGATCCTCGACGAGCCGACGCGCGGCATCGACGTCGGCGCGAAGCATGAAATCTACGACGTGATCTACCGGCTCGCGGAGCGCGGCTGCGCGATCGTGATGGTGTCGTCGGAGCTGCCGGAAGTGCTCGGCGTGTCCGACCGCATCGTCGTGATGCGCGAAGGCCGGATCGCGGGCGAGCTGCCGCGCGCGCAGGCGAACGAGCATGCGGTGCTGAATCTCGCGCTGCCGCAGGCGACCGGTTTCACGGCGGCGCAGGCGGCCTGAAGCCACGACACGACATTCGATTCGATCACGCGCGGCGCGTGCTGCGCCGCGCGATGGAGGAGCAGGAGACATGACCATGCAAGTCAGAGAAAACCTCGCCAGCGCCGCCGTGAAGCCGGCCGCCGACGCGCTGGCACCGCAGGGCGAGCGCCAGAAATGGTGGCAGACGCTCGCCGAATACAGCCTGATCGCGATCTTCGCGGTGATGTTCGTGACGATGTCGCTGACCGTCGATCACTTCTTCTCGATCGACAACATGCTCGGCCTCGCGCTGTCGATCTCGCAGATCGGCATGGTCGCGTGCACGATGATGTTCTGCCTCGCGTCGCGCGATTTCGACCTGTCGATCGGCTCGACGGTCGCGTTCTCGGGCGTGCTGTGCGCGATGGTGCTCAATGCGACCGACAACACGTTCGTCGCGATTCTCGCGGCGGTCGCGGCGGGCGCGGCGATCGGCTTCGTCAACGGTGCGGTGATCGCGTACCTGCGCATCAACGCGCTGATCACGACGCTCGCGACGATGGAGATCGTGCGCGGGCTCGGCTTCATCGTGTCGAAGGGGCAGGCGGTCGGCGTGTCGTCCGATACGTTCATCGCGCTCGGCGGGCTGACGATGTTCGGCATCTCGCTGCCGATCTGGGTCACGCTGCTGTGCTTCATCGTGTTCGGCGTGCTGCTGAACCAGACCGTATACGGCCGCAATACGCTCGCGATCGGCGGCAACCCGGAAGCGTCGCGACTCGCGGGGATCAACGTCGAGCGCACGCGTGTCTACATCTTCCTGATCCAGGGCGCGGTGACGGCGCTCGCGGGCGTGATCCTCGCGTCGCGCATCACGTCGGGCCAGCCGAACGCCGCGCAGGGCTTCGAGCTGAACGTGATCTCCGCGTGCGTGCTCGGCGGCGTGTCGCTGATGGGCGGGCGCGCGACGATCTCCGGCGTCGTGATCGGCGTGCTGATCATGGGCACGGTCGAGAACGTGATGAACCTGCTGAACATCGACGCGTTCTACCAGTACCTCGTGCGCGGCGCGATCCTGCTCGCGGCCGTGCTGCTCGACCAGCTGAAGAACCGCGGCGTGCGGGACTGATTCCAAGGAGACGAACGGCATGACCACCGACACTTCCGCGCAACCCGCACTCGATGCGCGCTATGCAACGTATCCGAGCCTCGCCGATCGCGCGGTGCTGATCACCGGCGGCGCGACCGGCATCGGCGCCGCGTTCGTCGAGCACTTCGTCGCGCAGGGCGCGCGCGTCGCGTTCGTCGATCTCGACGCCGACGCGGGGCGCGCGCTCGCCGAACGTCTCGCGCACGCGGGTCACCACACACGCCATGCGCCGCTCTTCATCGAATGCGACCTGACCGACATCGATGCGCTGCGCCACGCGATCGACGCGGCCCGCGCGCGGATCGGCGCGATCGCGGTGCTCGTCAGCAACGCGGCGAACGACGTGCGCCACAGGATCGCCGACGTGACGCCCGAATCGTTCGACGCGGGCATCGCGGTGAACCTGCGTCACCAGTTCTTCGCCGCGCAGGCGGTGATCGACGACATGAAGCAGCTCGGCGGCGGCGCGATCATCAATCTCGGCTCGATCAGCTGGATGCTGAAGAACGGCGGCTATCCGGTGTACGTGACCGCGAAGGCGGCCGTGCAGGGGCTGACGCGCGGCCTCGCGCGCGATCTCGGCCCGTTCGGGATCCGTGTCAATTCGCTCGTGCCGGGCTGGGTGATGACCGACAAGCAGCGCCGGCTGTGGCTCGACGATGCGGGGCGCGCGGCGACCAAGGCGGGGCAATGCCTCGACGCCGAGCTGCTGCCTGCCGACCTCGCACGCATGGCGCTGTTCCTCGCAGCCGACGACAGCCGGATGATCACCGGGCAGGACGTGATCGTCGACGGCGGCTGGGCGTGACCGGCCGCGCATCTGCTGAATCTCGCCCGAACCTTGCCTGACCCGATTCTTCGACGAAGGAGCCCATCATGACCGCCACGTCCGCGCGTGCATCGACATCGACGACCCAATCGCGCCGAGCGCGCCTCGCCGCCGCCGCGCAGCCGGTCAGCGCCGGCCCGCAGACCGCCGCGTTCGCGCAGGGCGTCGGCGCGACGCACGCGGCGGCCGTCACGCTGTCGAACGCGGCGTTGCGGCTCGACGTGCTGCCGCACCTCGGCGGCGGGATCGCGCGCTTCGACTGGCGGCGCGACGACGGCGCGCTGGCGCCGGTGTTTCGCCGTTGCGCGCATCCGGAGACAGTCACCGATCCGAACGAGCTCGCGTGCTATCCGCTGCTGCCGTACTCGAACCGGATCGGCGGCGCGCGCTTCGAATGCGACGGCCGCAGCGTCGCGGTGCCGCGCAACCGCCGCGACGAGCCGCTGCCGATCCACGGCGACGGCTGGCTCGCGCACTGGCAGGTCGACGACGCGACCGACACGACACTGCAGCTGTCGCTCGATCGCGCGCACGGCGCGCCGTACGCGTTTCGCGCGACGCAGACCTACCTGCTCGACGACGCGACGCTGACGATCGTGCTGACGGTCGAGAACGCCGGCCGCGCGCGGCTGCCGTTCGGGCTCGGCGTGCATCCGTTCGTCGTGCGCGACGACGCGACCGAGCTCGCGGCCGCGGCGGGCGGGCTGTGGCTGTCGGGCGCGGATTTCCTGCCGGTGCGGCACGTGAGCGTGCCGCCCGCGTGGCAGTTCGGCGTCGCGTATCCGCTGCCGGCCGCGCTCGTCAACCATGCATTCACGGGCTGGGGCGGCCATGCAACGGTGAGCTGGCCGCGCCGCGGGATCACGCTGACGGTCGCGGCCGAAGCCGATGCGTACGTGCTGTATACACCGCCGGGCGAAGATTTCTTCTGCTTCGAGCCGGTCGATCATCCGATCAATGCGGTGAACCTGCCGGGCGGCGCGGCCGCGCACGGGATGACGCTGCTCGCGCCGGGCGAGCGCCTCGCGCGGCGCTTCTCGTTCACCGTCGGGCGCGGCGATGCGCGCGGTGATGCACGTGGTGGCGCACCCGCGCGCGAAAGCCGCCGGCGACGCGGGTAAAATACGCGGTTTACCAACGGTTTGCCGCGAGTACCCGCCATGTCATCCCCGCTTACTTTCATCGAATCGCTGCGCGCCGCGTGGCAGCGCACGAATTCGCTGCTGTGCGTCGGCCTCGATCCCGAGCCGTCGCGCTTTCCCGTGCAGTTCGACGGCCAGCCGGACGCGATCTTCGAATTCTGCCGGCAGATCGTCGACGCGACCGCGTCATACGCGAGCGCGTTCAAGCCGCAGATCGCGTACTTCGCCGCGCACCGCGCGGAGGATCAGCTCGAGCGGCTGATCGCGCACATCCACCTGCAGCATCCGGGCCTGCCGGTGATCCTCGACGCGAAGCGCGGCGACATCGGCAGCACCGCCGAGCAGTACGCGCGCGAGGCGTTCGAGCGCTACCGCGCGGACGCGGTGACGGTGAACCCGTACATGGGCTTCGATTCGGTCGAGCCGTATTTCGAGCACGAAGGCAAGGGCGTGATCGTGCTGTGCCGCACGTCGAACCCGGGCGGCTCGGACCTGCAGTTCCTCGAGACGAACGGGTCCGGCCATCCGGGGCGGCCGCTGTACCAGGTCGTCGCCGATCTCGCGGCGAACAAGTGGAACGCGAAGAACGGCCAGCTCGGCCTCGTCGTCGGCGCGACGTTCCCGAAGGAAATCGAGGTCGTGCGCGGGATCGTCGGCGACATGCCGCTCCTGATCCCCGGCATCGGCGCGCAGGGCGGCGACGTGCAGGCGACCGTCAATGCAGGCCGCACGGCCGACGGCACCGGCATGATGATCAACTCGTCGCGCGCGATCCTGTATGCGAGCAAGGACGAGGATTTCGCAGAAGCCGCGGCGCTCGCCGCGCAGAAGACCCGCGACGCGATCAACGCATATCGTTGAGCGGGACGGGCCGCCTGTCCGGGCGGCTCGCTTCCGATGGCCCGCGCTCGCGGGCTTGCATCCACATTGCATTGCACCGGCGCGGCACCGTGAGGCGCCGCGCGCGGCCCGCCGCGCGTCAGCGCTCGTGCTCTTCGAGCAGCTTCAGCAGCCCGCGCAGCGCGTGCGCCGCGGCTTGCGTCCGGATCTGCTCGCGGTCGCCCTTGAACACGAGCGTCTCGACGTCGGTATGCAGCCGGTTGCTCCACGCGAACGACACGGTGCCGACCGGCTTCTTCTCGCTGCCGCCGGCCGGGCCGGCGATGCCGGTCACCGCGAGCGCCACCTGCGCGCGGCTGTTGCGCAGCGCGCCTTCGGCCATCGCGCGCGCGACCGGCTCGCTGACGGCGCCGTGCTTGTCGATCAGCTCATGCGGCACGCCGATCATCTCGCTCTTGGCCTGGTTCGAATACGTGACGAAGCCGCGCTCGAACCACTGGCTGCTGCCGGAGATATCGGTGATCGCGGCGGCGACCATCCCGCCGGTACAGGATTCGGCGGTGGCGAGCATCAGGTGCCCGTCACGCAGCTGGTTGCCTGCGCGGATCGCAAGCTGATGGACGACGGAATCGGTGGGCATGCGAATGGGTGAACAGGAGTCGGAAAGGCGTCAGCCGACGAAGGACCGCCACAGCGCGATGACGAGCAGTGTCATGAACGCGGCGATCAGGTCGTCGACCATGATGCCGAGCCCGCCTGCGAGGCGGCGCTCGACGTAGCGGATCGGGGGCGGCTTCAGCATGTCGAACATGCGGAACACGACGAAGGCCCAGAGCTGGCCGATGAACGTCGCCGGCGTGACGAACAGCATCACGATCCAGATCGCGACGATCTCGTCCCAGACGACCGGGCCCGGGTCTGCGTTGCCCATCTTCTTCGCGGTGAAACCGGTGAACCAGACGCCGGCGACGACGCCGGCCACGATCAGTACCCACCATTCGGGCACCGTCAGGTAGCGGTTGAGCACGACGAACGTCAGCCAGCCGAACAGCGTGCCGAACGTGCCTGGCATCAGCGGCGCGAGCCCGCTGCCGAACCCGAGCGACAGGATGTGCGCCGGATGCGACAACATGAAGCGGGCGGTCGCGCGCTTCGGCGCGGTCTGCGTGGCGCCGCTGCCGGCGTCGGCCGCGGCGCGCGGGGGCGTCGGGTCAGTCTGCATGGAAGTGGTCGAAACCGTGCAACGTGAGGGCGAGGGGCGCGCCGGCGGCGTCGCGCCACGCAATCGCGGGCCGTTCCGACGGTGCGGACAACGCGCGTATTGTACCGATTCGCGTGACCGCGACGCCGGCCGCGGCACCCGCCGCATCGACCGCCGCGCGGGCCGCGGCCGGTGCGGTGAAGCACAGTTCGTAGTCGTCGCCGCCCGCGAGCGTGCAGCGGCGCTGCACGTCGGGCGGCAGCGTCGCGAGCGCGGCCGAGCGGGGCACTGCGTCGGCGTCGATTTCCGCGCGCACGCGTGAGCGCTCGAGAATGTGCTGCAGGTCGCCCGCGAGGCCGTCCGAGATGTCGAGCGCCGCGTGCGCGACGCCGGCGAGCGCAAGCCCGAGCGCGATACGCGGCTCGGGGCGCTCGAGCGCCGCTTTGAACGCGGCCGCTTCGCGCGCGCCGGCCGGCCATTCGCCGCGCGCGACGCCGAGCCCCGCGCGCGCGTCGCCGAGGGTGCCGGATACCCAGACGTCGTCGCCGTCGCGCGCGGCATCGCGTCGCAGCGCGTCGCCGGGGGCGACGTCGCCGAACACGGTCACGCACAGGTTCAGCGGCCCGCTCGTCGTGTCGCCGCCGACCAGTTCGCAGCCGAACCGCTCGGCGAGCGCGAAGAGCCCGTCGCTGAACGCCTCGAGCCACGCCGCGTCGGCGCGCGGCAGCGCGCACGCGAGCGTGAATGCGCGCGGCTCGGCGCCCATCGCCGCGAGGTCGGACAGGTTGACCGCGAGCGTCTTGTGGCCGAGCGCGTCCGGCGCGACATCGGGAAAGAAGTGGCGGCCTTCGACCAGCATGTCCGTCGAAATGGCAAGCAACTTACCGGATCGTGGTTCGATCAGCGCGCAATCGTCGCCGATTCCGAGCGTCGCGGCGCGTGCGCCCTGTGCCGCGCGGCGCGCGAAGAAGCGGTCGATCAACGAAAACTCGGACAAGGAGGCTGGCACGGCGGACGGACTCGTAGCGGTTGAGTGAACGGCATTGTAACGAGGCGAACGGGTGGCGTTCTTACACCGTTCGGTACATTTTTGTCGCGGCTGTTGCACCCGAATCGCAGTTTGGGAGCCGTCGAATGGCGCTACAATGCGTCGACTAGGTATTCTAATCCGCTCGTCACGAGACACATGTCCACTCAAGCCTCCTCCAAAGCCAAGCTCCGCGAAGCCGCCCTCGACTACCACGAATTTCCGACCCCCGGCAAGGTCGCGATCGCCCCGACCAAGCAGATGATCAACCAGCGCGACCTGGCGCTAGCGTATTCGCCGGGCGTCGCGTTCGCGTGCGAGGAGATCGTCGAGAACCCGCTGAATGCCGCCCGCTTCACCGCGCGCAGCAACCTGGTCGGCGTCGTGACGAACGGCACCGCGGTGCTCGGCCTCGGCAACATCGGCCCGCTGGCATCGAAGCCGGTGATGGAAGGCAAGGCCGTGCTGTTCAAGAAGTTTGCCGGCATCGACGTGTTCGACATCGAGCTGAACGAGTCCGACCCGCACAAGCTGGTCGACGTGATCGCCGCGCTCGAACCGACGTTCGGCGGGATCAACCTCGAAGACATCAAGGCGCCGGACTGCTTCATCGTCGAGCGCGAGTGCCGCAAGCGGATGAAGATCCCGGTCTTCCACGACGACCAGCACGGCACCGCGATCGTCGTCGCGGCGGCGGTCACGAACGGCCTGAAGGTGGTCGGCAAGGACATCAAGAAGGTGAAGCTCGTCGCGTCCGGCGCGGGCGCGGCCGCGCTTGCGTGCCTCGACCTGCTCGTCGATATCGGCCTGCCGCTCGAAAACATCACCGTCACCGACCTGGCCGGCGTGGTCTACAAGGGCCGCACCGAGCTGATGGACCCGGACAAGGAGCGCTTCGCGCGCGAAACGGAAGCCCGCTCGCTCGCCGACGTGATCGGCGGCGCGGACATCTTCCTCGGGCTGTCGGCGGCCGGCGTGCTGAAGCAGGAGATGGTCAAGGAGATGGCGGAGCGTCCGCTGATCCTCGCGCTCGCGAACCCGACGCCGGAAATCCTGCCGGAACTGGCGCTCGAAGTGCGCCCCGACGCGATCCTCGCGACCGGCCGCACCGACTATCCGAACCAGGTCAACAACGTCCTGTGCTTCCCGTTCATCTTCCGCGGCGCGCTCGACGTCGGCGCGACGACGATCACGCGTGAAATGGAGATCGCCGCGGTGAACGCGATCGCCGAGCTCGCGCAGCAGGAGCAGAGCGACATCGTCGCGACCGCGTATGGCATCCAGGACCTGTCGTTCGGGCCCGAATACCTGATTCCGAAGCCGTTCGATCCGCGCCTGATCGTGAAGATCGCGCCGGCCGTAGCTCAAGCCGCGATGGACGGCGGCGTCGCGACGCGCGCGATCGAGGACATGGACGCGTACAAGCAGCACCTGCAGCAGTTCGTGTACCACAGCGGCACGACGATGAAGCCGATCTTCCAGCTCGCGCGCAGCGCGGCGGCGGAGAAGAAGCGCGTCGTGTTCGCGGAAGGCGAAGAAGAGCGCGTGTTGCGCGCAGTTCAGATCGTCGTCGACGAAAAGCTCGCGACGCCGATCCTGATCGGCCGCCCGGCCGTGATCGAGCACCGTATCCAGCGCTACGGCCTGCGCCTGACGCCGGGCGTCGACTTCACGGTCGTCAACACCGAGCATGACGAGCGCTACCGCGAGTTCTGGCAGGACTACGCGAAGATGATGGCGCGCAAGGGTATCAGCGAGCAGCTCGCGCGCGTCGAGATGCGCCGCCGCACGACGCTGATCGGCTCGATGATGGTGAAGAAGGGCCAGGCGGACGGCATGATCTGCGGCACGATCAGCACGACGCACCGCCACCTGCACTTCATCGACCAGGTGATCGGCAAGCGCGCGGGCTGCAGCGTCTACGCGGCGATGAACGGCCTCGTGCTGCCGGGCCGCCAGATCTTCCTCGTCGACACGCACGTGAACGTCGATCCGACCCCGGAACAGCTGGCCGAGATCACGATCATGGCGGCGGAAGAAGTGCGCCGCTTCGGTATCGAGCCGAAGGTCGCGCTGCTGTCGCACTCGAACTTCGGCACGAGCAACGCGCCTTCCGCGAAGAAGATGCGCGATACGCTCGCGATCCTGCAGGAACGCGCGCCGGAGCTGAAGGTCGACGGCGAGATGCACGGCGACGTGGCACTCGACGCGGCGCTGCGCAAGGAAATCCTGCCGGCATCGACGCTGGAAGGTGACGCGAACCTGCTGGTGCTGCCGAACATCGACGCGGCGAACATCGCGTACAACCTGCTGAAGACGGCCGCGGGCAACAACATCGCGATCGGGCCGATCCTGCTCGGCGCCGCGCAGCCGGTGCACGTGCTGACCGAATCGGCGACGGTGCGCCGGATCGTCAACATGGCCGCGCTGCTGGTGGCCGACGTGAACGCTGCGCGTTAAAGAGAACGCTGCGCGTTCAGCGAGCGCGCGCAGCGTCAGGCGAATTTGTAAGAAATAGAAAAAAAGGCGTGCCCGCAATGGGCACGCCGCTGGGCATGGCGCGAACGCGCTTCCCGCAAGCAACAGCAGCATCTCTCCACTCCGGGTAGCGAGCGTGGCAAGGAGGCAGGGTCTTGCCATGCGAGAGATGCCGTACGCATTTTATCCTATGAAGGATAAAAATGGCGGGAATCCGGTAATTTTTCCCTGGATCGCCGCTGCGCCAGCCTTTCAACTCCCAAACGAACATTGATTCGCGCGGACAATAGCGCTACGCTAACGCCTTCGTTGGTCGTCAACTACTTGATTTAACAGCGGGAACCCCGGTTCATGGCACGCAAGTGGCTCCGCAACGGCGCGCTCGCGTCCGTCTTCGCGATGTTCGCGATGGGTATCGTCGGCACGCCGACGGGCAGTCTGGTTTCCGCCGCCTACGCACGGGAGGCCGTTTCGGCCGACGTGGCCGCCGGCGGGTTCGACACGATCCCGGCCGCCCGTCTACCGCGCGAGGCCGTGACCACGCTCGGCCTGATCGCCGCCGGCGGTCCCTATCCGTACGAGAAAGACGGCGTCGTATTCGGCAACCGCGAGCGGATCTTGCCGAAGGCGAAGCGCGGCTTCTATCACGAATACACCGTGCCGACCCCGCGCGCGCGCAACCGCGGCGCGCGCCGGATCGTCTGCGGCGGACCGCCGCGCCGGGTCGACAACTGTTATTACACGGACGACCACTACAACAGTTTTAAACGCATTATTGAATGACTTCGGGAAGAACGGCATGAGCGACTCCATCTACACGCACGACACGGCGTCGACGGCGGAACTGTTCGCGGCCGGCGACGGCAATCTGTTTCAGCGCGTGATGCAACTGCGCGCAACGGCACAGACCGGCGACGCGCCCGCGCAGCAGGACGCCTGCCCCGGGCCTTCATCGAACGAGGAGCCTATGAGCCTTTTCACGACCGTGCGACCCAATCTCGTCCAGTCGATCCGCGCGTTCCGCGTGCAGGATCTCGCCGACGAAGCCGGTCGGCTCGGCCAGCATTTCCTGTATGCGTACTGCGGCGCGGCACAGTCGAAGCAGGAAGTGATGGAAACGATCGCGACGTCGTTCCTGTTTCCGAAGCACTTCGGCAAGAACTACGACGCGTTGTACGACTGCCTGACCGATCTCGTCGCGAAGGCGGGTTCCCAGCCCGGTTTCGTGATCGTGCTCGAAGGGCTGCCGATCGCGCAGAAGTTCGACAAGGAAGGCCGCGAGACGCTGCTCGACGTGTTCCGCGAGGCCGCGGAGTTCTGGTCCGAGCGCAAGGTCGCGTTCCGCGTGTTCTACTCGTTCGCCTGAGCGCGAGCCTGCCGGCCGCGGGACGGCCGGCCCGGCAGCGCTACGAAAACGCCCGCTTCGAGCGGGCGTTTTTGCGTCCGCGCGTCCCGCATCGGTCGGCGCGGATCGTACTTCCGGCGTGATCGACATCGAGCCGATGAACGCGGCACGCCGACGGGCAGCGTCGCCTTCACGTCCATGCTGCCGCGCCAGCCACGCCAGTCGATCGCTGCGCGCGGCCGGACCGCTGACTCGTCACCACCCGCCCCAGCGCGCCGCGAGCGCGGCGAGCACCGCCGCGCCGGCCGTTTCGGTGCGCAGCACGCGCGGGCCGAGCGACAGCGCGGTGAAGCCGCGCGCGCGCGCGGCGTTTTCCTCGTCGGGGGACAGCCCGCCTTCCGGTCCGATCAGCAGCGTCACGGGCGCGGCGGGCGGCGCGGCGGGCAGCGACGCGAACGGAATGCTCGCGCGCGGCGACAGCAGCAGCCGCAGCTCGCCGTCGGCCGGCGCGGCCGGCAGCGCGTCGAGCCACGCGTCGATGCCACGCACCGGCGCGACCTCGGGCACACGGTTGCGTCCGCACTGTTCGCACGACGCGCGCACGATGCCGCGCCAGTGCGCGACGCGTTTCTCCGCGCGCTCGCCCGACAGCCGCACGACGCCGCGCGCCGTCGACAGCGGCACGATCGCCGCGGCGCCGAGTTCGACCGCCTTCTCGATCACCCAATCCATCTTGTCGCCGCCGGCGATCCCCTGCGCGAGCGTCACGCGGTAAGGCGGCTCCGCTTCGGCGAGTTCGAACGCATCGAGCTGCGCGATCGCGCTGCGCTTGTCGATCTCGACGAGCCGGGCACGGTACTGGCCGCCGGTGCCGTCGAACAGCGCGAGTGCGTCGCCCGGCTGCAGCCGCAGCACCTGCGCGTGGCGCGCGACGTCGGCGGGCAGCGACAGCATCGCGTCGACGCGCAGCGCCGCGTCGACGAAAAAGCGCGGCACGGCCGCGGTGGTGGTGGATTCGGTCATGTTTCGAGATGGCGCGCGAGCGCCCAGCGGTAACCGTCGAGATCCTCGATCTGCGCGAAGCGATCGCCCCAGAACTGGTCCTGCGGCGCGGTCAGCGATTTCGCGCCGGCATCGAGGGCGCGCTGCCAGGTCGCGTCCACGTCGTCGACGTACAGATAGAACGATTGCGGCGCGGTCGCGCCCGCGCTTTTCGGTGTGCGCGCGAGCGAGCCGAACGCGCCTTCGGGCGCGAACATCACGATCAGCTGGCCGCGGTAGACCATCTCGACGTGCATGATCGCGCCGTCCTCGTCGAGCACGTCGCGCAATTCGAAGCCGAATGCGGCCTGGAAGAAATCGATCGCAGCGCGCGCGTTGCGCACGGCCAGATAGGGTGTCAACCAAGGCACGTTGGCCGGACGTGGATCGGTCACGAAAATCTCCTGTCGATCAGATGGCGACCGGAGCGAGTGCATCGGCACTGACTCCGGTTCCATGCAAAGCGGTGGGTGCATTGGCGCATGCTTCGGTCCCGTGCTTCGCATGCTGATCCCATGCGAAGCCGCGACGAACGAGCGGCGCGCCGCGACGGCGCGAAGGCTCAGCGGCGAACGCCCAGTGTATCGCGCAGCGCGCGCGGCAGCGCGAACAGCGCCGGGTGCAGCCGCGCGTCGTAGTAGCGCAATCCTTCGATGCCGCGATTGGCGAGACGTTCCTCGATGTCGTGCATGAAGAGCGATGCCGCGTCGAGCGTGTCGCTCGCGATCGCCATCAGCCACACCGAGCCGTACAGCGGGACATGGGCGGACAGCGGATCGACGACCGCGAAGCTCGCGCGCAGGTCGGCGAGCAGCGCGGCGATGCGCGGCGCGTGGAACACCGGCGAGCCGAGATGCATCGTGATCGCGCCGCATGGCGTCAGGATCCGCTTCAGATGCGCGTAGAAGTCGCGCGTGTAGAGGCCGGCCGCCGGCGAGTCCGGCGGCGTGAGGTCGAACACGACGAGGTCGAAGTGCTCGACGGTCGATTCGACGAAGTGCGCGGCGTCGCCGATCACGACCTCGACGCGCGGATCGTCGAGCGCGCCCTGGTGCACGTCGTCGAGGAAGCGGCGCGCCATGCCGACGACCTCGTCGTCGAGCTCCGCGACGACGATGCGCTCGATGCACGCGTGCTTGAGCAGCTGGCGCGCCGCGCCGCCGTCGCCGCCGCCGAGCACGAGCGCCTTTCTCGGCGCCGGGTGCGCGAGCGCGGCCGGGTGGGTCATGCACTCGTGGTAGATGTATTCGTCGCCGACGGATGTCATCGGCCGGCCGTCGAGCGTGAACAGGCGGCCGAGCTGCGGCGTTTCCCACACCTCGATCTGCTGGTGCGGCGACGCGACGTGTGCGAGCCGCCGCGCATGCGGGAAGCCGTATGTGGAGTCGGGCGTCGGGTGGAAGAGAAGCGTCGTGCTCACGGGCGGGCCGCGCGGGGCGGGCGGTTCCAATTTTTGAATTATAGAAGGCGCGACATCGCGGGCGGGAAGTTTGACGGAAATCGGTGCCGGAACGCTGACCGACTGGAAGGGAAATGTCGGCCGTTCTGCTAAAATGACGCGCTTTGCAGCCTCGTCCGTTGGCTCCGTCCGCTTCGCGTCCGTCTGGCGCCGCACTGTGCGCCGGGAGCAGCCGGCCCGCGAGCTTCCGGATACCGCACGTGCCCCGTTTTCCCGACTCGTTCTCCGGACTCGACATGACGACTTCGTCTCCCGCCTCCACCACCCTGATGGCCAACGCGATCCGCGCGCTCGCGATGGATGCCGTCCAGCAAGCGAACTCCGGCCACCCCGGCATGCCGATGGGCATGGCCGAAATCGGCGTCGCGCTCTGGTCGCGCCATCTCAAGCACAACCCGGCGAACCCGCACTGGTCGGACCGTGACCGCTTCGTGCTGTCGAACGGCCATGGCTCGATGCTGCTGTACGCGCTGCTGCACCTGACCGGCTACGACCTGCCGATGGAAGAGCTGAAGAACTTCCGCCAGATGCACTCGAAGACGCCGGGTCACCCGGAGTACGGCATCACGCCGGGCGTCGAGACGACGACGGGGCCGCTCGGCCAGGGTCTCGCGAACGCGGTCGGCATGGCGCTCGGCGAAGCGCTGATGGCCGCCGAGTTCAACCGCGACGACGCGAAGATCGTCGATCACCACACGTACGTGTTCCTCGGCGACGGCTGCCTGATGGAAGGCATCTCGCACGAGGCCTGCTCGCTGGCCGGCACGCTGAAGCTGAACAAGCTGATCGGGCTGTACGACGACAACGGCATCTCGATCGACGGCGATGTCGTCAACTGGTTCCACGACGACACCCCGAAGCGCTTCGAGGCGTACGGCTGGAACGTGATCCCGAACGTGAACGGCCATGACGTCGACGCGGTCGACGCAGCGATCGCGAAGGCGAAGCTGTCGGACAAGCCGACGATCATCTGCTGCAAGACCGTGATCGGCCAGGGCGCGGCGACGAAGGCGGGCGGCCACGACGTGCACGGCGCGGCGCTCGGCGCGGAAGAAATCGCGAAGACGCGTGAGGCGCTGGGCTGGAAGTGGGCGCCGTTCGTGATTCCGCAGGAAGTCTATGCGGCGTGGGACGCGAAGGAAGCCGGCACGCGCAGCGAGTCCGACTGGAACGCCGCGTTCGCGCAGTATCGCGCGAAGTATCCGACGGAAGCGGCCGAGTTCGAGCGCCGGATGGCCGGCAAGCTGCCTGCCGACTGGGCGCAGAAGGCCGCGGCGATCGTCGCCGGCGCGAACGAGCGCGCTGAAACGGTCGCGACCCGCAAGGCGTCGCAGCAGGCGATCGAAGGCCTCGCCGCGGCGCTGCCGGAGCTGCTCGGCGGCTCGGCCGACCTGACCGGCTCGAACCTGACCAACTGGAAGGCGTCGAAGGCCGTGCGCGCGAAGGCGGAAGGCCCGGGCGTCCAGTATGGCAACCACATCAACTACGGCGTGCGCGAATTCGGCATGAGCGCCGCGATCAACGGCCTCGCGCTGCACGGTGGCCACAAGCCGTTCGGCGGCACGTTCCTGACGTTCTCCGACTACAGCCGCAACGCGCTGCGCGTCGCCGCGCTGATGAAGGTGCCGTCGATCTTCGTGTTCACGCACGATTCGATCGGTCTCGGCGAGGACGGCCCGACGCACCAGTCGATCGAGCACGTGTCGAGCCTGCGCCTGATCCCGAACCACGACGTGTGGCGTCCGGCCGACACGGTCGAGACGGCCGTCGCATGGACCCACGCGGTCGCCGCGGATCGTCCGTCGAGCCTGATCTTCAGCCGCCAGAACCTCGCGTTCAACCCGCGCACCGATGCGCAGATCGCGAACATCGAGAAGGGCGGCTACGTGCTGAAGGACTGGGACGAAGAGATCGTCGCGCGCAAGATCATCCTGATCGCGACGGGCTCGGAAGTCGAACTCGCGATGAAGGCCGTCGAGCCGCTCGCGCAGCAGGGGATCGCCGCGCGCGTCGTGTCGATGCCCGCGACGACGGTGTTCGACCGCCAGGACGCCGAGTACCGCGAGCGCGTGCTGCCGCACGGCGTGCGCCGCGTCGCGATCGAAGCGGGCGTGACGAGCTTCTGGCACAAGTACGTCGGCCTCGAGGGCGGCGTGGTCGGGATCGACACGTTCGGCGAATCGGCGCCGGCCGGCGTGCTGTTCAAGCACTTCGGCTTCACCGTCGACAAGGTCGTCGAGACGGCCAAGGCCGTGCTGGCCTAAAAGCATTCGCGGCGCGCACGTGCCCCACGCGCGCGCCGCACCGTGAAGCTGCACGAAACGAATTTTTTCAGCCATCAGGAGATAGACCATGACGATCCGCGTCGCAATCAACGGCTACGGCCGCATCGGCCGCAATACGCTGCGCGCGTTCTATGAAAACGGCAAGAAGCACGATCTCGAGATCGTCGCGATCAACGACCTGGGCGATGCGAAGACCAACGCGCACCTGACCCAGTACGACACCGCGCACGGCAAGTTCCCGGGCGAAGTGTCGGTCGACGGCGACTACCTGGTCGTCAACGGCGACAAGATCCGCGTGCTCGCGAACCGCAACCCGGCCGAACTGCCGTGGGGCGAGCTGGGCGTCGACGTCGTGATGGAATGCACGGGCTTCTTCACGACGAAGGAAAAGGCGAGCGCGCACCTGAAGGGCGGCGCGAAGAAGGTGATCATCTCGGCGCCGGGCGGCAAGGACGTCGACGCGACGATCGTCTACGGCGTGAACCATGATGTGCTGAAGGCCGAGCACACCGTCATCTCGAACGCATCGTGCACGACGAACTGCCTCGCGCCGCTCGTCAAGCCGCTGAACGACAAGATCGGCCTCGAAACCGGTCTGATGACGACGATCCACGCGTACACGAACGACCAGGTGCTGACGGACGTCTACCACGAAGACCTGCGCCGCGCGCGTTCGGCCACGCACAGCCAGATCCCGACGAAGACGGGCGCTGCTTCGGCGGTCGGCCTCGTGCTGCCGGAACTGAACGGCAAGCTGGACGGCTACGCGATCCGGGTCCCGACCATCAACGTGTCGATCGTCGACCTGTCGTTCATCGCGAAGCGCGACACGACGGTCGAGGAAGTCAACGCGATCATGAAGGAAGCGTCGGAAGGCGCGCTGAAGGGCATCCTCGGCTACAACGACGCACCGCTGGTGTCGATCGACTTCAACCACAACCCGGCGTCGTCGACGTTCGACGCAACGCTGACCAAGGTGTCGGGCCGTCTCGTCAAGGTGTCGAGCTGGTACGACAACGAGTGGGGCTTCTCGAACCGCATGCTGGATACCGCAGTCGCGTTCGCGAACGCGAAGTAATCCCGCACGACGCTCGGCCGCCGCGAGGCGGCCGGTGTCGGTCGCGATCGGGCCCGGCCCGGCTTCATGCCGGCCGGGCTTTTTTATTGCCGTCGGCGATGGGCGGCCGGCCGGGTCGGCTGCCGCGTCGCCATCGCCATCGCCGCGTCGTCGTCGGCGTTCCGCGTCCGGCGCATGCGGCGGCGTCGCAGTCAGCAATTCGCGTCCGGCGCATGCGCCGCCGTCACCTGTTCGACCGCGTCGACGAACGCCCGCTTGAGCGGGCTGTCGAGGTCGGTCCACGCGAGGCCGATGCCGGTCCGGTGCCCGGCCAGATCGAGCGGCCGCGCGAGCACGTTCGGCGGCAACGCGCTCGCCGCTTCCGCCGGGATCAGTCCGATTCCCATCCCTGCCGCGACAAGCGCGAGCATTGTCGTGAACTCGCCGAACTCCTGCGCGATCTCGAGCGTCGTGCCCGCGCGGCTCAGCGCGAGCAGCATGTCGTCGTGGAAGCCGGGCGCATAGCGCCGCGCGAGCACGAACGCCGGATGGCCGCGCAGGTCGGCCGGTGCCAGCGTGTCCTGCGCGGCGAGCGGATGCTCGAGCGGCAGCGCGACGACGAACCCTTCCTCGAGCACCACGCGCGTGTCGATGCCCGCATACGCGGCCGGCAGCCGGATCATCCCGAAGTCGATCCGGCGATCGCGCAGCGCCGCGACCTGGTCGGGTGTCGGCATGTCCTTCAGTTCAACCGTGATCAGCGGATAACGTGCGCGCATCACGCGCAGCACCGCGGGCAACAGCGCCGGCAGCACCGACGACACGAACGCGATGCGCAGCGTGCCGATCTCGCCACGGCTCGACAGCCGCGCGAGCTGCTCGGCGCGCGCGGCCTGCTGCAGCGTCGCCCGCGCTTCCGGCAGGAACACACGCCCGGTGTCGCTCAGTTCGACCTTGTGGCGATCGCGTTCGAACAGGCGTGCGCCGAGTTCCTCCTCGAGCGCCTTGATCTGCATGCTCAATGCGGGCTGAACGATGAACAGGCGCTGCGCGGCGCGCCCGAAGTGCAGTTCTTCCGCAAGGGTGACGAACGCGCGCAATTGCTTGAGTTCCATGGGTGTCGCCATCCGGAATCCGGTGATCAGATTCCATGATAACCACATCAAAAAAGACCATTGGCGCCGGACCGGGCTGCGCGCCGAAGATAAGGTCAACGCGAGGCCGGCTGCGACGGGCGGCCGGCTCGACTGGCACGAGGAGGCACACATGACGAACGCGCTTGACCGGTTCCGCCTGGACGGCCGCCGTGCGCTGATTACCGGATCGGGACGCGGGATCGGGCTGACGCTCGCCCGCGGACTGGCGGAGGCGGGTGCGGCGATCGTCATCAACGATCGCAATGAGGACAAGGCAGCGTCGCTCGCGCGGCATTTCCGCGAGGAGGGCTTCACGGCCGACTACGCGGTGTTCGACGTGGCCGATCATGGCCAGGTGCGCGCGGCGATCGACGATGCCGAGGCGCGCGTCGGCGCGATCGACATCCTCGTGAACAACGCCGGCATCCAGCGCCGCGCGCCGCTCGACGCATTCGATCCCGACGACTGGCATGCGCTGATGCGCGTGAACCTCGACGGCGTGTTCAACGTCGCGCAGGCCGTCGCGCGGCACATGATCGCGCGCGGGCGCGGCAAGATCATCAACATCTGCTCGGTGCAGAGCGAGCTCGCGCGGCCGTCGATCGCGCCGTATGCGGCCACCAAGGGCGCGGTGCGGATGCTGACGAAGGGCATGTGCGCGGACTGGGCGCGGCACGGCATCCAGGCCAACGGCCTCGCGCCCGGCTATTTCGAGACGGAGCTGAACCGCGCGCTGGTCGACGATCCCGCGTTTTCCGACTGGCTGTGCAAGCGCACGCCGGCCGGCCGCTGGGGGCGCGTCGACGAGCTGTGCGGCGCGGCGATCTTCCTCGCGTCGGCGGCATCCGATTTCGTGAACGGCCAGACGCTGTTCGTCGACGGCGGGCTGACGAGCGCCGTCTGACGGGCCGCCACTTTCGATGTTCCGCCTGCGCGCACGGGGCGCGACGGGCAGGCGGCGGCAATACGCATCGAGCTGATGCATCCGAATCGGTGCACCTGAATCAATGCGCCCGACTCCCAGAGCCCGCCGCACGAGCGGGCCGATGCCCCGGCCGCGTCCGCGCAGCCGGGATCCGGAACAGAGAAAGGAGACAACGATGGCCCGTATTTCCCCGCCGCTCGCAGAACGCGATACGCATCCCGCAATGGATCCCCGCACGGCGGCCGACTCCGGCGCGCGACGCGAGGTCGACGAGAAACAGCTGAACCGCGCCGCGTGGACCTGCTCGCTCGGCAGCGCGCTCGAGTACTACGATTTCGCGCTGTACACGCTCGCGGCCGCGCTGGTCTTCGGGCCGCTGTTCTTCCCCGCGCAAACCGCCGAGATGCGGCTGATCGCGAGCTTCGGCACGTACTTCGTCGGCTTTGCGGTGCGGCCGCTCGGCGGCGTCGTGTTCGGCGTGCTCGGCGACCGCATCGGCCGCAAGTTCGTGCTGACGGCGACCGTGCTGCTGATGGGTGTCGCGAGCACGCTGATCGGCGTGCTGCCGACCTTTGCGACGGCCGGCTACTGGGCGCCCGCGCTGCTCGTGCTGCTGCGCATCCTGCAGGGGCTCGGCGCCGGCGCGGAGCAGGCGGGTGCGGCGGTGCTGATGACCGAATACGCACCGGCCGGCCGGCGCGGCTGGTATGCGTCGCTGCCGTTTCTCGGCATCCAGCTCGGCACCGTGCTCGCGGCCGCCGTGTATTTCGTGCTGCTTGCGAACATCGGCCGCGTGACCGATGGCTGGGGCTGGCGCGTGCCGTTCCTGCTGAGCGCGGTGATCGTCGGCGTCGGCATCTACATGCGGATGCGGCTGCACGAGTCGCCGACCTTCGTGCGGCTCGAGAAGCGCGCGCAGGTTGCGGCGAACCCGCTGAAGAGCGTCGTCGGGCATTCGAAGCGCTCGCTGCTGATCGGCATCGGGCTGCGGATGGCCGAGAACGGCGGCTCGTCGATCTACCAGGCACTCGCGATCAGCTATCTCGCCGGCGTGATCGGCATGAAGGGGCCGATCGGTGCACTCGCGCTGGTGTGCGCGGCGACGGTCGGCGCCGCGACGGTGCCGCTCGCGGGGCGCCTGAGCGATCGCTTCGGCCGGGTGCGCGTGTACCGCGCGTTCGCGTGGCTGCAGCTCGCGCTCGCGTTTCCGGTGTGGTGGATCTTCAGCCAGGGCAACGTGGTCGCGAGCGTGATCGCGATCTCGATCGCGCAGGGCTTCGCGAACTGGGGGATGCTCGGCGCGCAGGCGGCGCTGCTGCCCGAACTGTTCGGCGCGCGGCACCGTTACATGGGCGTGTCGTTCTCGCGCGAGGCGTCCGCGGTGCTCGCCGGCGGCATTGCACCGCTGGTCGGCGCGACGATCATCGCGATGGTGATTGCGCTGCACGGCGGTGACCACGCGGCCGGCGTGCGCGCGTGGCTGCCGATTGCCGCGTATCTGGCCGTGCTGACGCTGATCACGCTGTTCACCACGTCGCGGATGCCGGAAACGCTGAATCGCGACCTCGACGATCCGTTCGACGCGCTCGACGCGGCCGGCTCGTCAACCTCGTCGGTCGGCGACGCTGTCGCGCGGCATGCATGAGCCGCCGGCCTCCGATCGCCGCGACGGAACCGACACCTTCATCTCACTCAACTCGACAGGAGCAGCGCAGATGGCGCACGCATCGAACCCCCGGCCCGGACTGCTGATGACCGGCCCTTACCAGCCGTGGGATACGGAATGGCTCGACGCCGGTTACGACGTTCACCGGCTGTGGGAGGCGCACGATCGCGCCGCGTATCTGGCCGAGCACGGCGCCGGCGTGCGCGCGATCGCAACGCGCGGCGACCTCGGCGCCGACGCGGCGCTGATCGCGGCGCTGCCGAACCTCGAGATCATCGCGTGCTACGGCGTCGGTACCGACGCGATAGATCTTGCCGCCGCGCGCGAGCGCGGCATCCGCGTGACGAACACGCCCGACGTGCTGACGGGCGACGTCGCCGATCTCGGCGTCGGGCTCGCGCTCGCGCTGCTGCGCCGGATCGGCGCTGGCGATGCGTACGTGCGCTCGGGCGCGTGGCGCGACGGCGACATGCCGCTCGTCACGCGCCTGTACGGGAAGCGGGTCGGGATCGTCGGCTTCGGCCGGATCGGCTCGACGCTCGCGCGGCGGCTGTCGGGATTCGACGTCGAGATCGGCTACTTCGATGTCGCGTCGCGCGATGACGCGCCGCACCGTTTCTTCGGCGATCTCGCCGAGCTGGCCGGCTGGTGCGACCTGCTGATCGTGACGCTCGCGGGCGGGCCGTCGACGCGCGGTCTCGTCGATGCGCGCGCGCTCGACGCGCTCGGGCCGCGCAGCTATCTCGTGAACGTGTCGCGCGGCACGACTGTCGACGAGCCCGCGCTGATCGACGCGCTCGAGCGCCGGGCCATTGCCGGCGCGGCGCTCGACGTGTTCTGGAACGAGCCGCACATCGACCCGCGCTTCACCGCGTTGCCGAACGTGCTGCTGCAGCCGCATCATGCGAGCGGTACCGTCGAGACGCGCCAGGCGATGGGCTGGCTCGTGCGCGACAACCTGCACGCGCACTTCGCCGGCTTGCCGTTGCTCACTCCCGTCGTCTGAGGAAAACCATCATGCGTATGCGTTGCATGTGTGTCGTGATCCACGGGCCGAACGACCTGCGGCTCGAGGAGCAGGACCCGGGCGAGATCGGCCCGGGGCAGGTGCGGGTCGACGTCGCGATGGGCGGCATCTGCGGATCGGACCTGCATTACTTCCGGCATGGCGGCTTCGGGACGGTGCGCCTGCAGCAGCCGATGGTGCTCGGTCACGAGGTGGCCGGCACGGTGGCCGAGGTCGCGCCGGACGTGACGTCGGTGAAGGTCGGCGATCGCGTCGCCGTCAATCCGAGCCGCCCGTGCGGTGCTTGCCGGTACTGCCTCGAGGGCTTGCCGAACCAGTGTCTCGACATGCGCTTCTACGGCAGCGCGATGCGGATGCCGCACTTGCAGGGTGCGTTCCGCAACGCGCTGGTATGTGACGCGCGCCAGTGCGTGAAGGTCGCGGACCACGTGCCGCTGTCGCTCGCCGCGCTCGCGGAGCCGTTCTCGGTCGGGCTGCACGCGGTGTCGCGCGCCGGTCCGCTGATCGGCCGGCGCGTGCTGGTGTCGGGCTGCGGGCCGATCGGCGTGCTCGCGGTGGCCGCCGCCCGCGCGCATGGCGCGGCGGAAATAGTCGCCACCGATGTCGTCGACGAGCCGCTGGCGATCGCCCGCGCACTCGGCGCCGATCGCACGATCAACGCCGCGACCGATACGGAATGGGTCGCGCGCTACGCCGCGGACAAGGGCACGTTCGACGTGATGATCGAGTGCTCGGGCAACGCGCGCGCACTGCGCGACGGGCTCGACGTGATGCGGCCGCGCGGCGTCGTCGTGCAGCTCGGGCTCGGCGGCGACGTGAGCCTGCCGCAGAACGTCGTGGTCGCGAAGGAGCTGTCGATCTGCGGGTCGTTCCGCTTCCACGCCGAATTCGCGCTGGCCGTCCAGCTGATCAACGCGGGGCGGGTGGATTTGCGGCCGGCCGTGACCGGCGTGTTCCCGATGCGCGATGCGCACCGCGCGTTCGAACTCGCGGGCGACCGGCGGCGCGCGATGAAGGTGCTGATCGATTTCGCGGACGCGGCGGCGTGATGGTGTGATGGCGTGATGGCCGCATGGCGGGTGCCGCGGCAGCGAGCGGGCGGCCGTAGCGGCGGCTGCCCCACGGGCGGGTGCGCGGCCCGCCGCCGGCGCGTGGAACGGCCGACATCACGTCGGGCAGGCGCCGGCCGCGCCACACGCCGGTGACGGGGGGCGCGGTCACCATCGTGTGCCGCCCGGCGCGTCGCTGCCGCTTTCTTCGCAGAACGGCTCATTGCGTAGCCTGCGGCGCACCGACGCGCTGCGACGCGGCCCACAGCGCGAGCAGCAGCCCCGCCAGCATCGCGCCGGCGAGGCACACGCCGCGCCAGCCGTCGACGCCGAACGCGACGCTCGCCGCGAACGACCCGAGCGCGCCGCCGACGAAATAGCTCGTCAGGTAGATCGTCGTCACGCGGCTGCGCGCGTCGCCGGCGAGCGCGTAGATCACGCTCTGGTTCGAGATGTGCATCCCCTGCACGCCGACGTCGAGCAGCAGGATCCCGGCGATCAGCGCCGCGAGCGAGTGCGCGCCGGTCGCGATCAGCGCGAACGATGCGAGCACCACGGCCGCGAACAGGCCGGTCGCCGTGTTGCCGTGCCCGCGGTCGACGAGCCGTCCCGCGGACGTCGCGGCGAGCGCGCCCACTGCACCGACCACGCCGAACAGGCCGATCCGGCCTTCCGTGTAGCCGTAGGGCGGCTGGCTCAGCAGGAACGTGAGGCCCGTCCACAGCAGGCTGAAGCACGCGAACACGAGTGCGCCGTACGCCGAGCGCAGCGCGATCAGCGGCTGCGCGCGCACGAGCGCGGCGAGCGACTTCATCAGTGCCGGGTAATCGAGCCGCGAATCGCGCCGATCCTTCGGCAGCTTCACGGCGAGCACGCCGGTCAGCCCCAGCACCATCAGCGCGGCGATCGCGTAGACCGCGCGCCAGCCGAGCCAGTCGGCCACCGCGCCGGCCGCGACGCGCGCGAGCAGGATGCCGAGCAGCAGGCCGCTCATCACCGTGCCGACCGCGCGGCCTCGCGTGCGTGCGTCGGCGAGCGACGCGGCGAACGGCACCAAGAGCTGCGTCGAGCAGGTCACGAAGCCGAGTGCCATGTTCGCGGCAATGAATGCGTAGAAGTTCGCGCTGCACGCGACGGCCACCAGCGCGACGACGTTCAGCGCGAGCAGACGCACGATCAGCGTGTGGCGGTTGAGCGCGTCGCCGAGTGGCACGATCAGCAGCAGGCTCGCCGCATAGCCGAGCTGCGTGAGCGTGACGAGAAAGCCGAGTTCGGCCGGTGCGCGCCCGAAGCTGTGCGCGATCGCGGCGAGCAGTGGCTGCGCGTAATAGATGTTGCCGATGACGATGCCGCATGCGCAGGCAAACAGCAGCGTCATGCCGCGCGTCAGGGTGGGGTGGGTGTCGTGGTGCGGCTTCATGGATCCGGAAAGTGGCGGCGCAGGCCGGCGGCTGCCGCCGTCGGCGTGGTGCGGGTTACGGGGGACGGACCGGTGGCGAGCCGCCGGTTCGGCGAGGCGGGCGGCAGGCGTCAGGCGTTGGCGTCGAGCCGCCGGTCCGGCGTGTCGGTCGGCGGGCGTCAGGGTCGGGCCGCCGATCCGTGGCGGACGGGATGAGCTGTCGCTGCGGTGGCGCGGGCCGGGTGAGCCCGTGCGGGCTCACCGGATGCGGGCGGCACGCGCGGTGCACCGGCACGGATGTCCGTATGATGCGGATATCCGGCCATAGCGTCCAAGACTGGCTTGCTATGATTTCTATTGGATTTGCCAATACCTGATCAGCGATGCTCCTCCGCCACATCCGCTATTTCCTGGCCGTCGCCGAGCAGCGCAATTTCACGCGCGCGGCCGAGGTGCTGCACGTATCGCAACCGACGCTGTCGCAGCAGATCCGCCAGCTCGAGGATCAGCTCGGCGTGCAGCTGTTCGACCGCTCGGGCCGCGCGGTGCGCCTCACCGAATTCGGCGAGGCCTACGCGCGCCACGCGCGGGAGGCGCTGCACGCGCTCGACGCCGGGCAGCGCGCGGTCCACGACGTCGCGGACCTGAGCAGCGGGTCGCTGCGGCTCGCGATGACGCCGACCTTCACCGCGTACCTGATCGGCTCGCTCGTCGATGCATTCAACACCGCGTACCCGAACGTCACGCTGACGATCGACGCGATGCCGCAGGAGCGGATCGAGGCGCTGCTCGCCGACGACCGGCTTGACGCGGGCTTCGCGTTCACGCCCGCGCGGCTGCCGGACATCGACGTGACGCCGCTGTGGGACGAATCGCTCGTGCTGGTGGCGGGCCGCACGCATCGTCTCGCGCGCCGCCGCCGCGCGCTGACGCCGGCTGAACTCGGCGACGAACCGCTGGTCCTGCTGAGCCGCGCGTTCGCGACGCGCGCGAGCATCGACCAGTATTTCGTCGATCACGGCGCGCGGCCGCGCATCGCGATCGAGGTGAACGCGATCAACGCAATTCTCGAGCTGGTGCGGCGCGGCCGCCTCGCGACGGTGCTGCCGGATGCGATCGCGCGGGCAAACGGCGATCTGTGCGCGCTGGAACTCGATCCGCCGCTGCCGAAGCGCACGGCTGCGTTGCTGACGCGCAAGGGCGCGTACCGCAGTGTCGCGGTGCGCGCGTTCGCCGAGCGCACGCTCGCGTATGGCGGCGCGCTGGCGAGCGGACACAAGCGGACATAGGCGAACGTTGCCCGGACGGCGGCGCAACGCGACGAGCGGCAGGGACTCGCGCCGCAGGGCGGGAAGGCTGGCGGCCGGGCGTTCGACGGAATGACGGAAACGCTGGAACGACCGCTCGGACAGGAAACGCTGAAGAACGCCGGAAGCGCCGGAAGCGCCGGAAGCGCCGGAAGCGCCGGAAAGACGAAACGTCCGGCCGTTCCGCCGCTCAGGCGCCCGGCGTCGGGAAGAACACGCCCGCGCGCTGCGCGGCGTTCGAGATGTGCGCCTCGATTGCCGCGCCGGCGGCGTCCGGGTCGCGCGCGATCAGCGCATCGACGATCGCGCGATGCTCGTGCCACGTCGAGAACAGCAGCTCGCGCCGGTAGAACGGCATGCGCTGGCTTTCCTTCATGATGTCGGCGCTGCTGCGCAGGATCGACTCGATCGCCGCGTTGCCGGCGAGATTGATGATCCGCATGTGGAATTCGAAGTCGAGCTGCGACGCGTCGTCGAGTTCGTTTTCGGTCAGCGTCACGTGCAGCTCGGCGAGGTTGTCCTCGAACCACGCGATGTCGTCGTCGGTGACGACGCGCGCGGCCATCCGCGCGGCGAAGCCCTCGAGCGCGTAGCGCATCTGGTAGGTGTCGGGCGGCGACGACTGCTCGGCGAACCGCCATGCATGGCCGGTGGTCGCCTGCGCGCTTTCGACGTACACGCCCTTGCCGGCGCGGATGCGCAGCATCCCGAGCGCCTCGAGCGTGGACAGCGCCTCGCGCAGCGACGCGCGGCTGATCTCCAGCTCCTCGGAGAGCTGGCGCTGGGCCGGCAGCAGGCTGCCGACCGGATACACGCCTGCCTCGATACGGTCGCGGATCGTCGCGATGGCGGCGTCGGTCACGGTGTGCGGAACGTTTTTCATGATGTGAACGATGGCCGGTCTGACCGGCATTGTAATCCGCCCATGCACGCTGCACCGCCGGCCTACGGGAAAGTCTCGATTCGTCCGGCGATCCGGCACCGTCGGACGGGCCGCAAGGGGGGCGGGAAATCCCTATTTGGTTCGTCCTTGACTCGACTATATCGGCTTCCTACTATCGTCCATAACATCACTGGTCTTACCAGTATGAACAGACGAAACTGCAACCGTTGGTTCGGGAGAGCGCCGTGTCGAAATTCCTCAATTCGCTGTTTGGCCGGGTAGTCGTCGCATTGATCCTGGGGGTCGCGCTAGGCGCGTTCTTCCCGCATTTCGCCGAGTCGCTGAGACCGCTCGGCGATGGTTTCCTGAAGCTCATCAAGATGGTCATCGGCCCGATCGTGTTCTGCGTCGTGGTCAGCGGGATGGCCAATGCGGGCGACCTGAAGAAGGTCGGCCGGGTCGGCCTGAAGGCCGTCGTCTACTTCGAGGTGATGACGACGCTCGCGCTCGGCATCGGGCTCGTGCTCGCGTGGCTCACGCGCCCCGGCGTCGGCATGAACATCGACCTGCATTCGCTCGACGCGGCGTCGCTCGCGTCGTACGCGAAAAACGCCGAAAGCCTGAAGGACACGGCCGGCTACCTGATGAAGATCATCCCCGACACCGCGATCGATGCGTTCGCGAAGGGCGACATCCTGCAGATCCTCGTGTTCGCGGTGCTGTTCGGCTCGGCGCTGTCGCTGCTCGGCGACAAGGCGACGCGCGTCAATTCGCTGATCGAGGAGCTGTCGCACGTGTTCTTCCGCGTGATCGGCTTCATCATCAAGCTCGCGCCGCTCGGCGTGCTCGGCGCGATCGCGTTCACGACCGGCAAGTACGGCGTCGCGTCGCTCAAGCAGCTCGGCTATCTCGTCGCGGTGTTCTACCTGAGCTGCTTCGTGTTCGTGTCCGTGGTGCTCGGCATCGTGATGCGGCTCGCGGGCTTCTCGGTGTTCAAGCTGATCCGCTACCTGCGCGAGGAGCTGTCGATCGTGCTCGGCACGGCGTCGTCGGACGCGGTGCTGCCGCAGGTGATGCGCAAGCTCGAGTACATGGGCATCAAGGATTCGACCGTCGGCCTCGTGATCCCGACCGGCTACTCGTTCAACCTCGACGGCTTCTCGATCTACCTGACGCTCGCGGTGCTGTTCATCGCGCAGGCGACCAACACGCCGCTGTCGACGCACGACCTGATCGTCGTGCTGCTCGTGTCGCTCGTCACGTCGAAGGGCGCGCACGGGATTCCGGGCTCGGCGATCGTGATCCTCGCGGCGACGCTGTCGGCGATTCCCGCGATTCCGGTGCTCGGCCTCGTGCTGATCCTGCCGGTCGACTGGTTCGTCGGCATCGCCCGCGCGCTGACCAACCTGATCGGCAACTGCGTCGCGACGGTCGTCGTCGCGGTGTGGGAGAACGACATCGACCGCGCCCGTGCGAAGCGCGTGCTGAACCGCGAACTGCGCTACGTGCCGGCCGAGGACGAGGACGTCGCCGCGCCGCTCGCCGGCGATCAGGCCCACGCGATCTGAGCGCGCGGTTCGATCCTCATCCGATCCTCATTCGCAACATTGCGCCGGCGCCGCGACGTGCCGGCGCGCCAGTCAAAATCTGGAGACGACATGGCAGCCCCCATCCTCGATCCGAACGCGCCGGCCTTCACGCGGCGCTACATGAACCTCGCCGATCCGCGCGTCGGTGCGCAGGCGCTCTACGCGAGCGACGAGTTCTTCGCGCCGAAGGAGCGCATGCTGAGCCCCGAGCCGGCCGTGTTCATTCCCGGCAAGTACGACGACCATGGCAAGTGGATGGACGGCTGGGAGACGCGCCGCAAGCGCACGACCGGCCACGATTTCTGCGTGGTCCGGCTCGCGCGGCCGGGCGTGATCCACGGCGTCGACCTCGACACCAGCCACTTCACCGGCAACTTCCCGCCGGCCGCGTCGATCGACGCATGCGTCGCCGACGGCGACACGCCGCCCGACGACGCCGAATGGCGCACGATCGTCCCCGCGACGACGCTGCAGGGCAACAGCCATCACTACGTCGGCGTGACCGATCCGCAGCCGTACACGCACCTGCGCGTGAACCTGTATCCGGACGGCGGGCTCGCGCGGCTGCGCGTGTACGGCCAGCCGCAGCGCGACTGGAGCCGCGTGCCGCAGGGCGAGCGGGTCGACCTGGCCGCGATCGAGAACGGCGGCTATCTGGTGGCCGCGAACAACCAGCACTTCGGTGCGGCGTCGCAGATGCTGATGCCGGGGCGGGGCGTGAACATGGGCGACGGCTGGGAAACCCGCCGCCGCCGCGAGCCCGGCAACGACTGGGCGATCGTCGCGCTCGCGCGGCCGGGCATCATCCGGCGCGTCGAGGTCGACACGGCGTTCTTCAAGGGCAATTTCCCGGACCGCTGTTCGCTGCAGGCCGCGCATGTGACGGGCGGCACCGACGATTCGCTGGTCACGCAGGCGATGTTCTGGCCCGAACTGCTCGGCGAGCAAAAGCTGGCGATGGACCACGTCCACACGTTCGACACGCTTGCCGCGCTCGGCCCGGTCACGCACGTGCGCTTCAACATCTTCCCGGACGGCGGCGTGTCGCGCCTGCGTCTGTGGGGCGAACCGGCTTGACGGCGGAGGCGAACATGACCCGGCTTCAGACCTTGCGCGTCGAGCGCCTGACCCGCGAAGCGTTCGCGCCGTTCGGCGACGTGATCGCACTCGAAGGCGCGCGGCATTTTCCGATCAACGGCGGCACGACCGAGCGGTTCCACGATCTCGCGACCGTCGACGTCTGCGACGACGGCGGTCGCCCGCTCGTCAGCGTGTTCCGCGCGCAGCCGCGCGCGCTGCCGGTCGAGATCACGATGATGGAGCGGCATCCGCACGGCAGCCAGGCGTTCGTGCCGCTCGCGGCGGTGTCGCGCTACGCGATCGTCGTCGCGCCGGCGGGCGAGTTCCGGCCCGACGCGATGCGCGCGTTCCTGGCCGTCGGGTGGCAGGGCGTGAATTACGCGAAGGGCGTCTGGCACCATCCGCTGCTCGCGCTCGACGCGGTCAGCGATTTCGTCGTCGTCGACCGCGGCGGCACGCAGCCGAACTGCGACGAGATTCCGCTCGACGGCGTGTGGCAGCTCGATTTCGAGCCGGCCTGCGCGAGCGCGGCCTGACGCACGCCCGGCGCGCCCCAAAAGACGACGGCCCGGCCGGCGAGATGCCGGTCGGGCCGTCTTGCTTGCGCTTGTGTGCGGATCAGTGCTTGCGGTGCGGGCAGTTTTCGGTCGTGCAGGTGCCGTACATCGCGAGCGAATGTTCCTGGAGCTTGAAGCCGCGCTCCTTCGCGATCGACTGCTGGCGGGTTTCGATCTCCGGGTCGAAAAACTCCTCGACGCGCCCGCAGTCGAGGCAGACGAGGTGGTCGTGGTGCTGGCCCTCGTTCAGCTCGAACACGGCCTTGCCGGATTCGAAGTTGCTGCGGGTCAGCAGGCCGGCCTGCTCGAACTGCGTCAGCACCCGATACACGGTGGCCAGGCCGATGTCGAGCTGTTCGTTCAGCAGGTTGCGGTAGACGTCTTCGGCCGTCAGGTGGCGGACGGGACTCTGCTGGAAGATCTCGAGAATCTTGAGGCGCGGTAGGGTGGCCTTCAGCCCGATATTCTTGAGATCCGTCGGATTGGTCATGGCTAGGCATCCCTAGAGTACAATGCAGGGCTTCAATGTTACCGGCTTTTGGCCGTTCCAGAAACACGCGCGGCCTGCGAAGCGGGCCAGCACGGTGAGGGAAATGATTCCAGAATCTCTTTCGCACTATCAAAGGAACCGCATGCGGAGTGTCATCATCGCTGCCGCCGCCGTTGCCGCGCTGGCTGGTTGTTCGTCGTACGACAGCGTGACGCAACGCATCGCGCAAAGCATCACGCCCTACCGGATCACGGTCGTGCAGGGCAACTTCGTGTCGCAGGAGAAGGCGTCGCAGCTGCAGGTCGGCATGGCGCGCGACCAGGTCCGCGCGCTGCTCGGCACCCCGCTGCTGACGGACATGTTCCACGCCGACCGCTGGGATTACATCTTCTACTTCAAGCGCGGCTCGACGTCCGTCGTCCAGCAGCGCGACCTCGTGCTGACGTTCTCGGGCGATCGCCTCACGGGCTGGACGGGAGCCGACAACCTGCCGTCCGAGCTTGACCTGCTGGCCGACATCGACGGCGACAAGCGCGGCAAGAAGGCGAAGAAGGCCGCTGAAGCGGCCGCCGCCGCGAGCGGTGCAAGCGGCGCGAGCGCCGTGCAGGCGACGAGCGAGCCGGCTCCGGCAGCGGCCGTGGTGCCGGAAGCGGCGAGCGCCGCCGTCGACCAGGACGCGAACGCGCAAGCCGCACGCGCGGCGAACCGCGCGACCAACCAGGTGTCCAGCCAGGGCGGCACCGCGCGCCGCTTCACGCCGTCCGCGCAAGCAGCGGCCGGCGGCGCGCCGACGCCGGGCGGGCAGCCGCCGGGCACGAATCCGGCGATCCAGCCGCAGTTCCAGTTCCATCGCCCGCCGCAGCCTGCCGCGTCGAACGAGGCGGCGCCGCCCGTCGGCCCGCAGGGCTCGGACTCGCTGCAGAACCAGCCGATCACCGCGCCGGGCCAGTCCCAGTAAGCGCGTGAAAACGGGGCGGCATGCGCCGTCCCCACTCAACCTGTCGTACAGAAAGCCATGAAGATTGCGATTGCCGGTGCGTCGGGCCGTATGGGCCGGATGCTGATCGAAGCCGTTCTCAACGATTCCGACGCGCAGCTGGTCGGCGCGCTCGACCGCGCCGACTCGCCGCACCTCGGCCAGGACGCGGGCGCGTTCCTCGGCAAGGAAACCGGCATCAAGCTGACCGACGATCTCGATGCCGTGTTCGCGCAGGCCGACTACCTGATCGATTTCACGCGCCCGGAAGGCACGATCGCGCATGTCGAGGCCGCGCTGCGCCACGACGTGAAGCTCGTGATCGGCACGACCGGCTTCACCGACGAGCAGAAGGCCACGCTGCAGGCGGCCGCCGGGAAGATCGGCATCGTGTTCTCGGCGAACATGAGCGTCGGCGTGAACGTCACGCTGAAGCTGCTCGAATTCGCCGCGAAGCATTTCTCGCACGGCTACGACATCGAGATCATCGAAGCCCATCACCGTCACAAGGTCGATGCGCCGTCGGGCACCGCGCTGATGATGGGCGAAGCCGTCGCCGGCGCGCTCGGGCGCTCGCTCGACGACTGCGCGGTGTATGGCCGCCACGGCGTGACGGGCGAGCGCGATCCGTCGACGATCGGCTTCTCCGCGATCCGCGGCGGCGACATCGTCGGCGACCACACCGTGCTGTTCGCGGGGATCGGCGAGCGGATCGAGATCACGCACAAGTCGTCGAGCCGCGTGTCGTACGCACAGGGCGCGCTGCGCGCGGTGCGCTTCCTGTCCGAGCGCGGCGCCGGCCTGTACGAGATGCAGGACGTGCTCGGCCTGCGCTGACGCGCGCCGGACACTCCGATGGCGATCCCCACCGGCGTTATCCATTACCTCGAAAGCGGTGACGCCGTCACGCACGCGGTCGCCTATGTGCTGCTGGCGATGTCCGTCGCCAGCTGGTGTTTCCTCTTCCTGAAAGCCTGGCTGCTGGTCCGCGCGAAGCGGCAGGGGCCGGGCGCGGTCGCCGCGTTCTGGCGCGCGCCGACGCTCGACGCGGGCATTGCGGCGCTGGCCGGCGCCGACCGCGAGCGCGTGTTCGTGCCGCTTGCCGAAGCCGCACGCGACGCGTCCCGCGACCATGATCCCGCTGCGCTGGCCGCGCGCGTCGAGCACGGCGAACGCGTGTTGCGCGCGTTGCGCCACGCGATGCTGCGTTCGCAGCGGCGGCTGGAATTCGGCCAGGTGCTGCTCGCGTCGATCGGCAGCACCGCGCCGTTCGTCGGGCTGCTCGGCACCGTCTGGGGCATCTACCACGCGCTCGGCAGCATCGCCGCGAGCGGGCAGGCGCAGATCGAGAACGTCGCAGGGCCGGTCGGCGAGGCGCTGATCATGACCGCGTTCGGGCTCGTCGTCGCGATCCCGGCCGTGCTCGCGTACAACATCCTCGGGCGCCTCGTGCGCCAGCTCGCCGAGGAGCTCGACGGCTTCGCGCGCGACCTGCACGTGTTCGTGTGCGCGAACGACGCCTGACGCGCGCCTTCCGGAGGGACGACCATGGCATTCGGCGGACTGGAGCATCACAAGACGTCCGCGCCGATGGCGGAGATCAACATGACTCCGCTGATCGACGTGATGCTCGTGCTGCTCGTCATCTTCATCGTGACCGCGCCGCTGATGACGCACGCGATCCGGCTCGACCTGCCGAAAGTCGCGGCCAGCGCCGCGCGCGACACGCCGCAAAGCATCACGCTGTCGATCGACGATACGGGCAAGCTCTACTGGGAAGACACGCCGGTCGCGCTCGATGCGCTGCCCGCGCGCTTTCGGGCCGCCGCCGAGGGCGGCCAGCCGCCCGAGCTGCGCCTGCGCGCGTCGCGCGCGACCCGCTACGACGTGATCGCGCAGGTGATGGGCGCCGCGCAGGCAGCGGGCCTCACGCGGATCGGTTTCGTGACCGACCTGCCGGCGCTGCACGGCGGTTCCGCGGCGCCGTCCGGCGCGCCCGCGCCGCGCTGAGCGGTTCGGGGCCGGTCGTGCGGGCGAAGGCGGGCGGCGGGAACCGGCCCTCACGGCCGCGAGACCGGCCGTGAGGGCCGGCGCGGACGGTATAATCGACGTTTTTCCCGGTTGGCAGAGGTTTTCCCGGTCACCCGGAGCGTTCCAGGTCACCCGGAAAACCTCCGGAAACGCCGGGCAGGCCTGGAAGCAGCGAGCCTGTCCCGCCACCGGGCAAGCACGATTTTCGATCCACTTCCGCGCGAGCCGTCGCGGCGCGCCGCTTAAAGCCTAGTCCGAACCACACCATGCACGAGAGATACGTACCCGCCGACGTCGAAGCCGCCGCCCAGCGTGACTGGCGCGCAGCCGATGCTTACAAGACGAAGGAAGACACGCAGAAGCCCAAGTTCTACTGCGTGTCGATGCTGCCGTACCCGTCCGGCAAGCTGCACATGGGTCACGTGCGCAACTACACGATCAACGACGTGATGTACCGCTATCTGCGGATGAACGGCTACAACACGCTGATGCCGATGGGCTGGGACGCATTCGGGATGCCGGCCGAGAACGCCGCGATGGCGAACGGCGTGCCGCCCGCGAAGTGGACCTACGACAACATCGACTACATGAAGGGCCAGATGCAGTCGATGGGGCTCGCGATCGACTGGTCGCGCGAGATCGCGACCTGCAAGCCCGACTACTACAAGTGGAACCAGTGGCTGTTCCTGAAGATGCTGGAGAAGGGCATCGCGTACAAGAAGACGGGCACCGTGAACTGGGACCCGGTCGACCAGACCGTGCTCGCGAACGAGCAGGTGATCGACGGCCGCGGCTGGCGTTCGGGTGCACTCGTCGAGAAGCGCGAGATCCCGATGTACTACCTGCGCATCACGCAGTACGCCGATGAGCTGCTGAACGACCTCGACGGCCTCGGCTGGCCCGAGCGCGTGAAGATCATGCAGCAGAACTGGATCGGCAAGAGCTTCGGCGTGAACTTCGGCTTCCCGTACGAACTCGACGGCGAGCAGAAGCTGCTGCGTGTGTTCACCACGCGCGCCGACACGATCATGGGTGTGACGTTCTGCGCGATCGCCGCCGAGCACCCGCTCGCGACGCATCTCGCGCAGGGCAAGCCGGAACTGCAGGCGTTCATCGACGAGTGCAAGCGCGGCGGCGTCGCCGAGGCCGACATGGCGACGATGGAGAAGAAGGGCGTGCCGACCGGCTTCACGGTCAAGCATCCGCTGACGGGCGAGCCGGTCGAGGTGTGGATCGGCAACTACGTGCTGATGAGCTACGGCGAAGGCGCGGTGATGGGCGTGCCCGCACACGACGAGCGCGACTTCGCGTTCGCGAAGAAGTACAGCCTGCCGATCCGGCAGGTGATCGCGGCCGAAGGCCAGACCTGGTCGACCGACGCATGGCAGGAGTGGTACGGCGACAAGGACGTCGCCGTGTGCGTGAACAGCGGCAAGTACGACGGCCTGAACTACGGCGCCGCGGTCGACGCGATCGCGGCCGACCTGAAGGCGGGCGGCTTCGGCGACAAGCAGGTCACGTGGCGCCTGCGCGACTGGGGCGTCTCGCGCCAGCGCTACTGGGGCACGCCGATCCCGATCATCCACTGCCCGTCGTGCGGCGACGTGCCGGTGCCGGAGCAGGACCTGCCGGTCGTGCTGCCGGAAGACCTCGTGCCGGACGGCTCGGGCAATCCGCTCGCGAAGTCGGAAGCATTCCTGAACTGCACGTGCCCGAAGTGCGGCGCGGCCGCGAAGCGCGAAACCGACACGATGGATACCTTCGTCGATTCGTCGTGGTACTTCTCGCGCTACACGGCGCCGGACGCCGAAACCATGGTCGACGCGCGCACCGACTACTGGATGCCGATGGACCAGTACATCGGCGGCATCGAGCACGCGATCCTGCACCTGCTGTACTCGCGCTTCTGGACCAAGGTGATGCGCGACCTCGGCCTCGTGAAGTTCGGCGAGCCGGCGAAGAACCTGCTGACGCAGGGGATGGTGCTGAACGAGACGTTCTACCGCGAGGACGCATCCGGCAAGAAGACCTGGTACAACCCGGCCGACGTGACCGTCACGTTCGACGAGAAGGGCCGCCCGGTCGGCGCGACGCTGAACGCCGACGGCCAGCCGGTCGTGCTCGGCGGCATCGAGAAGATGTCGAAGTCGAAGAACAACGGCGTCGATCCGCAGGTGCTGATCGATCAGTACGGCGCGGACACCGCGCGCCTGTTCACGATGTTCGCCGCGCCGCCCGAGCAGCAGCTCGAGTGGTCGGGCGCAGGCGTCGAGGGCGCGAGCCGCTTCCTGCGCCGTGTGTGGAGCTTCGGCGCGACGAACCGCGCGGCGCTCGCAGAGCGCGCGGCGTTCGACGCAGCGACGCTCGGCGAGGCCGACAAGGCACTGCGCCGCGAGATCTACAGCGTGCTCAAGCAGGCCGATTTCGACTACCAGCGCCTGCAGTACAACACGGTCGTGTCCGCCGCGATGAAGATGCTCAACGCGGTCGACGGCGCGAAGGGCGCGACGCCCGCGGTGCTGCGCGAGACCTACGGCGTGCTGCTGCGCGTGCTGTACCCGGTCGTGCCGCATGTCACGTTCGAGCTGTGGAAGGTGCTCGGCTACGCGGACGAGTTCGGCCCGTTGCTGGACGCGCCGTGGCCGAAGGTCGACGAGGCCGCGCTCGAGCAGGCCGAGATCGAACTCGTGCTGCAGATCAACGGCAAGGTGCGCGGCGCGCTGAGGGTCGCGAAGGACGCGAGCCGCGACGCGATTGAAGCCGCGGCGCAAGCTGACGAGATGTTCGCGAAGTTTGGCGAGGGCAAGCCGGCGAAGAAGATCGTCGTCGTGCCGGGCCGCCTCGTGAACATCGTCGTCTGACGGCCGAAGGGCCGTTCGGACGCAAACTGAAGGAGCGAAGGTGATCCGCAGATCGTTTTTGATGCTGGTCGGCAGCGCGGTCGCGCTGTCGGCATGCGGTTTCCAGTTGCGGGGCCAGCAGGACTACGCGTTCAAGCACCTGTTGATCGTCGGCGCGCAGCCCGCGGTCCTGGCGCGCTTCACGCGGCTCGTCGAGGCCGGCAGCGACACGAAGATCGTCAAGGTGCCGGACCAGGCGGACGCGGTGCTGCAGATGTCGGAATCGCGCGGCCAGAGCACGCTGACGCTCAACAAGTACGGCTCGGCCGAGGAGTATGCGCTCAGCTACTCGCTGAGCTACACGCTGTTCGGCAAGGACGGCACCGTGCTGATCCCGCCGAGCATGATCGCGCTGAACCGCGCGATGACGTACAGCGACCAGTACACGAACGCGAAGGCGCAGGAGGCCGACATCCTCTACGCGGACATGCAGAACGACGCGGTCGACCAGCTGATGCGGCGTCTCGCGATCGTCCACTCGCTGAATCCGGCGCCGGAGGACGTGGTGCCGGGCGTGGCGCCGCGCGCGCCGCTGCCGCCGCCGCCGCTTTGATACGCGAGCGCACGTAGCGATGCAACTGCGACTTGACGCGCTGGAGCCGCACCTCGCGAAGGGGCTGGCCGGGCTCTACACCGTATTCGGCGACGAGCCGCTGCTCGCGCAGGAGGCGTGCGACCGGATCCGCGCCGCCGCGCGCGCGGCCGGCTTCACCGAGCGGTCGGTGCACACCGTCGAGCGCGGCTTCGACTGGAGCGTGCTGCTCGGCGCTACCCAGGCGATGTCGCTGTTCGGCGAACGCCAGCTGATCGAGCTGCGCATTCCGTCGGGCAAGCCGGGCAAGGAAGGCGCGGACGCGCTGAAGGCGCTCGCCGCCGCGAGCAATCCGGACGCGCTGATGCTCGTCACGCTGCCGCGCCTCGACGCGGCGACGCAGAAATCCGCGTGGTTCACCGCGCTCCTGAACGGCGGCGTCGCGCTGAAGATCGACCCGGTCGACCGCGCGCAGCTGCCGAACTGGATCGGCCAGCGTCTGTCGATGCAGGGCCAGCGGGTCGCGGCCGGCGAGGACGGCCGGCGTGCGCTGCAGTTCATCGCCGAGCGCGTCGAAGGCAACCTGCTCGCCGCGCACCAGGAAATCCAGAAGCTCGGCCTGCTGTATCCGCAGGGCGCGCTGTCGTTCGAGCAGGTGCACGACGCGGTGCTGAACGTCGCGCGCTACGACGTCTTCAAGCTGAATGAGGCGATGCTCGCCGGCGACGCCGCGCGGCTCGCGCGGATGATCGACGGCCTGAAGGGCGAGGGCGAGGCGATCGTGCTCGTGATGTGGGCGGTCGTCGAGGAATTGCGCACGTTGCTGCGGATCAAGCGCGGCGTGACGGCCGGCAAGCCGCTCGCGACGCTGTTGCGCGAGAACCGCGTGTGGGGACCGCGCGAGCGGCTGATCGGTCCCGCACTCAATCACGTGACCGAAGCCGTGCTCGAGAAGGCGCTCGCGTTCGCCGCGCGGCTCGACCGGCAGGTCAAGGGACTCGCCGCGGTGACGCCCGGCCGGCGCCCGCAGGACGAGCCGCCGCCCGATCCGTGGGACGGCCTGTTCCAGCTCGCGATGACGGTCGCGGGCGCCACGGGTGCGCCGCGTGCGCAAGCCGAGCGACCGCCGACCGCGGGTCGCGGCGTGCGGCGCTAAGCCCCGGTTCCGGCCTCAGCGCGCCGTCCGCAACCCGCATACAATTGCTTCGACAGCCGGCGCGGCTGCGCCGCGCGCTTCCCGATGATTTCATGCCGCACTGAGCGGCTCGCTTTTCGAGTCACACGATGGATATCGATCAGTACATGACCGACCTGGGCCGCCGCGCCCGGCACGCTTCCCGCGCGATGGCGCGCGCCAGCACGGCGGCGAAGAATGCTGCGCTCGATGCGGTTGCCCGCGCGATCGAGCGCGATGCACAGGCGCTGAAGGATGCGAACGCCCGCGACGTCGCGCGCGCCCGCGAAAAAGGGCTGGATGCGGCGTTCGTCGATCGCCTCACGCTGTCCGACAAGGCGCTGAAGACGATGGTCGAAGGCCTGCGCCAGGTCGCGTCGCTTGCCGATCCGATCGGCGAGATCGGCAATCTCAAGTTCCGCCCGAGCGGCATCCAGGTCGGCCAGATGCGCGTGCCGCTCGGCGTGATCGGCATCATCTACGAGTCGCGCCCGAACGTGACGATCGACGCGGCCGCGCTGTGCCTGAAATCCGGCAACGCGACGATCCTGCGCGGCGGCTCCGAGGCGCTCGAGTCGAATGCCGCGCTCGCGAAGCTGATCGGCGAGGGGCTCGCCGCCGCGGGCCTGCCGCAGGACGCGGTGCAGGTGGTCGCGACGGCCGACCGCGCGGCGGTCGGCAAGCTGATCACGATGAACGAATACGTCGACGTGATCGTGCCGCGCGGCGGCAAGAGCCTGATCGAGCGCCTGATCAACGAGGCGCGCGTGCCGATGATCAAGCACCTCGACGGGATCTGCCACGTGTACGTCGACGATCGCGCGGACCTGGCCAAGGCGCTCACCGTCTGCGACAACGCGAAGACGCACCGCTACGGCACCTGCAACACGATGGAGACGTTGCTCGTCGCGAGCGGCATCGCGCAAGCCGTGCTGCCGCCGCTCGGCCGCCTGTATCGCGACAAGGGCGTCGAGCTGCGCGTCGACGCCGCTGCGCGCGCGGTGCTTGCCGACGCCGGCGTCGGCGAGCTCGTCGACGCGACCGAGGAAGACTGGCACACCGAATACCTCGCGCCGGTGCTCGCGATCAAGGTCGTCGACGGCCTCGACGCCGCGATCGAGCACATCAACCATTACGGCTCGCACCACACGGACGCGATCGTCACCGAGGATCACGACCGCGCGATGCGCTTCCTGCGCGAAGTCGATTCGGCGAGCGTGATGGTCAACGCGTCGACGCGCTTCGCCGACGGCTTCGAGTTCGGCCTCGGCGCGGAGATCGGCATCTCGAACGACAAGCTGCATGCGCGCGGGCCGGTGGGCCTCGAAGGGCTGACGTCGCTGAAGTACGTCGTGCTCGGGCACGGCGAAGGCCGTCAGTAACCGCGAGGACACGACCGATGGCGATGCTCTGGGTCAAGACGTTCCATATCGTATTGATCGCCGCATGGTTCGCGGGGCTGTTCTACCTGCCGCGCATCTACGTGAACCTCGCGATGGAAACCGATCCGGCCGCGGTACGGCGCCTGCTCGTGATGGCGCGCAAGCTGTTCCGCTTCATGACGTTCATCGCGGTGCCGGCGCTCGCATGCGGGCTGTGGCTGTGGCTCGTGATCGGCATCGGCCAGGGGCAGGGCTGGGTGCACGCGAAGGTCGGCGTCGTGCTGCTGCTGATCGTCTATCACGCGTATTGCGGCCATCTGCTGAAGGTGTTCGAGCGCGGCGAGAACCGCCGCTCCGACAAGTGGTATCGCGTGTTCAACGAGCTGCCGGTGCTCGGGATGCTCGCGGCGGTCGCGCTCGTGGTCATCAAGCCGTTCTGATCCGGCAGTCCGCCGTTTCGGCGGCCGCATGCGAAACGGCGCCCCGCGGGGCGCCGTTTTTCGTTTATGCGGTCGCGCGGCGCACGGTCGCTCGGCGCTATTCCTTCGCGTTCGCGTCGATCCGGCGGCGCGTGATCGCTTCCTTCGCGCGGCCGACGCGTTCCATCAGCGCGGGGCCGCGAGACAGCGCGACGCCGACCGCGAGGATGTCGCCGATCGCGAGGTGCGACATCCGCGACGTCATCGGCGAGAACACGTCGGTTTCCTCGGCGACGTTCGACGCGAGGCTCACCGTCGCGAGCCTCGCAAGCGGCGAGTGGCTGTGCGTGATCGCGACGACCTTCGCGCCGCACGCGAGCGCCGAACGCGCGGCGTCGACGATGTCGCGCGTGCGGCCGGTGTTCGAGATCGCGACGACGACGTCCTGCGGGCCGAGCAGCGCCGACGACATCGAGAACGTGTGCGGATCGGAATACGCGACGCTCGGCACGCCGAGCCGGAAGAACTTGTGCTGGATGTCCTGCGCGGCGATGCCCGAGCCGCCCGCGCCGTAGAACTCGATCCGCGACGCGTTCGACAGCAGCGCGATCGCCTCGGCGACGCTGCCGGCCGACAGGCTGTTGCGCACTTCGATCAGCGCGCCGATCGTGCGGTCGAACACCTTGCCGATGATGCCGGGCGCGGGCTCGTCGGGTTCGACGTCGCGGTAGACCGACGACACGCCCGGCGCGACGCTCTGCGCGAGCCGGATCTTGAATTCGCGAAAGCCGCTGCAGCCGAGCGCCTGGCAGAAGCGCGCGATGGTCGGCTGGCTGACGCCTGCGCGCGCGGACAGCTCGGTCATTGCGAGGTCGAGCACCTCGCGCGGCGCGGCGAGGATGTAGTCGGCAAGCTTGCGCTCGGACGGGCGCAGTTCGGGGCGGATCGCTTCGATGCGGGGCAGCATGGGGCAGCTAACGTCAATCGGGTTCGGATGAGCGAGTGTATCGCAACCGAATTGTAGAAAATCCACAAGAAATTGCTAGCGGTGATGACGTGCGTGATCGAGCGCGGCTGATGCCGGAAACCTATGGTTAATACCAATATTTGCCGGAAATAGCGCGTCTTTTTGCTGGATGGGCTTGAGAATCCGCATTGCGCGCTTGTAGTTTTTCTACTAGACTGCCTGCGTTCAGTCGTTGCATTCGACCGTCCCCACGATTCCAACCGCCGGTGTCGGCCGGCATACAGGAGCGCCCAGCATGTCCTCGCTGCATCCCATCCTCGCGAAAGTCACCGCACGCGTGATCGCGCGCAGCCAGTCGACCCGTTCCGCCTACCTGAAGCGCATCGATGGCGCGCAGGGCAAGTTCCCGGCGCGCGGCGCGCTGTCGTGCGCGAACCTGGCGCATGGTTTCGCGGGCCTCGAAGGCAACGACAAGTTCGAAATCAAGGCGATCAAGCAACCAAACATCGGCATCGTGTCCTCGTACAACGAGATGTTGTCCGCGCACGCGCCGTACAAGGATTTCCCGGACATCATCAAGGCGGCCGCGCGCGACAACGGCGGCGTCGCGCAGTTCGCGGGCGGCGTGCCGGCGATGTGCGACGGCGTCACGCAGGGCAACCCGGGGATGGAGCTGTCGCTGTTTTCGCGCGAGGCGATCGCGATGGGCACGGCGATCGCGCTCACGCACAACATGTTCGACGCGGCGCTGTGCCTCGGCATCTGCGACAAGATCGTGCCGGGCCTGTTGATCGGCGCGCTGCAGTTCGGCCACCTGCCGACGATCTTCGTGCCGGCCGGCCCGATGACGAGCGGCCTGTCCAATGACGACAAGGCGAAGATCCGCCAGCAGTTCGCGACGGGCCAGGTCGGCCGCGACGCGCTGCTCGAGGCCGAATCGGCCGCGTATCACGGCCACGGCACCTGCACGTTCTACGGCACCGCGAACAGCAACCAGATGCTGATGGAGCTGATGGGCCTGCATCTGCCGGGCTCGGCGTTCGTCCACCCGCACACGCCGCTGCGCACCGCGCTGACGGCCGAGGCCGCGCGTCGCGTGCTCGACCTGACCGTCGAGCGCGGCAACTACACGCCGATCGGCCACGTGATCGACGAGAAGGCGATCGTCAACGGGATCGTCGCGCTGCTCGCGACCGGCGGCTCGACCAACCACACGCTGCACCTCGTCGCGATCGCACGCGCGGCCGGCATCCTGATCGACTGGGACGATTTCGACGAACTGTCCGCCGCGGTGCCGCTGCTCGCGAAGATCTATCCGAACGGCAAGGCCGACGTGAACCACTTCCACGCGGCGGGCGGCGTCGCGTTCCTGGTGCGCAACCTGCTCGAAGGCGGGCTGCTGCACGAAGACGTGACGACGGTCGCGGGCCGGGGCCTGTCGCACTACACGAAGGAGCCGAAGCTGATCGACGGCAAGCTCACGTGGGTCGACGGCGCGGCCGAAAGCCACGACACGAAGGTGCTGCGCGGCATCCGCGAGCCGTTCCAGCCGGACGGCGGCCTGCGCCTGATGCAGGGCCGGCTCGGCCGCGGCGTGATCAAGATCTCGGCGGTTGCGCCCGAGCATCGCAAGGTGAAGGCGCCTGCGATCGTGTTCGATTCGCAGGAGGCCGTGCAGGCAGCGTTCGATCGCGGCGAGCTGAAGCGCGATTTCGTCGCGGTGGTGCGCTTCCAGGGCGCGCGCGCGAACGGGATGCCGGAACTGCACCGTTTGACGCCGTTGCTCGGCGTGCTGCAGGATCAGGGCTTCCACGTCGCGCTCGTCACCGACGGCCGCATGTCGGGCGCGTCGGGCAAGGTGCCGGCCGTGATCCACGTGTCGCCGGAGGCGCTGCTGAACGGGCCGCTGGGCAAGGTGCAGACGGGCGACACGCTCGTGATCGATGCGGAGGCCGGGGTGCTCGACATCGAGGTCGACGACGCCGAATGGCAGGCGCGCCCGGTCGCGCAGCCGCTGCACCAGGCGGACAACGAAGTGGGCTTCGGCCGCGAGCTGTTCGGCGTGTTCCGTGCGGCGGCCGCGCCGGCCGAGCACGGCGCGTCGGTGTTCGGGACGCTGGTCGGCGAAGCGGCCGAGCGCGTCACCGCGTAATTTCAAGGTTCAAGGAGAGATATCGATGATGACGATTGGCGAAATCGTGAAGCTGGGCCCGGTGATTCCGGTGCTCGCGTTCGACACGGTCGAGCAGGGCGAGCACGTGTCGCGCGCACTGCATGCAGGCGGCGTGAAGGTGCTCGAGATCACGCTGCGCACCGCGGCGGGGCTGGAAGCGATCGAACGCGCGAGCCAGCTCGCGGACGACATCGTCGTCGGCGTCGGCACGATCACGAAGCCCGAACATTGCGCGCAGGCGAAGCGCGCGGGCGCGAAGTTCGCCGTGTCGCCCGGCCTGACTAAGGAACTGCACCTCGCCGCGCTGGACGCGGACCTGCCGCTGCTGCCGGGCGTGATGACGCCGAGCGACATCATCCAGGCGCTCGAATTCGGCTATGAGATCGTCAAGTTCTTCCCGGCCCAGCAGGCGGGCGGCGTGCCGATGCTGCAGGCGTTCCACGGCCCGTTCCCGAATCTCAAGTTCTGCCCGACGGGCGGCATCACGGCCGATACGGCGCCGAATTTCCTGAAGCTGCCGAACGTCGTGTGCGTCGGCGGCTCGTGGCTGACGCCGAAGGCCGCGCTCGCGGCGCAGGACTGGGCGGAGGTCACGCGTCTCGCGCAAGCTGCAAGCCAGCTCGCCCGCTAATACTTGTACGAAATGGCAGATTGACCCTCGGTAAACTAGCGCTTAGTGCTTGTTTTACCGAGGGTTTTTGCCTATGGAACCGGTTCTATCGCTCGACCGTAAAGATAAGTAAAATTCAGCGTCCTGATGGCGGGGTTCGCCCGCTGTTTCGGAGACCTGCATAGCCGGGCATACTCGCGTCAATCCGCCCGGTTCGAATAATCCCAAGGAGGAGTGCCACATGGGGGCTGTCCAAGGCAGCATGCTGCTCGTATTCACCTTGATCGCGATTGCCGCGCTGATCCTGATGATCGCGCGCTTCAAGATTTATCCGTTCCTGGTGCTGATCATCGTCTCGCTCGGCCTCGGCCTCGTCGTCGGCATGCCGATGGACAAGATCGTCAAGTCGTTCGAGGCGGGCACGGGCGGCACGCTCGGCCACATCGCGATCGTCGTCGGCCTCGGCACGATGCTCGGCAAGATGATGGCCGAGTCGGGCGGCGCGGAGCGGATCGCGACCACGCTGATCAGCTGGTTCGGTGAAAAGAACATTCACTGGGCGATGATGTTCGTCGCGATCATCGTCGGCCTGCCGGTGTTCTTCGAAGTCGGCTTCGTGCTGCTGATCCCGATCGCGTTCAACGTCGCGAAGCGCACCGGCAAGTCGCTGCTCGTCGTCGGCCTGCCGATGGTGGCCGGCCTGTCGGTCGTGCACGGGCTGATCCCGCCGCACCCGGCGGCCCTGCTCGCGGTGCAGCAATACGGCGCCGACATCGGCAAGACGATCGCATTCGGCCTGATCGTCGGCGTGCCGACCGCGATTGTCGCCGGTCCGCTGTTCGCGCTGACGATCTCGAAGTACGTGAAGCTGCCGAACAACAACCCGCTCGCCGCGCAATTCGTCGAGTCGCATGTCGAAGGCAAGAAGCGCGAGCTGCCGAGCTTCGGCATCACGCTGTTCACGATCCTGCTGCCGGTGGTGCTGATGCTGGTCGGCAGCTGGGCCGACCTGCTGTTCGCGCCGAAGTCGCTGCCGAACAACCTGCTGCGCTTCGCGGGCAACTCGGACGTCGCGCTGCTGATCGCGGTGCTGGTCAGCTTCTGGACGTTCGGCGCGAAGCAGGGCTTCAACCGCGACCAGATCCAGAAGTTCTGCAGCGAGTGTCTCGCGCCGATCGCCGGGATCACGCTGATCGTCGGCGCGGGCGGCGGCTTCGGCGGTATCCTGCGTGACAGCGGGATCTCGCAGCAGATCGTCGCGACCGCGACGCAGGCGCATCTGTCGCCGCTGCTGCTCGGCTGGTTCGTCGCGGCGCTGATTCGTCTGGCCACCGGCTCGGCGACGGTCGCGATGACGACCGCATGCGGCATCGTCGCACCGATCGCAGCCGCGTCGGGCGTGACGGTTCGTCCGGAACTGCTGGTGCTGGCGACGGGTTCGGGCTCGCTGATCTTCTCGCACGTCAACGACGGCGGTTTCTGGCTGATCAAGGAGTATTTCGGGATGACGGTCGGCCAGACGTTCAAGACCTGGACGCTGCTGGAAACGATCATCTCGGTGCTCGGCCTCACGTTTACGTTGTTGCTGAGCACGTTTCTGTAACAAGGGGTAGTCAATGATTCTGATCGCAATGGGCGTGTCGGGCGCGGGTAAATCGCGGATCGGCGAAATGCTGGCGGAACGCCTGTCGTGCACCTATACCGACGGCGACGCGTTTCACAGCGCCGCCAACAAGGAAAAGATGCACCAGGGGATTCCGCTGACCGACGACGACCGCTGGCCTTGGCTGCAGTCGATTCGTGCGGCCATCGAGGACAAGCAGCGCGCGGGGGAGACGGCCGTCTTCACCTGCTCGTCGCTGAAGCGCGCGTATCGCGACGTGCTGCGCGGCTCCGATACCGACGTGCGGTTCGTCTACCTGAAGGGCTCGTTCGACATGCTGCACGAGCGCCTGAAGACCCGCACCGGCCATTTCTTCGATCCGTCGCTGCTGCAGAGCCAGCTCGACACGCTCGAGGAGCCGGGCCCGGACGAAGCGATCGAGGTCAGCATCGCGCTGACGCCCGAACAGATCGTCGATCAGGTGATGGTGAAGATCGGCGTCGCGCAGCAGCACTGAGCGCGGTTCGCGGCAATCGGAAGTCGGTATGCAAAGGCGCCCTCGGGGCGCCTTTGTTCATTTCGGGGCGGCGACAGCCGTGTCTGCGTGGCGCGCAATGCCGTCGAGCAGGATCTCGAGCATCGTGTCGTGCACGGCGGCCGGGTCGAGCCGCGCATAGCGCGGCGCGGCTGACTTGACGAGCGGCTGGTCGGCGTCGGACAGCGCAGCCATTTCCGCAAGCTCGACGTCGTTCGCCGGCCGCGTCAGCCCGCCGGCTTCGGCCGCGGCGAGCCCGATCACGCTCGCGTACCAGCCGACGCACACGCACGGCAGCGCCGCGTGCGCGATGCCGGCGTCGGCGAGCGCGCGGTGCACGGTTTCGACATGCGCGAGATCGGCCGGCCCGGTGCTGACATGGCGCTGCAGCAGCGCGAACGCGGCCGGATAGCGCAGCGCAAGCGCGCGATACTGGCGCGCGAGGTCGCGCAGCCGTTCGCGCCAAGGCAGGCTTTCGTCGACCGGCACGAGCGAGCGCGACAGCGCGTTCGCGATCGCGCGGCTCAGCCCTTCCTTCGACTTGAAGTGGTAGAGCACGCTCATCGGATCGCAGCCGACCGCCTGCGCGAGCTTGCGCACGCTGAACGCCGTTTCGCCGACGTCTTCGAGCAAGGACAGCGCGGCGGCGACGATCGCGTCCTTGTCGAGGCCGCGCGGGCCCTGGGCGGGTTTGTCTTTCATCGGGGCTGGTGGCTTTTCCGTACCCGGCGCCGGGCCGGACAGGGCGTAAACTTGACGAAAATTTATTCTACACTGTAGAATTATTTCTGCGGTGTAGAAATTGGGTGTCCCGGCACCTTTCAATACGTGCTTCCGCACGGTCCGGGATCCAGGCGACACGAGCGTGTCCGCCGTCAACACGGGCCATCGCGCCCGCCTCTCGTTGACACCCAAGTGGAACCGGCTGCCCCACCCGCGAAGCCAGTATGGCTATTCGACAGGCGGCCTAGGGCCTGTTCACGCTAATAACGGGCTTGCGAACGTGCCTTGCCGGCTGCAGTGCAAGGAGTGAGGAGCGCCGTTTGGCCGAGCCAAACAAGTGACGATCGACGCCGCAATGCGGCCGGCAAGGCACGTTCCCCTGATCTTGAAAAAATCATTTGTGGGGCTGGCCGCCAGAAGGGCCGATCGCTGCGTCATGCTCCTTGCGAATACGTCCGGTATTCGCTTCGTCGCATTCCTTGCGCTCGGCCCTTCTGGCGGCCAGCGCAAGCCCGTTATTAGCGTGAACAGGCCCTACCATGCAAGTGCAAACATGACGTCGAGCAATAAACCCCTGATTCAGGACGAATCGCGCTTTGAACAAACGCAACTGAATATCGAGAAAGACAACTGGAACTGGTGCGATCCGGCCCGTTACGACGGTGAGCGTCCGGCGAACTGGTATGAGGCGTCGCTGTCGCGCTGGGAAAACAGCGCGCCGCTCGCGCGCGACGCGGTGTGCGACGTGCTCGTGATCGGCGCGGGCCTGCTCGGCGCATCGGCGGCGCTGCACCTCGCCGAGTCGGGCGTCGATACGATCCTCGTCGACAAGCACCACGTGGGCTCCGCGGCGTCGGGCCGCAACGGCGGGCAGCTCACGCCGGGCCTCGCGCGCTGGGAAGCGGCCGACATGATCGAACACCTGTCGCACGACGACGCGAAGCGTCTGTGGCGTTTCGCGTCGGCCGAGTCGATGGACCTGATCGACGCGATCGGCGCGCGCTACGCGCTCGATCTCGACCGCAAGCGCGGCCACATCACGGCGGCGGTTCACCCGGGCCACATGAGCGCGCTGCTCGACGGCGCGGATGCGCGCCACTATCTCGGCGACGCGAGCGTGACGCTCGCCGGCAAGCACCAGCTGCAGCACGAATACGTGCGCTCGGCGCTGTACCACGGCGCGGCGATCGACGCGATGGGCGGCCAGATCCATCCGCTCGCGCTGGTGCGCGGTCTCGTCCACGGTTTCCGGCTGAACGGCGGCGCGCTGTTCGAGGGCACCGAGGTGCTCGAGCTCGACGAGACGCCGGCCGGCGTCGTCGCGACCACGGGCGGCGGCACGATCACGGCCCGCAAGGGCGTCGTGCTCGCGCTGCACAACGCGACGTTCCGGCTGCTCGACGACGGCGGCGCGACGACCGTGCCGTTCTTCACGTACGTGAGCGTGACGGCGCCGCTCGACGTCGACGTCGCGACGCTGATGCCGGCCGGCATGCCGGTCTACGACACGCAGTTCCAGATCGACTACTACCGGCCCGTGCGCGGCAACCGCCTGCTGTTCGGCGGGCAGGGCACCGGCACCTGCTGGGCGCAGCCGGACGTCAACGCGTACCTGCTCACGCGGCTGAACACGGTGTTCCCGCAGATCGACGGCCACTTCGCGCTCGACTGCTGCTGGAGCGGCGTCAGCGACTTCACGCTGAACGGCGCGACGGACAGCCGCAAGACCGACAGCCGCGTGCCCGTGTACATGGTGCAGGGCTGGAGCGGCCACGGCGTCGCGCAGACGGTGCGGATCGGCAAGGCGATCTGCGACGACTTCGTCGGCCGCAACGACGATTTCTCGATGCTGACCGGCATCGATCACCGCGAGATTCCGCTCGGCCGCCAGCTGTCGCCGATCGCGATTCCGGCCGCGAAGGCGGCGATGAGCGTGATGAGCGCGCTCAATCCGGGGAAGATGATTTCGTTCTGATCGGCTTCGGCCGGCGTGGCGGCGGATCGATGAATCGACGAATCGACTGATTCCCGGCCGCGTCGGCGCCAATACGATGCCGGAAACGAAAACGCCCGATGCGGTGCAGTGCACGCATCGGGCGTTTTCCTTGAAAGCGGCGGCGGCCGTCGGCCGGGCGCCGCGATCGGACGTGTGTTACGCGATCCGCTTCGCGAGTTCGACGGCCTTGCCGATGTACGACGCCGGCGTCATCGCGAGCAGGCGGTCCTTCGCGTCCTGCGGGATCGCGAGCGTGCCGACGAACTGCTGCAGCGCCTCGCGCGTGATGCCCTTGCCGCGCGTCAGTTCCTTCAGCTGCTCGTACGGGTTCTCGATGCCGTAGCGGCGCATCACCGTCTGCACCGGCTCGGCGAGCACTTCCCAGCAGTTGTCGAGGTCTTCGTTCAGGCGTTGCGGGTTCACTTCGAGCTTGTCGAGGCCGCGGATCAGCGAGTCATAGGCGAGCAGCGAGTAGCCGAGCGCGACGCCCATGTTGCGCAGCACCGTCGAATCGGTCAGGTCGCGCTGCCAGCGCGACACCGGCAGCTTGTCGGCGAGGTGGCGCAGCGTCGCGTTCGCGAGGCCGAGGTTGCCTTCCGAGTTCTCGAAGTCGATCGGGTTGACCTTGTGCGGCATCGTCGACGAGCCGATCTCGCCGGCCTTCGTCTTCTGCTTGAAGTAGCCGACCGAGATGTAGCCCCACACGTCGCGGTCGAGGTCGAGCAGGATCGTGTTCGCGCGCGCGACCGCGTCGAACAGCTCGGCCATGTAGTCGTGCGGCTCGATCTGGATCGTGTACGGGTTGAACGTGAGCTTCAGGCGGTTCTCGATCACGTCGCGCGAGAACGCTTCCCAGTCGAATTCCGGATACGCGGACAGGTGCGCGTTGAAGTTGCCGACCGCGCCGTTCATCTTGCCGAGGATCTCGACCTTCTCGATGCGCACGATCGCGCGCGCGAGGCGCGCGGCGACGTTCGCGAGTTCCTTGCCGAGCGTCGTCGGGCTGGCCGGCTGGCCGTGCGTGCGCGACAGCATCGGCTGGTCGGCGAGCGCATGCGCGAGCGCGACGAGGCGCTGGTGCACCGTGCGCAGCGCCGGCAGGATCACGTGCTCGCGCGCGCCGGCGAGCATCATCCCGTGCGACGTGTTGTTGATGTCTTCGGACGTGCACGCGAAGTGGATGAACTCGCTCGCCTTCTCGAGTTCGGCCTGGCCCTTGACCGATTCCTTCAGCCAGTATTCGACGGCCTTCACGTCGTGGTTCGTCACGCGCTCGATTTCCTTGATGCGCGCGGCGTCGTGTGCTGTGAAGCGCTCGACGAGCTGCAGCAGGAACTGCTCGGCGGCGTCGGAGAAGCGCGGGACTTCGGCGAAGCCGGCGCGCGACAGCGCGATCAGCCAGTGCACTTCGACGGTGACGCGGTGGCGCATGAAGGCGGCTTCGGAGAGCCAGTCGCGCAGCGCTTCGGTCTTGCTGGCGTAGCGGCCGTCGATGGGCGAGAGCGCGGTGAGGGCGAAAAGCGTATCGGGACGAGTGTCGGACATGGTCGGGCGGGCCTTGGGGCCGGGTCGAACGAGGGGGAGGAGAATCCGCGATTTTACCATCGGCGCGCGGCCGTCCCCAGTCGCGCGCCGATCGGGTCCGGGCGGCGCCTGCCGTCATCGACCGCGCGGCCCTGTCCGCGGCCGGGCCCGCCCGTGCAGGGTGGCCGCCGCCCGGCGCGGGCGGGGGCGTTCAGGCGCGCGCGGGCGGCGGTGTGCGCCGCGTCCGCTACCGGTCGATGCCGCGCCGCACGGCTGGCCTGCACCCTGCGAGTGCGGCCGGCCGGCTGCCGTCACTCGGCGACATGCGCCGCGGCGTTCAGCGGCGCGGCAGCGAGGCCGGCCGGTGCCGCATCGGCCGGTGCAGCCCAGCGCAGCCACTGTGCGCGGAGCAGCACGAGCGCGCCGCACGCGCATGCGGCGAGCGCGCCGAACGTCGCGAAGCCGAGCTGGTAGCTGCCGGTGCTTTCCTTCGCGATACCCATCACGACCGGCAGGTAGAAGCCGCCGATCCCGCCCGCCGCGCCGACGATGCCGGACAGCAGCCCCGTCTTGCCTTGCCAGCGGTGCGGGACGAGCTGGAACGTCGCGCCGTTGCCGAGCCCGAACGCGATGTACAGGCAGATCAGCAGCGCGATGCCGCCCTCGAGCGGCGGCATCCACGCGGCGAACGCGAAGTCGGCGGCGGCGATCGCCGCCAGCAGGACGAGCAGCGCACGCACGCCGGTCACGCGGTCGGCGAGATGCCCGCCGAACGGCCGCACGATCGCGCCGAGGAACGCGAGCAGCGACATGAACAGGCCCGCTTCGATCTTCGGCATCTGGTAGAGGGTCGTGAGCAGCAGCGTGACGTACGACGACATGCCGACGAACCCGCCGAACGTAATGCTGTAGATCAGCATGATGACCCACGTGTCGCGTTCCGCGAGCACGGTGCGATAGCGCGCGGGCAGCACGGCGATCGCGAGCAGCGCGCCCATCACCGGCAGCAGCAGCACGCCGGTCTTCCCGGCGCCGAACAGCCCGCCGTGCACCGCGAGCACGAGCGCGACGAGGCCCGCGAGCGTGACCGCGAACGCGCCGAGCGCGCGCGGTGCGCTGCCCGATTTCTCGCCGCGGTCGTCGGCCCACGCGAACAGCGCGAAGCCGGCGATCGCGAGCAGCGGCAGCGCGGCGGCCGTCGAGAACTTCCAGCCGAGCGCGGCCGCGATGTGCGGAAACATGAAGCCGTCGAGCACCGCGCCGATGTTGCCGGCGGCGGCCAGGCCGAGCACGAGGCCCTGCACCTTCGGCGGATAGCTGCTGCCCGCCATCGGCAGCGCGACCGCGAAGCTCGCGCCGCCGATCCCGAGGAACACGCCGAGCACGAGCAGCAACGCATACGACGGCGTGCCGGGCACGCACGGCAGCACCACCGCGGGCAGCGCGGACAGCAACACGCCCATCAGCGCGACGCGGCGTCCGTTGGCGGACTGGTACAGGTTGCCGAGCGTCACGCGCAGGATCGCGGCGGCGAGCACCGGCACCGCGACGAGAAAGCCCTGCTGCGCGGCGGTCATCGCGATGTCCTTGCCGATGAACGGCGCGAGCGGGCCGTACAGCACCCAGACGGTGAAGCCGGTGTCGAAATACAGGAAGCACGCGAGCAGCGAACGCCAGTTGCCGCTTTGCAGGGAAATGCGCAAGTTCTTCATCGGTGGGGCCTCTCCGGATTGCCGGCCGGGAGGGCCGGGCGAGGTCGGACGAAATGTCGGGCGGCGCGCCGCGCGGCGGCGCCGGGTACGTGTTCCGCAATGTCCATGCCAACGGTTGGCATGTTTTGTCCGGCGTGGCGTCCGGCCTTGTCCGGCAACGCGGGGCGGGAAGCTGCGGCCCGTCAGTCGGCGCCGGCGCCGGCACCGTGCGCGTGCGTGCGGCGCGGCGCTGGTGCGGCGATGCACAACGACTGCCGCTTTCCGTGCGCAGGGGCGCCCATGCCGGTGCGCGCGCCGACACCGGGAGCTGGAAGCCGGGGAAGCCGGCGCGCCACGCCCGCGACCGGCTCGCACGCCCGGACGCGTCGGCCCGTCGGGCGCGCCCGGGCACCGCCAGCCGATCCCCGCCGGTAAAATGCTGGCTTCTTCCCGATTGCCGCCCGCCGCGGCCGCCCGCATGGAACTGAAATGGCTCGAAGACTTCGTCTCGCTCGCGGAGACGCGCAGCTTTAGCCGGTCCGCCGAATTGCGGCACGTGTCGCAGCCGGCGTTCTCGCGCCGCATCCAGGCGCTCGAGGCTTGGCTCGCGACCGAATTGATCGATCGTTCGGTCTATCCGACCCGGCTCACGCAGGCCGGCCAGATCTTCTACGAGCAGGCGCTGACGATGCTGTCGCAGGCGCACGAAGCGCGCACGCTGTTGCGCGGCCACGTCGGCGCGCCGGTGCCGACGATCGAGTTCGCGGTGCCGCACACGCTGTCGCTCACCTATTTCCCGCGCTGGCTGCAGCGGATCGAGGCGAAGATGGGGCCGGTTCATACGCGGCTGCGCGCGCTGAACGTTCACGACGCGGTGCTGTCGCTCGTCGAGGGCGGCTGCGATCTCGTGATGGGCTATCACCATCCGAGCCACCCCGTCGCGCTCGATCCCGCACGCTACGACATGCTGACGCTCGGCAGCGAGCCGATCAGCCCGTTCTCGGCACCCGGCCGCGCGGGGCGGCCGCGCTATACGCTGCCGGGCACCGCGGACGCGCGCGTGCCGTACCTGTCATATACGCCGAACGCGTATCTCGGCCGGATGACCGAGGTGATCATCGCGAACGCGCCGACGCCGCTGTTTCTCGACCGCGTCTACGAAACCGACATGGCCGAAGGGCTGAAGGCGATGGCGCTCGCGGGCCACGGCGTCGCGTTCCTGCCGCACAGCGCGGTGGAGGACGCGGTCGCGGGTGGCCGCCTGATCCGGCTCGACCGCGCGGTGCGCGGCGGCGCGCATCCGTTCACGCTGACGATGGAGATCCGGCTCTACTGCGACAAGGTCGCGGTGCAGGGCGACGAGCCGCGGCAAAAACTCGTGCGAGCGCTGTGGGAGGTGGTCAGCGACGAGCTGCGCGAGGCGGCCGGCTGACGCCCGCTTTGCTGACTAACGGACTGCAAACGGGCTGCAAACGCCCTGCAAGCGGCTTGCGCCGACGACCGGAAGCGCGGGCGCGACGCAGGCAACGCAGCGAATTGTCCGCGCACACGCGCGACGAGCACGGTGCGGCGAACGGCGCCGCACCCGACCAACACGATTTTTTGCGCACCGGATCGACGGCCGATCGCAGCCGTTCTTGCGCAAATCGACCGCGTAATTGCGAAAAATCGCGATCATGCATGAAACGCATAATCGAATAAGCAAACGGCATTGGATAAAAAAAACGGGTTTTTCGACAATGTGCGCCATCCGTTGACCGTTGGAGAATCCATGTCTTCGCAATTGCAGTCCATCCCGTCCTACCTGCACGCCGACGATCTCGGCCCATGGGGTAACTACCTTCAGCAGGTCGATCGCGTCGCGCCGTACCTCGGCTCGCTGTCGCGCTGGCTCGAAACGCTGAAGCGCCCGAAGCGCATCCTGGTCGTCGACGTGCCGATCGAGCTCGACAACGGCACCGTCGCGCACTTCGAAGGCTATCGCGTACAGCACAACGTGTCGCGCGGTCCGGGCAAGGGTGGCGTGCGTTATCACCAGGACGTGACGCTGTCGGAAGTGATGGCGCTGTCCGCGTGGATGTCGGTGAAGAACGCGGCCGTGAACGTGCCGTACGGCGGCGCGAAGGGCGGCATCCGTGTCGACCCGCGCAAGCTGTCGCGCGGTGAGCTCGAGCGCGTGACGCGTCGCTACACCAGCGAAATCGGCATCATCATCGGCCCGAACACCGACATTCCGGCACCGGACGTCAACACCAACGAACAGGTGATGGCGTGGATGATGGACACGTTCTCGATGAACCAGGGCCAGACGTCGACGGGCGTCGTGACCGGCAAGCCGATCTCGCTCGGCGGTTCGCTCGGCCGCAAGGAAGCAACGGGCCGCGGCGTGTTCGTCGTCGGCTCCGAAGCGGCGAAGAAGAAGGGCCTCGAGATCGCAGGCGCGCGCATCGCGGTGCAGGGCTTCGGCAACGTCGGCGGCATCGCGGCGAAGCTGTTCCAGGAAGCAGGCGCGAAGGTGATCGCGGTGCAGGATCACACCGGCACGATCTATCAGCCGGCCGGCCTCGACGCGAACAAGCTGCTCGACCATGTGGGCCGCACGGGCGGCGTCGCGGGCTTCGAAGGCTCGGAGCCGATGCCGAATGACGAGTTCTGGACGGTCGAGACCGACATCCTGATCCCGGCTGCGCTGGAAAACCAGATCACCGAGAAGAACGCATCGAAGATCCGCACGAAGATCATCGTCGAAGGCGCAAACGGCCCGACGACGACCGCGGCGGACGACATCCTGAGCGCAAACGGCGTGCTCGTGATCCCGGACGTGATCGCGAACGCGGGCGGCGTGACCGTATCGTACTTCGAGTGGGTGCAGGACTTCTCGAGCTTCTTCTGGACGGAAGACGAGATCAACCACCGTCTCGAGCGCGTGATGCGCGAAGCGTTCGCCGGCGTGTGGGCGGTCGCGGAAGAGCACAAGGTATCGGTGCGTACCGCGGCGTTCATCGTTGCGTGCAAGCGCATCCTGATGGCGCGCGAAATGCGCGGTCTGTACCCCTGATCATTTGATTCCGATCAAGCCATGACGCAATCCATCCGATTGCGTGCATGAACCCTCGCGGGCGGCACCGGATCCGGTGCCGCCCGCGCGCGCATTCGGGCGCCGGAGCCGGGGGGACGGCTTCGACCACGGCGATCCGTAGTGCGGTAAACAACCAGTACTTTCAAAAATATTACTTTGATACACTGGCGCGGGTATTAGCCAAGGAGATGAACAAAATGAAATTCCACAAGGCAGTCCTGATGGCAGCGGCGTGCGTCGCGTTCGCAAGCGGCGCGCATGCCCAGGAGACCGGCACGCTGAAGAAGATCAAGGACACGGGGGTGATCGCGCTGGGCCACCGCGAATCGTCGATCCCGTTCTCCTACTACGACGAAAAGCAGCAGGTCGTCGGCTACTCGCGTGACTTCCAGATGAAGGTCGTCGACGCTGTGAAGAAGAAGCTGAACCTGCCGAACCTGCAGGTCCGCAACATCCCCGTCACGTCGCAGAACCGCATCCCGCTCGTGCAGAACGGCACGGTCGACATCGAGTGCGGCTCGACGACGAACAACCTCGACCGCCAGAAGCAGGCGGCGTTCTCGGACACGATCTTCGTGATCGGCACGCGCCTGATGACGAACAAGAGTTCGGGCGTGAAGGACTTCCCGGACCTGAAGGGCAAGACCGTCGTGACGACGGCCGGCACGACGTCCGAGCGCCTGCTGCGTGCGATGAACAACGAGAAGCAGATGGGCATGACGATCATCAGCGCGAAGGATCACGGCGAGTCGTTCCAGACGCTCGAGACGGGCCGCGCGGTCGCGTTCATGATGGACGACGCGCTGCTCGCGGGCGAGCGTGCGAAGGCGAAGAAGCCGGACGATTGGGTGATCGTCGGCACGCCGCAATCGCAGGAAGCGTACGGCTGCATGATGCGCAAGGACGACCCGGCGTTCAAGAAGCTCGTCGACGACGCGATCCAGCAGGTCGAGAAGTCGGGCGACGCCGCGAAGATCTACGCGAAGTGGTTCGAGAACCCGATCCCGCCGAAGGGGCTGAACCTGAAGTTCCCGCTTTCCGACGCGATGAAGAATCTCTACGCGAACCCGAACGACAAGGCGCTCGACTGACCACGCGTCCGTTGACGCAGAATTGACGCTAATGGAACGGAAGAGGCCACGCTTCTTCCGTTTCTTTTTGCTGGAGTCTTGTCCATGTCATACCACTGGAACTGGGGCATCTTCCTGAGCCCCGTGTCGACCGGCGAGCCCACCACTTACTTCGGATGGCTGATGTCCGGGTTCTGGGTGACGATCAAGGTGTCGCTCACCGCCTGGGTGATCGCGCTGATCGTCGGCTCGCTGTTCGGCGTGCTGCGCACCGTCCCGAACAAATGGCTGTCTGCGATCGGCACGGTGTACGTGTCGATCTTCCGGAACATCCCGCTGATCGTGCAGTTCTTCGTCTGGTACCTCGTCGTGCCGGAACTGTTGCCGCCGGCGATCGGCACCTGGATCAAGCAGTTGCCGCCGGGCACGCAGTTCTTCACCGCGTCGATCGTCTGTCTCGGCCTGTTCACCGGCGCGCGCGTGTGCGAGCAGGTGCGCTCGGGCATCAACGCGCTGCCGAAGGGTCAGCGCGCCGCGGGCCTCGCGATGGGCTTCACGCAGTGGCAGACGTATCGCTACGTGCTGCTGCCGGTCGCGTACCGGATCATCGTGCCGCCGCTCACGTCGGAATTCCTGAACATCTTCAAGAACTCCGCGGTCGCGTCGACGATCGGCCTGCTCGACCTGTCCGCGCAGGCACGCCAGCTCGTCGACTACACCGCGCAGACGTACGAGTCGTTCATCGCGGTCACGCTCGCGTACGTGATCATCAACCTCGTCGTGATGTCGTTCATGCGCTGGGTCGAAAGCAAGTCGAAGCTGCCCGGCTACATTGGAGGCAAGTGATGCATCAGTTCGACTGGAGTAGTCTCCCCGGCGCGATGCCGGCGCTGTGGACGGGGGCGGTCATCACGTTTCAGATCACGGCGCTCGCGATCGTGGTCGGGATCATCTGGGGCACGCTGCTCGCGCTGATGCGGCTGTCGGGCATCAAGCCGCTCGCGTGGTTCGCGCAGGGCTACGTGACCGTGTTCCGTTCGATCCCGCTCGTGATGGTGCTGCTGTGGTTCTTCCTGATCGTGCCGCAGGTGCTGCAGGGCGTGCTCGGGCTGTCGCCGACGATCGACATCCGGCTCGCGTCGGCGATGGTCGCGTTCTCGCTGTTCGAAGCCGCGTATTATTCGGAGATCATCCGCGCCGGCATCCAGGCGGTGCCGCGCGGGCAGATGAATGCCGCGTTCGCGCTCGGCATGAACTACGCGCAGGCGATGCGCCTCGTGATCCTGCCGCAGGCCTTCCGCGCGATGGTGCCGCTCCTGCTCACGCAGGCGATCGTGCTGTTCCAGGACACGTCGCTCGTCTACGTGATCAGTCTCGCGGACTTCTTCCGCACGGCCGCGAACATCGGCGATCGCGACGGCACGAGCGTCGAGATGATCCTGTTCGCGGGCGCATGCTATTTCGTGATTTGCACGGTGGCATCCGCCCTCGTCAAAGGTCTCCAGAAAAAGGTCACAAGATGATTTCCATCAAGAACGTTTCGAAGTGGTACGGCCAGTTTCAGGTCCTCGCCGATTGCACGACCGAGGTCAAGAAGGGCGAGGTGGTGGTCGTCTGCGGGCCGTCGGGCTCGGGCAAGTCGACGCTGATCAAGACCGTGAACGGCCTCGAGCCGTTCCAGCAGGGCGAAATCCTCGTCAACGGCCAGTCGGTCGGCGACAAGAAGACAAACCTGTCGAAGCTGCGCTCGAAGGTCGGGATGGTGTTCCAGCATTTCGAGCTGTTCCCGCACCTGTCGATCACCGAGAACCTGACGCTCGCGCAGGTCAAGGTGCTCGGCCGCAGCAAGGACGAGGCGAACGACAAGGGGCTGAAGCTGCTCGACCGCGTGGGTCTCAACGCGCACGCGCACAAGTATCCGGGCCAGCTGTCCGGCGGCCAGCAGCAGCGGGTCGCGATTGCGCGCGCGCTGTCGATGGACCCGATCGCGATGCTGTTCGACGAGCCGACGTCCGCACTCGACCCCGAGATGATCAACGAAGTGCTCGACGTGATGGTCGAACTCGCGAAGGAAGGGATGACGATGATGGTCGTCACGCACGAGATGGGCTTCGCGAAGAAGGTCGCGCATCGCGTGATCTTCATGGACAAGGGGGCGATCGTCGAGGACGACCGCAAGGAAGATTTCTTCGCGAATCCGCGGTCGGACCGCGCGAAGGACTTCCTCGCGAAGATCCTGCACTGAGCGGGAAGGGCGGCGGGGCCGCCCTCGATGCCGTGCTGCAAATGGAAACGCCCGGCGATGCCGGGCGTTTTGTCATCTGCAGGCCGTTGTCCGCAGGCGGGCGGCGCGCTCAGAAATCGAACGCATCCTCGCTGACGTCCGCTTCGACCGCGTGCAGCGGCCGCGCGGGCGCGGACGCCGACGCGTCCAGCGCCGGGTTGCGCAGCTTCTCGAGCACGGCGGGCGGCACCGGGATCTGCATCCGCGCCGAGACGTCGCCGCACTGGAACATGATCAGTTCGCCGGGCTCGAACGCGGTCCACACTTCGTTGTCGGTGAGCGGCTGCGTCGCGATCACCGCGACCCGATCCTCGGGCGTCGTGTACTTCGCGAAATCGATCGACAGGTCTTCGTCGACGAGGTGCGCGGTCGAGAACGGCCAGCGGCGCACGAGGTAGTGCAGCCGCGTCGAGCAGTGCGCGAACAGCGCCTGCCCGTTCGACATCAGGAAATTGAATACGCCGTGATCGGTGATGTCGCGAGTCAGTTCGCCGACCCGCTCGAACAGCTCGGGCAGCGGCGGCTGCGCGCCGGGGAACGCTTCGCGCAGCCCCTGCATCAGCACGCAGAACGCCTTTTCGCTGTCCGTGGTGCCGACCGGGTGATAGACGCTGCCGTCCATGTCCGGTTCGTAATCCTGCAGGTCGCCGTTATGCGCGAAGATCCAGTGCCGGCCCCACAGCTCGCGCATGAACGGATGGCTGTTCTCGAGCAGGATATGGCCCTGCGTCGCCTTGCGGATGTGCGCGATCGTGTTCTTCGACTTGATCGGGTAGCGCTTCACCATTTCGGCGATCGGCGACGTGGCCGATGCCTGGTGATCGATGAACAGGCGGCAGGCCTTGTCCTCGAAGAATGCGATGCCCCAGCCGTCGGCATGGTGATCGGTGAGCCCGCCCCGGGCCGCGAAGCCGGTGAAGGAGAATGTGACGTCCGTCGGCGCGGCGCAGTTCATTCCTAAGAGTTGGCACATTTTACTTGGGGCGGCAGGCTGAAGCGGGGTATCGAACCGGTTGGGACCGGGTGAACCCCGGTACAATGTGTGCTTCTAGCATATCACCGAGCCAACAGCGGTAAAAAGCGGATTCCACCGGCGAGCGGCCCCGTGTTGCGGTTTGCCGTCAATCGGCCCGCGCCGGCGCCTTCCGGCACCGTTTTCCGCCCCCGCTGTTCGCCCGATTCCTCACGACGCCTCCTATGACTGCCTCGAACGCACCTTCTCCGGCGACGCTGACGCTCGCCCGTCCCGACGACTGGCACCTGCACGTGCGCGACGGCGACATGCTCGCCGCGGTGCTGCCGCATACCGCGCGCCAGTTCGGCCGCGCGATCATCATGCCGAACCTGAAGCCACCCGTGACGACCACCGAACAGGCGCATGCATACCGCGAGCGGATCCTCGCCGCGGTGCCTGCCGGCGTGACGTTCGAGCCGCTGATGACGCTGTACCTGACCGACAACACGCCGCCCGACGAGATTCGCCGCGCCCGCGAAAGCGGCTTCGTGCACGGCGTGAAGCTGTATCCGGCGGGCGCCACGACCAACTCGGATCACGGCGTGACCGATCTCGCGAAATGCGCGAAGACGCTCGAGACGATGCAGGAGGTCGGCATGCCGCTGCTCGTGCACGGCGAGGTGACCGACGCGTCGATCGACCTGTTCGACCGCGAGAAGGTCTTCATCGACCGCGTGATGACGCCGCTGCGCCGCGATTTCCCGGGCCTCAAGGTCGTGTTCGAGCACATCACGACGAAGGACGCGGCCGACTACGTGCGCGACGCCGACGCCGCCCCGGGCCTGATCGGCGCGACGATCACCGCGCACCACCTGCTGTACAACCGCAACGCGATCTTCGTCGGCGGGATTCGTCCGCATTACTACTGCCTGCCGGTGCTCAAGCGCGAGACCCACCGTATCGCGCTCGTCGAGGCGGCGACGTCGGGCAACCCGCGCTTCTTCCTCGGCACCGACAGCGCGCCGCACGCGCGCAATGCAAAGGAAACCGCGTGCGGCTGCGCGGGCTGCTACACGGCGCTGCACGCGCTCGAGCTGTATGCGGAAGCGTTCGACAACGCCGGCGCGCTCGACAAGCTCGAAGCCTTCGCGAGCTTCTTCGGCGCGGATTTCTACGGCCTGCCGCGCAGCAACGAGACGGTGACGCTGCGCCGCGAACCGTGGGAACTGCCGCTCGAAATCCTCGCGGGCGACACGCCGGTCGTGCCGCTGCGTGCGGGCGAGTCGATCGGCTGGAAACTCGCGTGAACGCCGCGCCGCCGCGCGCGGCCGGCCAGCCGGCCGGTACGGACGCGGCGGCATTCGAACGGATCGACTGGTCCGCGCCGTGGCTCGCGGGCTTCGACGAACCGGGCCGCGCGGTGCACACGGCCGCGCTCGACGGCGCGCCCGCGTTGCTCGCCGCGCTGAACCGCGCTGCACACGCCAGGCGCGCCGAGCGGGTGACCGCGCTCGTCAGCGGCCGTGGCGAGCCGCTGCGCTTCGTGCCGCAGGCCGATCTGCCGGCGGGCGTCGCGTACGAGACCCATATCGCCGCAACGGGCGGCGTGCCGACGCGGCACAATCTCCACGACTTCTTCAATGCGCTCGTCTGGTTCGCGTATCCGCGCATCAAGGCGGCGCTGAACGCGCGCCAGGCAGCCGCGATCGACGCGGCCGGCGGCGTCGGGCCCGTGCGCGGCACGTTGCGCGATGCGCTGACGCTGTTCGACGAAAACGCTGCGCTGTTCGTGACGGCCGACCCGGCGCTCGCCGGCGCGCTGCGGGGTTTCGACTGGCAGCGGCTGCTGGTCGTCGCGCGTGACGCGTGGGGCACGCGCTGCGAGACGCGCATCGTCGGACACGCGCTGCTCGAGAAGCTCGTCGCGCCGTACAAGTCCTGCACCGCGCATGTGTGGATCGTCGAAGTCAGCGCCGACTATTTCACGTGGCCCGCTGCACGCCAGGCGGCCCACGTCGACGAGCAGGTCGCGCATGCGCTCGCGACGTGCGCGCTGACGAGCCGCGATTTCTCGCCGCTGCCGGTGCTGGGCGTGCCGGGCTGGTGCGCGGCCAATGCCGATCCGTCGTTCTACGACGATCCGGCGGTGTTTCGCAGCGGGCGGCGCACGCGAGCGCTGTGACGCGCGGCGTGCAGTGCTAGAATGCGCGTCGCAAAGCAGGCCAGGCAGTCGCGGCCCCGCCGCCTTCGGGCAGGCGGGGGCGAGGAAAGTCCGGACTCCACAGGGCAGGGTGATGGCTAACGGCCATCCGTGGCGACACGCGGAACAGGGCAACAGAAAGCAAACCGCCGATGGCCCGGCGCAAGCCGGGATCAGGTAAGGGTGAAACGGTGCGGTAAGAGCGCACCGCGGCGACGGCGACGTTCGCCGGCACGGTAACCTCCACCCGGAGCAATTCCAAGTAGGCAGGCGCGCATCTCCGGATGCAGGACGGGGCCCCCGTCTCGTCTGCGGGTAGGAAGCTTGAGCGCGTCAGCAATGGCGCGCCTAGAGGAATGGCTGCCACGCGCCGCACGTCTTCGGACGCGCGGCGTGCACAGAATCCGGCTTATCGGCCTGCTTTGCCGCTCGAATGCAAGAAGGGCCGGCGTCTCGTTGCGAGACGCCGGCCCTTTTTTTCATCGGTGCGACCGGGCGCCGGATCAGGCGGCGACGATGTCGAACGAATGCGTGAGTTCGGCCGTCTTCGCGATCATGATCGACGCCGAGCAGTACTTGTCGTGCGACAGGTTGATCGCGCGCTCGACGGTGGCCGGGTTCAGGTTGCGGCCGGAGACGGTGAAGTGGAAGTGGATCTTCGTGAAGACCTTCGGGTCTTCGCTCGCGCGCTCGGCCTTCAGCGTGACCGAGCAGCCGGTGACTTCCTGGCGGCTCTTCTTCAGGATCAGCACGACGTCGTAGGCGGTGCAGCCGCCGGTACCGACCAGCACCATCTCCATCGGCCGCGCCGCCAGGTTGTGGCCGCCGCCCTCCGGCGCGCCATCCATCGCGATGAGGTGTCCGCTCCCGGTCTGGGCGGAAAAGGCCATGCCGTCCTGACCCAACCAGCTTACTTTGCATTCCATGCTTGCGCTCCAGCGTTGCCTGATTCGAATTCGATCCGGCATTGTAGCCCGCGACGCAACGGTCGGCTGATGCGCTGCACGATGTTGAACGGCGGGCGCCGGCCTGCCGCGCGCAGCGGGCGGCAGGGCGCCGATTTCCCCTGGATTTTTAGGGGTTTTACTCTAGGCGCGTGCGATGCAGGTCTGTCGTCCTGGCAGGCAAGTGACTGATTTTTCGAATGAAATCACCCGGGCCAAGTCGTGCGACGAAATTTCATATCGTGATGTCAGATTTCGTAATGCAAATTTTCTTGTGCTGTCGCGGGTGCGTTCGTATAATGCGTCTCATTGGTTGTCGCGCTGCGGCAACCTCCGAATGTCTCCTCCACCCTCCTCCAATGGTGGATTAAGCCCGAACCAGCCGTTCGGGCTTTTTTTCGTCCCATGCAAGGATCGACGCGCATTTCGCGCGTCAGGCGACCGTTATGCGGGCTGCCGGCCGGCGGGCTGCGCGGCCGTGCCGGACGCCGCGGCGCGCGGATGAGCCGGCGGTGCGTGCACGGCGGACGCATGGCCGTGGCGGTGCGAACAGAAATGCCGGACCCGTTCGCGCACCGCGCGCAGGCGGGCGACGCGATCCTCGGCGTGGGCCTCGCGGGCGGCGGCGATCCGCGCGTCGAGCGCCTCGAGCTTGGCGTTGCAGCCGGCCGGATCGGCGGCGGCGGGCGTGGCGGCACCGATCAGCAGGGCGACCGCGAAGAAGGGCGTGAGTTGTGGCTTCATCGTGTTTGTTGTTCTCCTTGTCCGGCGCGCACAAGGGTGAAGATGGCGCGTGCCGCTGCGTGCCCCAGGACGCTCGGATTCGTCCGTTTTAACGGGGCACGACCGGATTTTCGCCGATTTCGCGCGCGCCGCGTATCCAGACGCGGATTCCCTTTGACCGCGGCACGCCATTTCCTTTATAATTCAGGGCTTTTCCGCATTCATGCCCACGGAAAAAGAACAGGGAGAGCCTGCACCGCGCCTCGAAGCGCACCTACACAAGCAGGAAAGAACACATCGGGCAAAGCATTTTTTTTGGATCGATCATGAAGACGTTTTCCGCAAAAGCCCATGAGGTGACGCGCGAATGGTACGTGATTGACGCGACGGATAAGGTTCTCGGCCGTGTTGCCAGCGAAGTGGCACGCCGTCTGCGCGGCAAGCACAAGCCTGAGTTCACCCCGCACGTCGACACCGGTGATTTCATCATCATCATCAACGCGAGCAAGTTGAAGGTCACGGGCAACAAGACTCTGGACAAGAAGTACTACCGTCACTCGGGCTACCCGGGCGGTATCTATGAAACGACGTTCGGCAAGATGCAGGAACGCTTCCCGGGCCGCGCGCTCGAGAAGGCGGTCAAGGGCATGCTGCCGAAGGGCCCGCTCGGCTACGCGATGATCAAGAAGCTGAAGGTCTACGCAGAAGCGACGCATCCGCATTCGGCGCAACAGCCGAAGGCGCTCGAGATCTAAGGGGAGCCCACATGATCGGTAACTGGAACTACGGTACGGGCCGCCGCAAGAGCGCAGTCGCACGTGTCTTCATCAAGGCTGGCAAGGGCGACATCATCGTCAACGGCAAGCCCATCGCTGACTACTTCTCGCGCGAAACGTCGCTGATGATCGTGCGTCAACCGCTGGAACTCACGAACCACGGCCAGACGTTCGACATCAAGGTGAACGTGACCGGCGGCGGTGAAACGGGTCAGGCAGGCGCAGTGCGCCACGGCATCACCCGTGCACTGATCGACTACGATGCGACGCTGAAGCCGTCGCTGTCGAACGCAGGCTTCGTCACGCGCGATGCACGTGAAGTCGAGCGTAAGAAGGTCGGTCTGCGCAAGGCACGCCGCGCCAAGCAGTTCTCGAAGCGTTAAGCGCTTCACGGTCGTGCGCCGCTTTCGGGCGGCGCCTGCCGGAAAAAACCGCCAGCTTTTGCGCTGGCGGTTTTTTTATGCGCGTCCGGTTCGTCGTTGCGCGCCGATGGCGGCGGCCTGTGGGGCGCGCGCGCCGGCCGGCAAAGCCGGTCGCCCACGCCGGTCGCCCACTTTGACGAAATCGACAAGAACCTGTTGATTTCATGGACATCAGCACGATATTGAGATCAGCCCTACAATAGCGGCTAAAGCTTATTGGAGAGTTCGCATGAACGCTGTTACCGAATCCGCAGCCACGACCGAAATGCCGGCACCGTTCGTCTTCACCGATGCGGCGGCCGAGAAGGTCAAGCAACTGATCGACGAAGAAGGCAACCCTGACCTGAAGCTGCGCGTGTTCGTGCAAGGCGGCGGCTGCTCGGGCTTCCAGTATGGCTTCACGTTCGACGAGGAAGTCAACGAGGACGACACCGTGATGAACAAGAACGGCGTCCAGCTGCTGATCGACTCGATGAGCTACCAGTATCTGGTCGGCGCGGAAATCGACTACAAGGACGACCTGAACGGCGCGCAGTTCGTGATCAAGAACCCGAACGCCTCGACCACCTGCGGGTGCGGTTCGTCGTTCTCGGTCTGAGCACGCGCCGGATCCGATCCGGTTCGCCGACATGAAAAACGGGGCATCAAGCCCCGTTTTTTGTGCCCGAATGATCGGCGTGCAGCGCTTCAGCGCGGATAGAGCGCGCCGAGCACGCGGTCGCCGGCGGCGCCGGTGACCGACGCGAGATTGCCGGGCTCGCGCGCGTTGAAGCGGCGTGCGAGCCACGCGAACGCGAGCGCTTCGACCTGCTGCGGCGGCACGCCGAGCGCGGTCGTCGTGTCGACCGCCGCGCGTACGCCGCGCTCGCGCAGCGCACGCGTGAGCGCATCGAGCAGCACGGGGTTGCGGGCGCCGCCGCCGCACACATAAACAGCCGTGCAGTCGGGCGCATGCTGTGCGACTTCGTGTGCGATCGACACGGCCGTCAGCGCCGTGAGCGTGGCCTGGACGTCCTCCGGCGCGAGCTGAGCGAATGCGGCCAGCCTGGCATCGAGCCAGGCCGGATTGAACAGGTCGCGTCCGGTGCTCTTCGGCGGCGGCGCGTCGAAATAGGGCTCGTCGAGCAGCACATCGAGCAGCGGCGCATGGACGGTGCCGCGCGCCGCGAACCGGCCGCCTTCATCGTAGGGTTTGCCGAGGTGGCGGCTCGCCCATTCGTCGATCAGCGCATTCGCGGGGCCGCAGTCGAAGCCGCGCACATCGCCGCCTTCGCCGGGCAGGATCGTGATATTGCTGATGCCGCCGAGATTGCAGACGACGCGCGTCTCGCCCGGCGCGCCGAACACGGTCGCGTGGAACGCGGGCACGAGCGGCGCGCCTTGGCCGCCCGCGGCGACGTCACGGCTGCGGAAATCGGCGATCACGTCGATATGCGTGAGTTCGGCGAGCAGCGCCGGATTGTTGATCTGCCGCGTATAGCCACGCTCGGGGCGATGTCGCACTGTCTGGCCGTGCACGCCGATCGCGCGCACCTGGTCGGGCGCAAGCCCCGCCGTGCGCTGCAGTTCGTGGCAGCACACCGCATAGCGCGTCGCGAGCGCGTTGGCCGCGAGCGCTTCGCACTCGATCTCGTCGTCCCCCGGCTGCTGCAGCGCGAACAGCGCGTCGCGCAGCGACTGCGCAAACCCGACGAACGCTTCGGCGAGCACCGCCGGCGGCTTGCCGTGCTCGAAGCGCACGGCGACGCCGTCGACGCCGTCCATGCTCGTTCCCGACATCAACCCGAAGTAAACGCCATCGGCCGGATGGCCGGGTGGCGGACGTCTTAGCGGCACGTGATCTCTCCCGAATCATGCGGCGCGGGCCAGTACCGCGCGCCTTGTGCCCGATTATCCGCGCAACCATGGCCGCCGTTAAGCGATGCGCGCGCAAGTTATGGGAAAATCCTTGTCTTTGCGACATTCCTTCTGGCACCGATGAGCACCGAACCCAGTTCCAAGCCTGTATTCCCGATCACCGACGAAGTCCGGCATGCGCTCGCCGTCACGAAGCGCGGCGTCGACGAACTGCTGATCGAGGAAGAGTTCGCGCAGAAGCTCGCGCGCAGCGCGGCCACCGGCAAGCCGCTTCGCATCAAGCTCGGCCTCGATCCGACCGCACCGGACATCCACATCGGCCACACGGTCGTGCTGAACAAGATGCGCCAGCTGCAGGACCTCGGCCACACGGTGATCTTCCTGATCGGCGATTTCACGTCGCTGATCGGCGATCCGTCCGGCCGCAACGCAACGCGCCCGCCGCTCACGCGCGAGCAGATCGAGTCGAACGCGAAGACCTATTTCGAACAGGCATCGCTCGTGCTCGACCGCGCGAAGACCGAGATCCGCTACAACAGCGAATGGTCGATGCCGCTCGGCGCGGACGGGATGATCAAGCTCGCGTCGCGCTACACGGTCGCGCGGATTCTCGAGCGCGAAGACTTCACGAAGCGCTTCCAGGGCGGCGTGCCGATCTCGATCCACGAGTTCCTGTACCCGCTGATGCAGGGCTACGATTCGGTCGCGCTGAATGCCGATCTCGAACTGGGCGGCACCGACCAGAAGTTCAACCTGCTCGTCGGCCGCGAACTGCAGAAGCAGTACGGCCAGGAACAGCAGTGCATCCTGACGATGCCGCTGCTCGAAGGCGTCGACGGCGTCGAGAAGATGTCGAAGTCGAAGGGCAACTATGTCGGCATCAGCGAGAAGCCGACCGACATGTTCGGCAAGCTGATGAGCATCTCGGACACGCTGATGTGGCGTTACTTCGAGCTGCTGTCGTTCCGCAGCATGGACGAGATCGTCGGCTTCCGGCGCGAGGCCGAGGCGGGCCGCAACCCGCGCGACTTCAAGGTGCTGCTCGCGCAGGAAATCGTCGCGCGCTTCCATTCGCAGGCCGACGCCGAGCGCGCGCTCGAGGACTTCAACCACCGCGCGAAGGGCGGCGTGCCGGACGACATCCCGTCGGTGACGCTCGCGGGCGCGCCGCTCGCGATCGGCCAGCTGCTGAAACAGGCGGGCCTCGTGCCGTCGACGAGCGAAGCGCTGCGCAACATCGAGCAGGGCGGCGTGAAGATCGACGGCGCGACCGTGTCGGACAAGGGCCTCAAGGTCGAGGCAGGCGAGTACGTCGTTCAGGTCGGCAAGCGCCGCTTCGCGCGCGTGACGCTGACCGCATGATCGCGCTGATCCAGCGCGTGAAGCGCGCCGACGTGCGCGTCGGCGACCGCGTGACGGGCGAGATCGGCGCGGGCCTGCTCGCGCTCGTCTGCGCGGAGCGGGGCGACACCGACGCGGCGGCCGACAAGCTGCTCGCGAAGGTCCTCGGCTACCGCGTGTTCAGCGATGCGGCCGGCAAGATGAACCTGCCGGTGTCGAACATCGACGGCGAAGGGCGCGCGGGCGGCTTGCTGCTCGTGTCGCAGTTCACGCTTGCAGCCGATACGAACAGCGGGCTGCGCCCGAGCTTCACGCCCGCGGCGCCGCCCGACGAGGGTGCGCGGCTGTTCGATTATTTCGTTGCCGCGGCGCGTGCGCGCCATCCGCTCGTCGCGACCGGCGAATTCGGCGCCGACATGCAGGTCTCGCTCGTCAACGACGGGCCGGTGACGTTCTGGCTGCAAGTGCGGCCCTGATTCTTTCCGGGAGCGCCGTCGCGATGGCTACCACGCAGATTCTCTTCATCCGTCATGGCGAGACGGCCTGGAACCGCATCAAGCGCATCCAGGGCCATATCGACATTCCGCTCGCCGATTCGGGGCTCGCGCAGGCGCAGCGGCTCGCCACGCGTCTTGCGCGCGATGCGCGCGACGGTGCGCGCGTCGACGCGATCTACTCGAGCGACCTGATGCGCGCGCAGCAGACCGCGCAGCCGGCCGCCGATGCGCTCGGCCTGCCGCTCGTGCTGCACGAAGGCCTGCGCGAGCGCGCATACGGCATCTTCCAGGGGCATGACAGCGGGGAGATCGAGGCGCGCTTTCCGGATGCGTATGCCGCATGGCAGACGCGCGACCCGGGTTTCGAACCCGAAGGCGGCGAGTCGCAGCGCGCGTTCTATCATCGCGTGCTGCATGCGCTCGAGCCGATCGTCGCCGCGCATCCGGGCGGCCGGATCGCGTGCGTTGCGCACGGCGGCGTGCTCGATTGCGTGTATCGATTCGCAAACGGGCTCGATCTCGACGCGCCGCGCAACTATCAGCTGCTCAATACGAGCATCAACGTCGTCGACTACGTGGACGGACGCGCGAACGTCGTGCAGTGGGCCGACATCTCGCATCTGAACGAGGCGAGCGACGACGACGGCTACAGCAGGGTCTTGTAGGCGCAGGCCGCGCGCCGCAACGGCGTCGTCGTTGCAGGTCGCGTGCATTATGCGCGCGGGCTCGGCGGCCGGTCTGCCGCCTGCGTGAGCCGTTGCTTCACCCGACGGGACCGCGGGCGGGCAGCGCACCGGGCGTCAGCTCGTCAGCTTCCTTTCCGTTCCGATTGCAACTCGTTGTGCGCCGTCGCCCGCCGACGCGCGCGCTTCGACGCGCCATTGACGAGCGCCCAGCGCAACACCGGCGCAACGGCGCGCACACCGGGCCGCACGAATGCGCGCCGCAACGGCGCGAATGCGGAGACCCCGAGCATGTCCTGCGCCCAGAGCGGCAGCAGGTCGATACCGGCGTGCATCACGAGGGTCGCGGCGGGCCGCATGACCGGCCTCGCGACCGGCGCGTTGAGCAGGATCCGCATGACCTCGAACGTGCGCGGCCCGGCCTCGAGTTCGGGCCGCATGCGCGTCAGGTACGCGGAGATCTCGGCGCGCGAGCGGGGCACGTCCTGTGCGCCGAGCATTTCGGCAATACGCGCCGTTTCCGCGTAGTAGCGATCCTGCAGTTCGCCCGGCAATGCCGGGTTCACGTAGCGCAAGTGCGCGGCGAGAAAGTTCGAGACTTCGGCAACGTGCACCCAGGTCAGCAGCGCCGGGTCGTCGGCCCGGTATGGCCGCCCGTCGGGTGCGGTGCCGTGCACCCTGGCGTGAATCGCCTTCACGCGCTCGATCAGCGCGAGCGCGTCCGCACTGTTGCCGAACGTGGTGCCGGAAATGAACGTCGCGGTGCGCCGCAGCCGCCCGAGGATGTCGGTGCGAAACGACGAATGATCCCATACGCCGGCGAGCGCGAGCGGATGCAGCGCCTGAAGCAACAGCGCGGAAATGCCGCCCGTCATCATCGACGCGAAATCCGCGTGCACGCGCCAGCAGACCGCATTGGGGCCGAACAGGCCCGGATCGCCGGGCGGCGTCGAGAAGTCGAGCGACGGGCCGCTGCCTGTCGTCAGATGCGTGACGCCGGCCACGAGCCGCTTGCGGAACGGCTCGAGCCAGCGCGGGTGCGAGGCGGGCGCGCCGGGGGGCGGGTTGGAGGGCGTCGTCATCGCTTGCGCGGCGTCGGGCGGGCCGTCATTGCCCGTCGGACGTCTCCCACGTGCCGCGTGCCGGGTTGCCCGCGTCGGGCGCGGCGAGCCCGAAGTGGCGGTAGGTCATCAGCGTCGCCACGCGCCCGCGCGGCGTGCGCTGCAGGAAGCCTTGCTGGATCAGGTACGGCTCGAGGACGTCCTCGATCGTGTCGCGCTCCTCGCCGATCGCCGCGGCGAGGTTGTCGATGCCGACCGGGCCGCCGTCGAACTTGTGCAGGATCGCTTCGAGCAGCTTGCGGTCCATCAGGTCGAAGCCGACCGGATCGACGTCGAGCATCGCGAGCGCCGCATCGGCGACGGACGCGGTGATGTTGCCGTCGGCCTTTACTTCCGCATAGTCGCGCACGCGGCGCAGCAGCCGGTTCGCGATCCGCGGCGTGCCGCGCGAGCGCTTTGCGATCTCGAGCGCACCGTTCGGATCGATCTGCGCGTGGAGTAGCGATGCCGAGCGGCGCACGATGCGCGACAGTTGCTCCGCGTCGTAGAACTCGAGCCGCGCGACGATCCCGAAACGGTCGCGCAGCGGGTTGGTCAGCATGCCGGCGCGGGTGGTCGCGCCGACGAGCGTGAACGGCTGCAGGTCGAGCTTCACGCTGCGCGCGGCCGGACCTTCGCCGATCATGATGTCGATCTGGTAATCCTCGAGCGCCGGATACAGGATTTCCTCGACGACCGGCGACAGCCGGTGGATCTCGTCGATGAACAGCACGTCGTTTGCCTCGAGGTTCGTCAGCAGCGCCGCGAGGTCGCCCGCGCGTTCGAGCACCGGGCCCGACGTCTGGCGCAGGTTGACGCCCATCTCGCGCGCGATGATGTGCGCGAGCGTGGTCTTGCCGAGACCCGGCGGGCCGAACAGCAGCACGTGGTCGAGCGGCTCGGAACGGCGCTTCGCGGCCTCGATGAAGATCTCGAGCTGGCCGCGCACCTTTTCCTGGCCGACGTATTCGTCGAGCTGGCGCGGCCGCAGCGCACGTTCGAACACCTCCTCGTGCGACGAGGCGGGCGTGGCGGCGATGATCCGCTCGGTGGCGAGTTTGTCGGTTTCAATCATGCGGCCATTGTACCGCGCGCCGCTGCCGGACCCAGGGCCTGTTCACGCTAATAACGGGCTTGCGCTGGCCGTCAGAAGGGCCGAGCGCAAGGATGGGACGCAGCGAATACCGGGCGTATTCGCAAGGAGCATGACGCGGCGATCGGCCCTTCTGGCGGCCAGCCCCAAGAGAGAATCTTTTAGTTACGGGAACGTGCCTTGCCGGCCGCATTGCGGCGTCGCGCATCGCTTGTTTGGCTTGGCCAAACGGCGCTCCTTGCTCCTTGCACTGCGACCGGCAAGGCACGTTCGCAAGCCCGTTATTAGCGTGAACAGGCCCTAGCCGAACGGCCGACTGGCGCGCCGCGTGCGGCGGCGCGATACTGCGTCGGACGCGTGGCCGTTACACCTTCGACAGCGCCTTGAGCGCGAGCTTGATGCCCTCGGACACACCCGTGCCGGCCGGCACGTTCTTGATCGCGGCGAGGCCTTCCTTCTCCGAGTAGCCGAGCGCGAGCAGCGCGTTGAGGATGTCGGTCGCGTGGTCGGACGGCGACGCGGCGCCGGCGAGCGCACCGAGGTCGGCGCCGAGCTTGCCCTTCAGTTCCAGCAGCAGGCGCTCGGCCGTTTTCTTGCCGATGCCGGGCAGGCGGGTCAGGCGGGCGGCGTCCTGCATCGTCACGACCTGCGCGAGCTCCGGCACGCTCATGCCGGACAGCACGGCGAGCGCCATGCGCGCGCCGATGCCGGTGATCTTGAGCAGCTCGCGGAAGGTCGTGCGCTCCTGGGCGGTCAGGAAACCGTACAGCAGGTGCGCATCCTCGCGGACGATCTGCTGCGTGAGCAGGACGACCCGTTCGCCGGTTTGCGGCAGGTTGTAGAACGTGCTCATCGGCACGTCGATTTCGTAGCCGACGCCGTTGCAGTCGACGAGCAGGTGAGGCGGGTTCTTTTCGAGCAGGATGCCGGCGATGCGACCGATCATGGATTGAGCGAGGCGAGGAAGAAAGCGCGAGTGTAGCGCACGCGCGCGTCAGCCGGTCAGCCGACGAGCCGGCCGCGCCGCACGCGCAGCCCTTTCTTCGCGAGCGCCGGCGCAAGGCCGCCAAGCGTGCTGAGCGTGTTGCCGCCGTGCGCGTGGCAGATCGCCATGCCGAGCGCGTCGGCGGCGTCGGAGCCCGGCTGCCCGGACAGGTTCAGCAGCCGCGTGACCATTTCCTGCATCTGCGCCTTGGTCGCGCGGCCGTAGCCGACGACGGCCTGCTTGAGCTGCAGCGCCGTGTACTCGGCGACCGGCAGCCCGCCCGACACGAGGCCGCAGATCGCGGCGCCGCGCGCCTGGCCGAGCAGCAGCGTCGATTGCGGGTTGACGTTGACGAACACCTTTTCGATCGCGGACTGGTCGGGCGCGTGTTCACGGATCAGCGTCGACACGCCTTCGAAGATCGTGCCGAGCCGCGTCGCGAGGTCCGCGGTCGACGTGCGGATCACGCCGCTCGCGACGTAGGCGAGATGGTGGCCGTGGACGTCGATGATGCCAAAGCCCGTGACGCGCAGGCCGGGGTCGATGCCGATAATTCGCATGATGAAGAGGATTGCTTGATGCAGCGATACTACAACGAATGGCGCCGCGCACCGTCGGGTCAGCGCCCGTTTGCGCGAAGAGCGGGCTTGCGAACACGCATGGCCGTCCACGGCGCAGCGCGTGACGCGCACCGTCCGGCCGGGCGTCGCGCAATAAAAAACCCGGCGGGTGCGACGCCGCCGGGCCTTCGTATCGCGGCCTCGCGGGCCGCGCGCAGTCGATCAGTGACGGAAGTGGCGCACGCCCGTCAGGATCATCGCGATGTTGTGCTCGTCGGCTGCCGCGATCACTTCGTCGTCGCGCACCGAGCCGCCCGGCTGGATCACGCAGGTCGCGCCCGCTGCGACGACGACGTCGAGGCCGTCACGGAACGGGAAGAACGCGTCCGACGCGACGGCCGAACCGGCGAGCGTGAGGCCCGCGTTCTGCGCCTTGATGCTCGCGATGCGCGCCGAGTCGACGCGGCTCATCTGGCCCGCGCCGACGCCGAGCGTCATGCCGTTGCCGCAGAACACGATCGCGTTCGACTTCACGTACTTCGCGACGCGCCATGCGAACAGCAGGTCGTCCATTTCCTTCGGCGTCGGGTGACGCTTCGTGACGACGCGCAGTTCACGCGGCTGCACGTTCTTCGCATCGAGCGACTGCACGAGCAGGCCGCCGCCGACACGCTTCAGGTCGAATGCGTTATGGCCGTCGCCGAGCGCGATCTCGAGCAGGCGCACGTTCTGCTTCGCGGCGAACACCTGCTTCGCGGCGTCGGTGAACGACGGCGCGATCAGCACTTCGACGAACTGCTTCGCAACGGCTTGCGCGGCCGCTTCGTCCACTTCGCGGTTGAACGCGATGATGCCGCCGAACGCCGACGTCGGGTCGGTCTGGAATGCCTTCGCGTACGCGTCGGCCGAATCGTTGCCGACTGCGACGCCGCACGGGTTCGCGTGCTTGATGATCACGCAGGCGGGCGCGTCGAACGTCTTCACGCATTCCCATGCCGCGTCCGAATCGGCGATGTTGTTGTACGACAGTTCCTTGCCCTGCAGCTGGCGGTAGTTCGCGAGCGCGCCGGCTTGCGGCGCGATATCGCGGTAGAACGCCGCGCTCTGGTGCGGGTTCTCGCCGTAGCGCAGGTCCTGCACTTTCTCGAACGCCATGTTCAGCGTCGCCGGGTAAGCATTGCGCGACGCATGCTTCAGCTCGTCGGTCAGGCTCGTCAGGTAGTTCGTGATCGCACCGTCGTACTGCGCGGTGTGCGCGAACACCTTCGTCGCGAGGCGGAAGTTGGTCGGGTAGCCGACCGTATTGCCGTTCGCCTTCATCTCGTCGAGCACGACTGCGTAGTCGGCCGGATCGACGATCACCGTCACGTCGCGGTGGTTCTTCGCGGCCGAGCGCAGCATCGTCGGGCCGCCGATGTCGATGTTCTCGATCGCGTCGGCAAGCGTGCAGTCGTCCTTCGCGATCGTCGCGACGAACGGATACAGGTTCACGACGAGCAGGTCGATCGTCGGGATGCCGTGCTGCTCGAGCGCCTGCATGTGTTCCGGCAAGTCGCGGCGCGCAAGGATGCCGCCGTGCACTTTCGGATGCAGCGTCTTCACGCGCCCATCGAGCATTTCCGGGAAGCCCGTGTAGTCGGCCACTTCGGTAACGGGCAGGCCCGCGTCGGCGAGCAGTTTCGCGGTGCCGCCCGTCGACAGCAGCTTGACGCCGAGGTCGGACAGCGACTTTGCGAAATCGACGATGCCGGTCTTGTCGGAAACGGAAATGAGCGCTTGCTTGATCATGATGGAACCACCAATAGCCAGGGAAACGGGGATAGGGCGGCCGGCTACAGCAGGCCGTGCTGCTGCAGCTTCTTGCGCAGCGTGTTGCGGTTGATGCCGAGGTACTCCGCGGCGAGCGACTGGTTGCCGCCCGCCTGTTCGAGCACGACCTCGAGCATCGGCTTTTCGACGCAGGACATCACCATTTCATAGACGTCGTGCGGATTGGAGCCGTCTAGATCCCGGAAATACACGTCCAGGCTCTCGCGGACACATTGTTCGATGTTGTGCTTGCTCATGCTGCTAACTGGTTATGGTCGTCCGCCTCGCGCTGGCCTGGCTCGTCTTCGTCCTCGTCGACATAGACGAGGTGATCGGACAGCGCCTTTTGCGCCTCGAAGAACGCATTGACGGCGGCGAGCTGCTCGCGGGTGGAATCGAGCGTGTTCATCCGGTGCCGGAACCCGTTGGCTCCGGAAAGGCCGCGAGTGTACCAGCCGATGTGCTTGCGCGCAGTACGGACTCCCGTGAATTCTCCGTAGAACGCGTAGTGGTCTTCCAGATGCTCGTTCATCACCTGCTGGATCTCGTTGATCAGCGGCGGCGGCAGCAGCTCGCCGGTTTGCAGGAAATGATCGATTTCGCGGAACAGCCACGGCCGACCTTGCGCGGCACGACCGATCATCAGCGCATCGGCGCCCGTCGCGTCGAGCACCGCCTTCGCCTTTTGCGGCGACGTGATGTCGCCGTTCGCGACGACCGGAATGCCGACGGCCGCCTTCACGGCCGCGATCGTCTCGTATTCGGCGTCGCCGCGGTACAGATCGGCGCGCGTACGGCCGTGCACGGTGAGCATCGAGATGCCGGCGGCCTCGGCGAGGCGCGCGACGGTGATCGCGTTCTTGTGCTCGCGGTCCCAGCCGGTGCGGATCTTCAGCGTGACGGGCACGGCATCCGGCCCGATGCCGACCGCGCCGACGACCGCCTCGACGATCTGCTTCACGAGCGGCTCGTTCTGCAGCAGCGCGGAGCCGGCCGCGACGTTGCAGACCTTCTTCGCCGGGCAGCCCATGTTGATGTCGATGATCTGCGCGCCGTTGTCGACGTTGTAGCGGGCGGCTTCGGCCATCATCGCCGGATCGGCGCCGGCGATCTGCACGGCGATCGGCTCGACTTCGCCTTCGTGGTTCGCGCGGCGCATCGTCTTGGCGCTTTTCCACAACTGGGCGTTCGATGCGACCATTTCGGACACGGCGTAGCCGGCCCCCAGCCGTTTGCAGAGCTGGCGGAACGGACGGTCCGTCACACCCGCCATCGGGGCGACGAACAGGTTGTTACGCAATACGTGAGAGCCGATAACGGGCATCGCAATGGCACCGCCCGCGACCAGCGCGGGCACGAAAAGGGCGGAGGGAAAACGCGCATTTTACCGTATTCCCCCGCCATGCCGATTTGACCCGGTTTGTGTGACGCGCCGTACGTCGCACCGGCACAAGTCCGGCGCCATGCGCGTGCAGGCGGCGGAGCATTGCGCCGGCTGCGCTTTGCGTCAGCCGCGCTGGCCGAACATCATCTGGCGGGCGATCGCGGTCTTGAGCGGCGGCACGAACTCGAGCGCGGTGAGCGCCGCGCCGCGCAGCAACGCAAACGGTGCCGATTCGATCGTGAAAAGCCGCGCGAGCGTATCGGTCGCGCCGATCGTGAGCCGGCGGTCGAGCGCGCGCCGCGCATTGAAGGCCGCGAGCGCGGCCGGTTCGGCGCCGTGCGTGGACAGTGCGTCGACGAGCGTGTGCGCGTCGCGCAGGCCAAGGTTCAGCCCCTGGCCCGCGACCGGGTGCAGCGTCTGCGCGGCATTGCCGACGATCGCGATGCGGCGGTCGACCAGCGTCTGCGCGACGTTGAGCCCGAGCGGGAACGATGCGCGCCCTGCGATCGCGACGAAGCGGCCCATCCGCTCGCCGAATGCGCGGCCGAGCTCGCGCAGGAACGCGTCGTCGGGCAGTGCGGCGCGGCGTGCGGCTTCGCCGGGCTCGCAGCACCACACGAGCGCGTAATCGGCGCCGCCGAGCGGCAGCAGCGCGAGCGGCCCTTCGTGCGTGAAGCGCTCCCACGCGACGTTCGGACGCGGCGCGGATACCGTCACCGTGCCGACGAGCGCGGTCTGGCCGTAGTCGCGGCGATGCTTGCCGGCGTCGGCCTGCTGCTCGTGGAACAGCCCGCCTTCGGCATTGACGACGACGCGCGCCCGCAGCGTGCGTTCGCCGTGCGGGCCGTCGAGCGTCAGCGTGACGCCGTCGGCGTCCTGCTGCGGCGCGCGTGCGGACGTCGACGTAAGCCAGTCGACGCGCGTGCCGCGGACCGCGCCGGCAAGCGCCTGCACGAGCGAGCCGTAGCGCACGACGTAGCCGAGCGCGGCGAGGTCGTGTTCGTCGCGGTCGATCAGCGTGCGGCCGAAATGACCGCGCTGCGATACGTGGATGTGCTCAATCGGCGTCGCGTCGGCGGGCCATGCGAGCGTGTCGAGCAGCACGCGGCTGCCGTGCGACACCGCGATCGCGCGCGGATCGTTCGCGCTCGCCGCGGGTTCGCGCGCGTCGATCAGCGCGATCGACCACGGCTGCGTCGCGCTGCGCCGTGCGAGCCAGCCGGCCAGCGCGAGCCCGACCGGGCCCGCGCCGACGATGGCGATGTCATGGTCCGGCGTGGCCGGGGAGGAGTCGGTCGTCATCGGGAATCGTGAAACGGATGAAACGGTCTGCGCCGCACGTTCAGGCGCCGTGCGCCGTGCCCGCACGCATCAGCGCCTCGATCTCGGCGGCCGCAACGGGCACGTCGCGCGTGATCAGCTCGCAGCCGTTCTCGCGCACGATCGCGTCGTCCTCGATGCGGATGCCGATGTTCCAGTATTCGGGCGGCACGTCGTCGGCCGCGCGCACGTACAGGCCCGGCTCGACGGTCAGCGCCATCCCGGCCTTCAGCGTGCGCCACGGCAGCGCGCCTTTGTCGTCGCGCGCGGCGAGCCGCTCGCGGTAGTCGCCGCAATCGTGCACGTCCATGCCGATCCAGTGGCCCGTGCGGTGCATGTAGAAGCGCGCGTACGCGCGTTCGGCGATCACGTCGTCGACACTCGAGAAGCGCGCTTTCGGGATGATGTCGGTGTCGAGCAGCCCCTGCGCGAGCACGCGCACCGCGGCGTCGTGCGGCGCCTCGAACGGCACGCCGGCGCGCGTCGCGTCGATCGCCGCCTGCTGCGCGGCGAGCACGATGTCGTACAGCGCGCGCTGTGCGGGCGAGAAGCGGCCGCTCGCCGGGAACGTGCGCGTGATGTCCGACGCATAGCCGTCGAGCTCGCAAGCCGCGTCGATCAGGATCAGGTCGCCGTCCTGCGCGACCGCGTTGCCGGCCGGGTAGTGCAGCACGCATGCGTTCGCGCCCGCCGCGACGATCGAGCCGTACGCGGGCGCCTGCGCGCCATGCTTGCGGAACGTGTAGAGCAGCTCGGCCTCGAGTTCGTACTCGCGCACGCCGGGCCGGCAGGCCTGCATCGCGCGCCGATGCGCGAGCGCCGAGATGTGCGCGGCGCGCATCATGATCGCGAGCTCGTGTTCGTCCTTGACGAGCCGCATGTCGTCGAGCACCGGCGTGAGGTCGAGCAGCGCGTCCGGCGCGGCGACGCCCGTGCGTGCCTGCGCGCGCACCGCGTCGAGCCAGCGGTCGAGGCGGCCGTCGAACTCGGCCGATGCGCCGAACCGGTAGTGCACGGTGCCCGCGTCGGCGAGCAGGCGCGGCATTTCCGTGTCGAGCACGTCGATGGCGAACGCCGCGTCGAAGCCGAACGCGTCGCACGCAGCCTCGGGGCCGTAGTGGAAGCCTTCCCAGATTTCGCGGTCGGCGTTCTTCGCGCGGCAGAACAGGATCGATTGCGGCGCGCCGTGTGGTGCGGACGCGTTCAGCACCAGCACCGCGTCAGGCTCCGCGAAGCCCGTCAGGTAATAGAAGTAGCTGTCATGGCGATACGGGTAGCCCGTGTCGCGATTGCGCAGCACTTCGGGCGCGGTGGGGACGATGGCGATGCCGCCGCCCGCGGCGCGCAGTGCGGCAAGCACGCGCTCGCGGCGCTGGCGGTAGACGTCGACGGCGATGGCAGATTCGTGGGGCGCATTCATCGTGCGATTGTAGCGCCGCCGGACGCGGCGTGTGAGAGGGGACGGAACGGAACGCGCAAGGGGGCGGGCAAGGAGGCCGCCGCGGCTGTTGCAAACCATCCACAGGCCGGACGGGCGATTTTCTACCGACTGTCGCTGGCCGGTTATGATCGGCGACAACGTATACTCTCGGCGGTTCCCCAACAAAGGCAGATGATGAAATTAATCGGTTCGCTCAGCAGCCCGTACGTCCGAAAGGCGCGAATCGTGCTTGCTGAAAAGAAAATCGACTACAAGCTGGAGCTCGACAATGTCTGGGCGCCGGACACGAACATTCATGCCTCGAACCCGCTCGGCAAGGTTCCGTGTCTCGTGATGGAAGATGGCGCCGCGGTGTTCGACTCCCGCGTGATCTGCGAATACGTCGACACGCTGTCCCCGGTCGGCAAGCTGATTCCGCCGTCCGGCCGCGAGCGCGTCGAGGTGCGCTGCTGGGAAGCACTGTGCGACGGCGCGCTCGACGCGTCGGTCGCGATTCGCCTCGAGCATACGATGCGCGACGAGGCGCAGCGCAGCGCGAGCTGGATCGAGCGCCAGCAGCGCAAGATCGACGATGCGCTCGTCGCGATGTCGCAGGGCCTCGGCGGCAAGACCTGGTGCGTCGGTAATCATTACACGCTCGCCGACATCGCGCTCGGCTGCGCGCTCGGCTATCTCGACTTCCGGATGCCCGAACTCAACTGGCGCGACCGCCATCCGAACCTCGACAAGCATTTCGTGAAGCTGATGCAGCGGCAGTCGTTCGTCGACACGGTGCCGCAGGGGTGACACGGACGGCACGGCCGCCGATGCAGCCCATGCATTCCGCAGATGAAAAACGCGCCCGAGGGGCGCGTTTTTCGTTGCTGCTCGCTCGGCCCGGTCAAGCGGCCGGCTTCGTCACTCGATCGACGTGTAGACGGCGTCGCCGAGCGTGAACGAATCGCTGCGCGCGAGCGGCCACCATTTGTCATACAGCGTGAAGCCGCAAACGTTGCCGTCCAGCAGCGCGCCCGGCTTCAGGTACTTCAGCAGCTGCGACATCAGCCGGACCTCGTGCGGCGCGATGCGCTGCACGATGTGATGCGCGCGCAGCTCGGACGGATGCGACAGGCCGGCCGCCTGCACGAGTTCCTGCAGCGCGTGCAGCGTGTTGCGGTGGAAGTTGAAGACGCGATCGGACTTGTCCGGCACGACGAGCGCGCGCTGGCGCACGGGGTCCTGCGTCGCGACGCCGGTCGGGCAGCGGCCCGTGTGGCAGGTCTGCGCCTGGATGCAGCCGACCGCGAACATGAAGCCGCGCGCCGAGTTCACCCAGTCCGCGCCGATCGCGAGCGTGCGCGCAACGTCGAACGCGGTGATGATCTTGCCGCTCGCGCCGATCTTCACGCGGTCGCGCACGCCGATCCCGACGAGCGTGTTGTGCACGACCAGCAGCCCTTCCTGCAGCGGCACGCCGACGTGGTCGGTGAATTCGAGCGGCGCGGCGCCGGTGCCGCCTTCCGCGCCGTCGACGACGATGAAGTCCGGCACGATGCCGGTCTCGAGCATCGCCTTCGCGATGCCGAAGAATTCCCACGGATGGCCGATGCACAGCTTGAAGCCGGTCGGCTTGCCGCCGGACAGGGTGCGCAGCCGCTCGACGAATTCGAGCAGGCCGCGCGGCGTCGAGAATTCCGAGTGCGTCGCGGGCGAGATGCAGTCCTTGCCCATCGGCACGCCGCGCGTCTCCGCGATCTCCGGCGTGATCTTCGCGGCCGGCAGCACGCCGCCGTGGCCGGGCTTCGCGCCCTGCGACAGCTTGATCTCGATCATCTTCACCTGCGGATCGGCCGCCTGCTTCGCGAACTTGTCCGGGCTGAACGTGCCGTCGTCGTTGCGGCAGCCGAAGTAGCCGGACGCGATTTCCCAGATGATGTCGCCGCCGTTCTCGCGGTGGTATTTCGACAGCGAGCCTTCGCCGGTGTCATGCGCGAAGCCGCCTTTCTTCGCGCCGAGGTTCAGCGCGCGGATCGCGTTCGCGGACAGCGAGCCGAAGCTCATCGCCGAGATGTTGAAGATCGAGATGTCGTACGGCTGCGCGCGGCTCGCGCCGACGCGGATGCGGAAATCGTGGTTCGGCAGCTTCGTCGGCGCGAGCGAATGGCTGATCCATTCATGCGCGACCGCCTTCACGTTCAGCTCGGTGCCGTACGGCCGGTTGTCGCCGACGTTCTTCGCGCGCTGGTACACGAGGCTGCGTTGCGCGCGTGAAAACGGTTTCTCGTCGGTGTCGTCCTCGACGAAGTACTGGCGGATTTCCGGGCGGATGAATTCGAACAGGAAGCGCAGGTGGCCCCACAGCGGGTAGTTGCGCAGGATCGCGTGGCGGTCCTGGTTGAGATCGTAGAGGCCGAGGGCGACGAGGGCGGCGGGGATCGCAAGCCAGAGCCACGCGATCGCATGGCCGGCGGCGAGGGCCGCGACCGCCACGAACAGGACGACGGCGCACCACATCGCGAGATAGCGTCGGGAAAACATTGGGGACTCCCTGTACATTTTCTGAATCGCCGCGATGCGCGATGCGTCGGCGCGGCGGCGGGCGCAACAGCCGGCGGCCGCCTGTGCCGGGTGCGCGGCGACATCCGTCTCGCGGGACCGCGCATGCGCGCTGCGACCGGCGCCGATGCTGGGCCAGAGTCTACTACGGGAACCGGAAAGCCTGCGCTGAAGTGCCGCACGGCCGGGCGCGTCAGCCCTCGCGTCGCGCGTGGCGGATGAACGGGCTGTACACGGGGGCGTCCGGCTTCAGCGTGACGCCGGCGTCGAAGTCCTCGTCCCGGTTGAACGGCATCCGTGGCCACGCGGACCAGTCGCGCACCCGCGCGCGATAGGCGTCGACCCGTTCCTGCAGGGCGGCGTCCCGTCGCCGGGCGGCCGCGCTGCCGGGATCGTCTCGCACGTCGTGGATCAGGTGCGGCTCGAGCACGTCGAAGCCGACATAGTGCAGCGCGTACATGAGCGGCCACAGCAGCAGGCGCGTATCGCCTTCGCGCCCGTCGGGCGCACAGGCTGTCGCCGACGATCCGGTCGTCACGCTCAGCAGCGCGCGGCGCCCCCGCATGACGCCGCGTTCGTGGCGCCGGCGGCTGTCGTAGAGGCCGCCATACACGAACACGCGGTCCATCCAGCCCTTGAGGATCGCGGGCGCGCCGAACCACCACAGCGGGAATTGCAGGACCAGCGCGTCGGCCGCATGCAGCATGTCGACGTGCTGCCGGATCTCGGGAGCGAGCGAGCCGCGCTGCCAGTGATGGCGTTGCTCGCGCTGCGCGTCGAAACGCGCCGGATCGAGCCGGTCGGCGTGGTGCCACGGGGCCTCGCGCGCGTCGAAGCCGTCCGCGTACAGGTCGACGACGGTCGCGGCATGCCCCTGCTCGTGCCAGGTGGCTGCCGCCGCGCCGGCCAGGTGCGCGTTGAACGAGCGGGGTTCCGGATGGGCGACGAGGATCAGTGCGTGCATGAGCGGGCTCCGACGATGTGCGACGATGATGGCCCGCGGCTGCCGGCCGCGCAATTACGCACCCGGAGGTAACCATGGCATTCCCCGGCGACGTCTACGCGGCCGACTGTTCGGCGCGCGACGCGCTCACGCTGGTCGCCGGCAAATGGACGTTGCTGATCCTGCCCGCGCTGGCGGCGGGGCCGTTGCGCAACGGCGAGTTGCTGGCGCGCATCGGCGGCATTTCGCAGAAGGTGTTGACGCAGAATTTGCGCGAGCTGGAGCGCAACGGGCTGATCGTGCGCGTGGACTTTCGCGCGCGGCCCGCGCGCGTCGAGTACCGGTTGACGCCGGTGGCGGAATCGCTGGTGGTCACGCTGATCGCGCTCGACCGGTGGGCCGAGCGGCATTTTCCCGAACTCGACGCGGCGCGCGAGCGCTACGACGCCGCGTTGCGCCGCACGGCCTGATGGACGCGGCGCAGCGCGGTTCGGGGGAGGGCCGGGAGCTGGCCGGCAGGCCGCTCAGCGTGCTGCGACGAGCGCCGGCGCGCCGGCCTCCGCGGCCTCCGCGGCCTCCGCGGGCGCCGCGTGGCCGGGCTGGCCGGTCGCCGCGAACTCGATGATGCCGCCGCCGAGGCAGATCTCGCCGTCGTACAGCACCGCCGACTGGCCGGGCGTGACCGCCCATTGCGCATCGTCGAACGCGAGCGAGAAGCGCTCGCCGCCGGCCCGGCCTGACGCGGCCCGCGCGAACGTGCACGCGGCGTCGGCCTGCCGGTAGCGGGTCTTCGCGCCGCACGCGACGCCGTCGGCCGGCGGCTCGCCGGCGGTCCAGCTGACGTTGCCGGCGACGAGCTCGCGCGACAGCAGCCACGGGTGATCGTGGCCCTGCACGACGTAGAGCGTGTTCGACGGGATGTCCTTCGCGGCGACGAACCACGGTTCGCCGCTGCCGTCCTTGCTGCCGCCGAGGCCGATGCCCTTGCGCTGGCCGAACGTGTAGAACGCGAGGCCGATGTGCTCGCCGACCGTCTTGCCGTCGGGCGTCTTCATCGGGCCGGGTTTCGTCGGCAGATAGCGGTTCAGGAAATCGCGGAACGGCCGCTCGCCGATGAAGCAGATGCCCGTCGAATCCTTTTTCTTCGCGTTCGGCAGGCCGATCTGCGCGGCGATCTCGCGCACCTTCGTCTTCGGGATCTCGCCGAGCGGGAACATCGTCTTCGACAGCTGCGCCTGGTTCAGCCGGTGCAGGAAGTACGACTGGTCCTTCGTATGGTCGAACGCCTTCAGCAGCTCGAAGCGGCCGTCGCGCTCGCGCACGCGCGCGTAGTGGCCGGTCGCGATCGTTTCCGCGCCGAGCGTCATCGCGTGGTCGAGAAACGCCTTGAACTTGATCTCGGCGTTGCACAGCACGTCCGGGTTCGGTGTGCGGCCCGCCGAGTATTCGCGCAGGAATTCGGCGAACACGCGGTCCTTGTATTCGGCGGCGAAGTTGACGGCCTCGACGTCGATGCCGATCAGGTCGGCGACCGACACGACGTCGATCCAGTCCTGGCGCGTCGAGCAGTATTCGCCGTCGTCGTCGTCTTCCCAGTTCTTCATGAACAGGCCGACGACGTCGTAACCCTGTTCCTTCAGCAGCCAGGCGGTCACCGACGAATCGACGCCGCCCGACATGCCCACTACCACACGGCGCTTGCTCATTTGTCCACCGCCTGACGGTCGAACGCGTCCGGCCGCGGCGCGACCGAATGCGTGTGCACGAATTCGAGCGGAATGCGCCGCCCGGCGAGATAGTCGTCGACGCAGCGCATCACCGCCGGCGAGCGATGGCGCTCGCTGCATGCGCGCAGCTCGTCGGCCGTCATCCACAGCGTGCGGACGATGCCGTCGTCGAGCCGGTGCCCGGCGAGCGGCTCGCCGGCCGTGCCGCAGAACGTGAAGCGCAGGTACGTCGCGCCGGCGTTGCCGGGGCGTTCGTAGTGCGCGAGGTACACGCCGACGAGCGCGGCGGGTTCGAACGGATGCGCGGTTTCCTCGAGTGTCTCGCGAATCACCGCGTCGGCAAGCGATTCGCCGGCTTCGAGATGGCCGGCCGGCTGATTGATGCGCAGGCCCGTCGACGTCTCTTCCTCGATCATGAGGAAGCGGCCGGCGTGCTCGACGAGCGCCGCGACGGTCACATGCGGGGTCCAGATTTCGGGTTTCATGGGTGGGCATTTTACCGGTTGCGCCCGGACGCTGCCGGGTGCAACGTGATGACGGTTCCGACCCCGGCTGATCGTCCGCATGTGCGAGGCGCGCGCGCTTGTCAAGTGCTGCAATGCAACAGTGCCGCACGATCGTGCGCAAAGCGCTGGCGCAGCCCCCGCTTTCGGTTAAAGTGCAGCGTGAACGCCGTTGCTCGTGAGCCGGTATGACAGCCTGTCCGGCTTGCCATCGCAGTAAGAATCGAAAGAAAGAATTACTGACAATGACTGGAGGAACAGACAATGCATATCGGAGTGCCTGCTGAAACGCGGGCGAACGAGGCGCGCGTGGCCGCGACGCCGGAGACCGTCAAGAAATACGCGGCCGGCGGCCACCGCGTGAGCGTCGCGAAGGGGGCCGGCGTCGCGGCCAGCTATCCCGACGACGCGTACGCGGCCGCCGGCGCCGAATTGACCGACCAGTCGGCCGCTTTCGACGCCGACATCGTGCTGAAGGTCCAGGCGCCCACTGACACCGAAATTCCATTGCTCAAGCGCGGCTCCGTGCTCGTCGGCATGCTCGACCCGTTCAACGGCGAGCAGGCCGCGCAGCTCGCGGCGGCCGGCGTGACGGGCTTCGCGCTCGAAGCCGCGCCACGCACGACGCGCGCGCAAAGCCTCGACGTGCTGTCGTCGCAGGCCAACATCGCCGGCTACAAGGCGGTGCTCGTCGCCGCCGCGCTGTATCCGCGCTTCCTGCCGATGCTGATGACGGCCGCCGGCACCGTGAAGGCCGCGCGCGTGCTGATCCTTGGCGCGGGCGTGGCCGGGCTGCAGGCGATCGCGACCGCGAAGCGCCTCGGCGCGGTGATCGAGGCGTCCGACGTGCGTCCGGCCGTGAAGGAGCAGATCGAGTCGCTCGGCGCGAAGTTCCTCGACGTGCCGTACGAAACCGACGAGGAGCGCGAAGCCGCGCAAGGCGTCGGCGGCTACGCGCGGCCGATGCCCGCGTCGTGGCTCGGCCGCCAGGCCGCGCTCGTGCACGAGCGTGCGAAGCAGGCCGACATCGTCATCACCACCGCGCTGATCCCGGGCCGTCCCGCGCCGACGCTGATCTCGGTCGAGACCGTGCAGTCGATGAAGCCCGGCTCGGTGCTGATCGACCTGGCCGCCGGCCGCGGGCCGGAATTCGACGGCCGGAAGAGCGGCAACTGCCCGCTGACCGTCGCCGATCAGGTGATCGTCCACAACGGCGTGACGATCGCCGGCCATACGAACCTCGCGTCGATGGTCGCGTCGGATGCGTCGGCGCTGTACGCGCGCAACCTGCTCGACTTCATGAAGCTGATCGTCGCGAAGGACGGCACGCTGAACATCGACCTGACCGACGACATCGTCGCCGCGACGCTGCTGTGCCGCGACGGCGCAGTGACGCGCAAATAACCGGAGGAGACCATGGAAGTCATCAATCACACGGTGATCGACGTGATCATCTTCGTGCTGGCGGTGTACGTCGGCTACCACGTGGTGTGGAACGTCACGCCCGCGCTGCATACGCCGCTGATGGCGGTGACGAACGCGATCTCGGCGATCGTGATCGTCGGCGCGATGCTCGCGGCCGCGCTCACGCTCGGCGGCGCGGGCAAGTTCTTCGGCACGCTCGCGGTCGCGCTGGCGGCCGTCAACGTGTTCGGCGGGTTCCTCGTCACGAGGCGAATGCTCGAGATGTTCCGCAAGAAGGAACCGAAGGCTGCGAAGGAGGGCGCGCGATGAGCATGAACGTCGTCACGCTGCTGTACCTCGTCGCGTCGGTGTGCTTCATCCAGGCGCTGAAGGGGCTGTCGAACCCGAAGAGCGCCCGGCGCGGCAACCTGTTCGGGATGGTCGGGATGGCGATCGCGATCCTCACGACGCTCGCGCTGATCTTCAAGCAGGCCATGTCGCTCGGCGCGAACCTGCCGCTCGGGATCGGGCTCGTGCTCGGCGCGCTGGTGGTCGGCGGCGCGGTCGGCGCATTCGTCGCCGCGCGCGTCGAGATGACGAAGATGCCCGAACTCGTCGCGGCAATGCACTCGCTGATCGGTCTTGCCGCGGTGTGCATTGCTTATGCGGTGGTGGCCGAGCCCGAGGCGTTCGGGCTCGTGCCGCCGGACGCGACGTCGGCGAACTTCATCCCGTACGGCAACCGGATCGAGCTGTTCATCGGCACGTTCGTCGGCGCGATCACGTTCTCGGGGTCGGTGATCGCGTTCGGCAAGCTGTCGGGCAAGTACAAGTTCCGGCTGTTCCAGGGTGCGCCGGTCGTCTACGCGGGCCAGCACCTGATCAACCTGATGCTTGCGCTCGCGATGATCGGCTTCGGCGTGATCTTCTTCGTCACGCAATCGTGGCTGCCGTTCATCATCATGACGGCGATCGCGTTCGTGCTCGGCGTGCTGATCATCATCCCGATCGGCGGCGCGGACATGCCGGTGGTCGTGTCGATGCTGAACTCGTACTCGGGCTGGGCGGCGGCGGGCATCGGCTTCTCGCTGAACAACGCGATGCTGATCATCGCGGGCTCGCTGGTCGGCTCGTCGGGTGCGATCCTGTCGTACATCATGTGCCACGCGATGAACCGCTCGTTCTTCAACGTGATCCTCGGCGGCTTCGGCGGCGAGGCGTCGGCCGGCGCTGCCGGCGGCTCGAAGGAGCAGCGGCCGGTGAAGTCGGGTTCGGCGGAGGACGCGTCGTTCATGCTCGGCAACGCGGAAACGGTCGTGATCGTGCCGGGCTACGGCCTGGCAGTGGCGCGCGCGCAGCACGCGCTGAAGGAGCTGACCGACAAGCTGGTCGAGAAGGGGATCGACGTGAAGTACGCGATCCACCCGGTCGCCGGGCGGATGCCGGGGCACATGAACGTGCTGCTCGCGGAAGCGGAAGTGCCGTACGAGATCGTGCACGAGATGGAGGACATCAACGGCGAGTTCGGCCAGGTCGATGTCGTGCTGGTGCTGGGCGCGAACGACGTGGTGAACCCGGCCGCGAAGAACGATCCGAAGTCGCCGATCGCGGGGATGCCGATCATCGAGGCGTACAAGGCACGCACGGTGATCGTCAACAAGCGGTCGATGGCGGCGGGTTACGCGGGGCTCGACAACGACCTGTTCTACATGGACAAGACGATGATGGTCTTCGGGGATGCGAAGAAAGTCATCGAGGACATGGTGAAGTCGGTCGACTGACGTTACTCGAGTAACGCACGCGCGTGCACGGCGGGCGACGGTTGATCCGTTCGCCCGCCGTTTTTTTTCACAGCGTGACGAGCCGTTCGATGCACGCGGCGACGGTGTCCCTCACGCGCACGATCGCCGGATCGCGCTGCGCGCTCGTGCGCCAGCCGATCTCCACCGGATAGCCCGGCAGCGCGACCGGGCACGCGACGCAGTGCAGCGGCGTCGCATGCGCGATCGCCCGCGCCGCATGCGCGGGGATCGTCGCGACGGCATCGGAGCCGAGCAGCAGATACGGCAGCGCGGCGAAATGCGTGGTCGACGCGGCGACGTGCCGCTTGTGCCCGAGCGCGGCCAGCGCTTCGTCGACGATCCCGATCACGCCGCCCGACGACACCAGCAGATGGTCGCGCCGCAGATAATCGGCGAGCGTCAGCGTGCGCGCCGGGCGTGCACGCGCCGCCGGATCGATCAGGCACGCGTAGCCGCCGGTCGTGACCGCGCGCCGGCTCAGCCCGCTCGCCGAAAACCCGCCCGACGCGATCGCGAGATCGACGCCGTGGCGCAGCAGCGCGTCGCCGGCGATCCCGCTGTGGGTCTGCCGGAAGATCAGCCGGATGCCGGCCGCCTCCTTCGCGACCGCGGCAATCAGCGCGCTGCCGAGCGCGATCTCGAAGTCGTCCGACAGCCCGATCGAGATCGTGCGGCCGAGCCGGTCGCCGCTGTCGGCCGCGATCGCGAGGCTTTGCCGGCAGCGGTCGAGTGCGTCGGACAGGATCGGCTTCAGCTCGTCCGCGCGCGGCGTCGGCGCGAGCCCGCGGCCGGTGCGCACGAACAGCGGATCGGCATACAGCACGCGCAGCCGCGCGAGCGCCGCGCTGACGGCCGACTGCGTGAGGTCGAGCCGCAGTGCCGCGCGGCTCGCGCCGCCTTCTTCGTACAGCGCTTCGAACACCTTCAGCAGGTTCAGGTCGACGCGCGAGATATCATCGCCGTTCATGACACTTATCGTTCCATCGATTTGATCGATGACATCTTATCGATAAAGATGGCGTCACCCACTTCACCGGAGACGCGTTCATGTCCACCTCAGTCATCGCCGCGCTGCAGCTCGGCGCGTCGCCCGCCGGCACGCGCGCGACGCTCGACACGATCCTCGGCTACGAAACCGCGATCCGCGACAGCGGCGCATCGCTCGTCGTGCTGCCCGAAGCCGTGCTCGGCGGCTATCCGAAAGGCGAGATCTTCGGCACGCGGCTCGGCTACCGGCTGCCGGAAGGCCGCGACGCGTATGCGCGCTACGCGGCGCAGGCGATCGACGTGCCGGGGCCCGAGACCGACGAGCTCGCCGCGCTGTCGCAGCGCACCGGCGCGAGCCTCGTGGTCGGCGTGATCGAGCGCGGCGGCAGCACGCTCTATTGCACGGCGCTGTTCTTCGATCCGCGCGACGGGCTCGTCGCGAAGCACCGCAAGCTGATGCCGACCGGCACCGAGCGCCTGATCTGGGGGCAGGGCGACGGCTCGACGCTGCCCGTCGTCGAGACCGCCGCGGGCCGCGCCGGCGCCGCGATCTGCTGGGAGAACCACATGCCGCTGCTGCGCTGCGCGATGTATGCGAAAGGCGTGCAGATCTGGTGCGCGCCGACCGTCGACGAGCGCGACGTCTGGCAGAGCTCGATGCGCCATATCGCGCACGAAGGGCGCTGCTTCGTCGTCAGCGCATGCCAGGTGCAGCCGGCGCCGCGCGCGCTCGGGATCGACGTGCCGGGCTGGGACCCCGAACGGCCGCTGATCCGCGGCGGCAGCGTGATCGTCGGGCCGCTCGGCGAGCTGCTGACGGAACCGCTGATCGGCGAGGAAGGGCTCGTGACCGCGCGCATCGATCTCGACGAGCTCGTGCGCGCGCGTTACGACTTCGACGTGGTCGGCCACTATGCGCGCGCCGACGTGTTCTCGCTGCAGGTCGACGAGCGGCCGAAGCGCGCGGTGGTGTTCGGGGCGTGAGCGAACGGCCGGCGGCGCACGCAACCGTGTCGCGGCGCGCTGCCCGCCGCCCGGGTACGTCAGCGCATGGGCGCTTCCGCGATCCGCATGTAATCGGCGATCCGGCGTCCTTCCATGTCCGGAAACTGCTCGTGCACGGTGATGTCGCCCATCCGCGCGATGTCGAAGGTGCGAAAGTCGCCGCGCAGCTCGCACCACGCGCCGATCGTCCAGCGCCCGCCCCAGTAGACGAGCCCGAGCGGCCACACGCGGCGTTGCGTGTGCGCGCCGAGCCGGTCGCGGTATGCGAAGCCGACGACGTGGCGCGTGTCGACGGCCTGGTGGATCGCATCGACCTTCAGCGAGAACGCGGCGTCGATGTGGAACGACGGCGCGAACACCGGCAGGCGGTCGAGCGTGGTGCGCTTGTCGGCCGGCATCGCCGACGCGATTTTCGCGAGCGCAGATCGTGCGCCGCCGGCGAAACGCGCACCGCCCCACGTCTCGAGCATCCGCGCGCCCGCGGCGAGCGCCGCGAGCTCCTCCGCGGTGAAGGTGAGCGGCGGCAGGCTCGCGTTGCGGTTCAGCCGGTAGCCGATGCCCGCCTCGCCTTCGATCGGCACGCCCGACAACTGCAGGTCGCGCACGTCGCGGTACACGGTGCGCGGCGACACCGACAGCCAGTCGGCCAGCTGCTGCGCGGTCGTGAGGCGCCGGCCGCGCAGCAGCTCGGCAATCTGGAACAGGCGGTCGGCACGGCGCGTCATGGGTGTCCCTCGTTGTGTACGTCGATTCCGTCGAAGGCGGCGATCCCGCGATGATAGCGCCGCGCCTGCCGAACCTGCCGCCCGTCGGACGCGCTCAATGGCATTTCGGTGCGTGCAGGCCGACGCGGTTGCCTTCGGTGTCGATCAGGTAGCCGATGTAACCGTAGTTGTTCGGCAGCTCGACGACCGAACCCTGCACGACCCCGCCCGCGCGCTTGGCGCGCTCGAGCGCCGCGACGACCGAGTCGCCCGCATTCAGGTAGACGAGCACGCCGGTGGCGCTCGGCTTCATCTGCTGCGGATCGTAGACGATGCTGCCGCCGGTGCTTGCCTCCTCATGGCCGAACACCGCCATCGGCACGCCGCCGATCACCTCGCGCTGCAGCGTCGTCTGCAGCACGGTTTCGTAAAAGCGGATCGCCCGGTCGAAATCGAGGGACGGAATGTCGAACCATGCGATTGCGCGTTCCTGGGTTGCGGACGTCATGACGTGCTCCTTTTTTCATTCGATTCAGTGTGGAAACCAGCGTTGCATTGCGCCGGGATTGCAGTGTGAGCGGGGGCTGCTGACAGCGTGTTGTCAGTAGATTCGTCGGTGCTGACATCGCAACCGGGCCGTCGAGCGGCGGGGCGGTCGTAACGGAGCGCGTTCGGTGCGCTGGCGCGGCGCCGCGCGGGATGGGTCGTCGGGAAAGGGCGACAGAAGGCGCGCGGCCTTGCCGGTCGGGCGGGATGAGGCAGGCGGGAGGCTGGCCGTCGGTCATGACGGCCACGTGGGGATTCGATGGGGGAGCGCGCAATGCGCGCAGGCGGGCGGTGCCGGTGCGGCGCCGCCCGAAGCGGGGTGCGATCGCTTACGCGTCGCCGTCCGGCGCGGCCGGGCGCGCTTTCACGCTGCCCGCGATCAGGTCGAAGCGGAACAGCCGGCATTCGAGCGCGCCGTTGAAGAGCGGCGTCTTTGCGGATTCACGCAGCCGGAGCTGGCCGGGCAGCGCGCGGTCGGACGTCAGCAGGAACGCCTGCCAGCCCGTGAAGCGCTGCTTCAGCGCATCGCCGAGCGCATTGAAGAACTCGCTGTCCGGCGCGTCGGTGTGCGTGCGGCGGAACGCGTCGTCGTTGCCGCGGTTGCGGCCCGTTTCGCGCGCATCGCCGCGCGGGCCGCGGCCGCGCACTTCGATCCGCTCGCCATACGGCGGGTTCGCGACGATGATCCCCGGCGCGTCGCACGGCGGCGTCATCGCGCGCGCGTCGATCTGCTTGAGCCACACCGACGGCACACCCGCGCGTTCGAGGTTCGCGCGCGCCTTCTCGAGCATGTCGCCCGAAATGTCGCTGCCGTAGACCGCGAGATCGTCGCGCTTGCCGCGCGCCGCGCGCTTCGCGTCCAGCGCCGCGACCTTCAGGCCCTGCCACGCGGTGATGTCGTACTGCTTGAGCTTCTCGAAGCCGAAGCGGCGCTCGACGCCCGGCGCCACGCCGAGCGCGATCTGCGCGGCTTCCGCGAGGAACGTGCCGCTGCCGCACATCGGGTCGTACAGCGGCGTGCCGGGCGTCCAGCCGGTCAGGCGCAGGATGCCGGCCGCGAGGTTCTCGCGCAGCGGCGCCGCACCCTTGTCGAGGCGCCAGCCGCGCTTGAACAGCGGCTCGCCGGACGTGTCGAGGTACAGCGTGCAGTCGGACGCGGTCAGGAACGCGAACACGCGCACGTCGGGCGCGCCGGTGTCGATGCTCGGGCGCGCGCCGGTCTTGTCGCGCATCCGGTCGCAGATCGCATCCTTCACGCGCAGCGTCGCGAATTCGAGACTCTTCAGCGGCGACTTGATCGCGGTGATGTCGACGCGCAGCGTCTGCGTCGCCGCGAACCAGCGTTCCCACGGCTGCTCGAGCGCGAGCGCGTACACGTCCTGCTCGTTGCGGTACGGGCGGTGCGCGATCTTCAGCAGAATGCGGCTCGCGATCCGCGAATGCAGGTTCGCGGCCATGCCGGCGGCCCAGCCGCCCCGGAAATGGACGCCGCCCGGCACCTGCGCGCCCGCGGCGAACGGCGCGCCGTCCAGGTGGCGGCCGGCGATCTCGGCCAGCTCGGCGGCGAGCGCAGCCTCGAGGCCGCGCGGGCAGGGGGCGAAGAATTCGTACAGGGTGGGCGAGGACATAAGACGGGAGAGGGCGGACAAAAGTCCAGTATTGTACGCGGCGCGCGCGGTGGGGCCGGCGGCTTCGCGCGGACCCCGGGTGAGCGCAGCGTGTTTCGCGGCGCGCAGGCGGCCGGGGCGGCCTGCCGCGACCGCCCCTCGACGCGAGTCAGTGCGACCCGGACGGTCCCGCGCCGGCCGCGCGGTCGGCGGCCGGCCAGACGAGCACGAGCGGATTTGCGGCCACCGCGCGGCCGATCGCGGCGACGAGCGCGCGCACCTTGGTCGGCCGCAGGCTGCGCGAGCGCACGGCCATCGTGAACGCGAGCGCGAAGCTCACCAGCACGTTGAGGATCGCCATGCTGAGCACGCCCGCCGCGGCCCACCACAGCTCGGGCGCATGCAGCGTCTCCTTGCCGAGCACGCCGAGCGCGATGCCGATCGACCCTGCGGACAGCGTCACGTGCCGCACCTCGAACGAGAACAGGAACACGCTGACGATCGCAGGCACGAGGCCGAGCATCAGGCCGAGGCCGACGTTCGCGACCACGCCGGCGACGTTCGACCGGCAGAAGTGCGCGAGCTTCGCCGCGCCGGCCGCGCCGAGCGTGAGGCGGAGCCGCCGGTTGTACGTCAGCGCATCGCCGACGCGATGCAGCACGAACCAGTTGTCGGCCCAGCCGGCGATCAGGCTCGACGCCCACAGCAGCACGCCCGTCAGCGCTGCGTAGAACGGCGTCGGGCCGAGCAGCGAGAACGACTGCAGCGTCGCATGCGCCTTCTGCGGCGAGATCAGGTTCGCATGCAGCACGCCGCTTGCGAACAGCTGCACGAGCAGGCACACGGGCAGCACGACGAGCACGTTGCCGCAGATCGCCGCCGCCTGCGTGCGGATCAGCGCGATCACCGACGCGACGAACTGCTTCACGCCTTCGTCGTGCGTGGTGCCGTCGAGCTCGCGCGCGAGCGTCGGCGCGGTCATCGCGGGCTGCTTGGTCGCGAGCGTGAAGTGCAGGAAGTGCATCAGCATGAAGCTCGCCGCGTAGTTGATGCCGGCGAGCAGCCCTTCGAGCATCGACTGCAGGTGCGCGCCGGTGATCGCGAACTTCATGCACACCGTCACGACCGTGACGAGACCGCCGCCCGCGGCCATCCGCAGCATCTTCAGGTACTCGGCGCGGCCGCGCGAGATGTAGTGCTCGCCGGTGTCCGCGTTGGTCTCGACGAGCTTGCGCGCGAACAGCGAGAAGTTGCTGCGCACGAGGTGCGACACGCTCTGGCTGTTCTGGTTCGCGTCGACGAGCTCGCCGGTCAGGTGCGCGATCCCGCGCAGGTCGTCGCGCGTCATCCACGCGTTCAGCAGCGTTTCCGCGCGCTGGATGCGCATCCGCATCCGCTCGACCTGGAACACGATGTCGACCGACACGCCGTTGCGGTACAGGTGCGAGAACACGTCGTCGACCGAAATCCGGCATTCGTCGAGCAGCACGCGCAGGTAGTTGACCTCGTGCAGCAGCTTGCTCGGGTCGCCGCCGTCCTCGACGGCGGCATGCGCGGTCTCGACCGCGAGCATCGCGCGCGTCAGCCGGTAGAACGGCTGCGACTCGAGCGGCTGGCGCGCGTCGTCGTCGGACAGGCGGCTGCGCACCGTCTGCGACAGGCCGGTCGAGCTGATCTGGCAGGTCAGGTTGTGCAGCGCGGCCAGCAGGTCGCGCGAGAACGAGCCGGGCTCGTGGCGCTCCTCGTCGGTCACGTCGAACGAGAACAGCGCGGCGAGGCGTACGAGCAGGTCGTCGGGCAGCGCGTCGATCCATTTCGCGTCGTCCGGCGACGGGAACATCAGCGTGAACAGCGCGGACAGCTCGCGGCGGTTCGGCGCCGGCGGGATCAGCGACGAGTCGATCCGCTCGAACAGCGCGCCGAAGAAACCCGAGTGCACGGGCATGCCGGCGTCGCACAGCAGCGAGATGCCGTCGCATTCGCGCAGCGTGCTGCGCAGGATCCGCGCGGCGTGCGATTTCCACGCAGGATTGCGGTCGAGCACGTGGAACAGGTAGCGCAGCCGCGCGTGCGCGGGATACGCGCGGACGTCGTCGTCGCGGTCGGCCGCGGCGTCCTGCGCGGACTGCATCGCGCCGCTGCGGCGCAGCCAGTGCGCGAGCTCGATCAGCCATTCGCTGCGCTCGGCATACGACGCGTCGGCGTCCGCATGCGCGAGCAGCGCGTCGAGCTGGTGGCTGGCACTGCGCGATGCGCGCCACTTCTTGATCAGGGTCGTCAGGGAACGAAACATAAAGCGGAAATAGCGAAAGCCCTGGACGGGCGGGTTTCGGATGCGGCGACGGCGCCGGGAATGCCGGCGAGGCTGGCCGGGTCGCGCTGCCGTGCGCGGCGGCCCCGGTGTGGCCCGTTCGATGCGGCTCGCGCGGCGACACGGGCGCGGGCGGTTTGCGATGCGGCTGGCCGGCGGTACGGCACGGCGCGGGCGACGGGCGACGGGCGCGAGCAGCGGCCGGTGCAGGCCTGAACGTGCGTAGGATCGTCAATCGGCCGCAAAAACGCAAGCCGACCGGATTGCCTGTCGACGGTTCCGGCGGATTTTGACAAACAGTGCAAGATCGGTCGCCGGCGGTGTGCGCCGCGTGGGGCCGGCGCACGGCGAGGGGGCCGGCGCCGAATCCGCGTCACGCGTGCGCGTGGCAGCCAGGCGCGCTCGCGCAACGAACGCGAACCGCCGCAGCGCGTTACGTCCCCGCTTTGCCGGTTGCGCCGGCCGCCTCGCCGGCCGTCGCGTTCGCGGGGCACGGCACGAGCGGCAGCGCGTTCTTCCCGCCGGATGCCGCCGACGATGCAGCGGACGCCGCGCTGCGCCGCGCGGCCATCGCGCGCACGCCGGCGGCCGCTTGCGCCGCGATCGCGTCGAGTGCGCGGCGATGGCCGGCGACGAGCGCGTCGTAGCCGTCGCCGACGGGCTCGGCGACGCTCGTGCGGCAGGTCATCACCGCCTGCGTGCCGACCGCGCGCACGCTCCACACCGCATCGATCGCCGCGCGTTTGCCAGGCCACGACTCGAAGCGCTGCACATTGACGCTCACGCGATACACGGGCACGCCGGCCGGATACGCGGAGTTCGCGACGTCGATCGTGCCGAGCTGCGCGGCGAGATCGTCGGACAGCGCGCGGCGGATCTCGTCGGCGGGCGGCGACGCCCAGCGTTCCTGTTCGAGCACGTCGACCTGCGCGGCGTTCTTCTGCACGACGAGCTGGTTCTTTGCGACCTGCTCGGGCACGCCGACGGACGGCACCTCGATCAGGAACGGCGGGTTCGCGGGCGCGGCGCGCGTCGCGCGTGCTGCGTCGGCGGGGCTCAGCGTGTAGAACCGCGCGGGCGGCGAGCTGCACGCGGCGAGCGCCAGCGCGGCGGCCAGCGCCGCGCCGCAGGCGAGTGCGTTCACGCGTGTCGTCATGGTTGATCTCCTGGCTTGCCCTTGAGCAGCGATTCGGGGTGACGCTCGAGATAGTCGGCGAGCGCGTTCAGCGATTGCAGCGTGCGTGTGAGTTCCTTCAGCGCGCCGCGCACGTCGGACTGCAGCGGCGAATCCTGCTGCAGCGTCGCCTCGGCGGTCGAGAAGGTCTGCTTCGCGGCCGACAGCGTGTCGCGCGCCTCGGGCGCGACCTGCGTGTCGAGCTGCTTGAACAGCTTGTCGGCGTTCGACAGCGCACTGTTCAGGTTCGCGCCGATCTGGTCGAACGGCACCTTGTCGAGCTTCTTCGCGATGTCGGCGACCTGCAGCTGCAGCTCGTCGAGCGTGTTCGGCACCGTCGGCAGCTCGAGCGGCTCGCGCGCCGTGTCGAGCTTCGCGGTGGGCGCCTTCGGGAAGAAGTCGAGCGCGACGTACAGCTGGCTCGTCAGCAGGTTGCCGGTGCGCAGCTGCCCGCGCAGCCCGTGCTGGACGAGGCGCTCGACGATCTCGCGGCGGGCCGGTTCACCCTGGCTCGCGATCGATTCGCGGAAGCGGCGGCCGAGGCGTTCCGGATAGACGTTCATCGTGACCGGCATCGTGAAGTTCTTCGTCTTCGGATCGAAGTCGATGCCGATGCCCGTGACCTCGCCGAGCACGATCCCGCGGAAGTCGACCGGCGCACCGACCGACAGCCCGCGCAGCGACTGGTTGAAGTTCATCACGACCTGCAGCGGCTGGCCGTCCGGATCGCGCATCGCGTCGGCCTCGTCGGACCCGAGGCGGAACGTCGTGTTGTTCGGCGCGGTCGTGCCGCCGCCCTGGCCGGGCGGGGCCTGGAACGCGATGCCGCCGAGGATCACGGTCGCGAGCGACTGCGTGTTCAGCTTGAAGCCGCTCGAGTCGAGCCGCAGGTCGACGCCGCTTGCCTGCCACCAGCGCGAGTTGATGCCGACGTACTGGTCGTATGGTGCGTTGACGAACACGTTGAAGGTCACGCCCGTGCCGTCCTTGTCGAGCGAGAAGCCGACCACCTGGCCGACCTGCACGCGCCGGTAGTAGACCGGCGAGCCGATGTCGACGGAGCCGAGCGAATCGCCGCGCAGCACATACTGCGTGCCTTTCTGGTCGCCGGTCACGGCCGGCGGCGTCTCGAGGCCCGTGAAGTCCGTCTCGGATTCGGCCGAACGGCCGGCGTCGACGCCGATGTACGCGCCCGACAGCAGCGTGCCGAGCCCCGATATGCCGGTCGCGCCGACGCGCGGACGCACGATCCAGAAGCGCGAGCCCTTGACCGCGAAGTCTTCCGATTCCTTCTTGAGCTGCACGTCGACGAGCACGCGAGACAGGTCCTTCGACAGCGTGATCGTCTTGACCATGCCGATCTCGACGTCCTTGTACTTGACCTGGGTCTTGCCGGGCTCGAGGCCCTCGGCGCTGTGAAAGCTGATCGTGACTTCCGGGCCGCGCTCGCGCACGGACTTGATCACGAGGCCGATGCCGATCAGCGCGGCGATCAGCGGCACGAGCCAGACGAGCGACGGCAGCCAGCCGCTTTTCGACGAGATCACGGGATCCGGCGGGCGTGGCTGGTCTGGCTCCGGATGGCCGTCCCCCGCATTCGGGTCGTGCTGCGGGCCTTGCGGACTATTCATGGTGTTTCCCTGAGGTTTCGACGGGATCCCAGATCAGGCGAGGATCGAACTGCATCGACGCGAGCATCGTGAGAATCACGACCGAGCCGAACGCGAGCGCGCCGGGGCCGGCCGTGATGGTGGCGAGCGAACGGAAGTGGACGAGCGCGACGGTGAGCGTCACGACGAAGATGTCGAGCATCGACCAGCGGCCGATGCGCTCGACGATCCGGAACAGGCGCGTGCGCTGCATCGGCCGCCACGCGGAGCGGCGCTGCGCGCTGATCAGGAGGATCAGCAGCACGCCGAGCTTGAGCATCGGCACGAGGATGCTCGCGACGAACACGACGACGGCGAGCGGCCAGTCGCCCGATACCCAGAAATAGACGACGCCGCTCATGATCGTGTCTTCCTGCGCGCCGACGATCGACGCGGTGCGCATGATCGGCAGCAGGTTCGCCGGAATGTAGAGGATCGCGGCGGCGAGCAGCAGCGCCCAGGTGCGCATGATGCTGTCCGGCGTGCGGAAGTGCAGCGTCGCGCCGCAGCGCGCGCAATGCGCATGCGCGTGCCCGAGCGGCTGCACGAGGCCGCACGTGTGGCAGTTGGCGAGGCCCTCGCGGGCCGCAGTCGGCGCGGGCTTCGGCTCGGTCATCGGCTCAGTCATTGGCGGGGGCCTCCGGCAGCGGCGCGGCGGCCGGGCGGCGCTCGGGCGTGCGGCCGGCGCGCAGGTCGTCGGCGATGTCCCACAGCACGCGCGGATCGAACATCAGCACGACGGCGATCATCAGCGTCAGCGCGGCGAACGCGAACAGCGCGGCTTCCGGCACGACGCGCGCGAGACTGACCATCTTGACGATGGTCACGAGAATGCCGAGCATGAAGACCTCGATCATCCCCCACGGGCGCACGAGCTGGACCGCGCGCAGCACGAGGTTGAACCCGGGCGGCACGACGCCGCGCCGCATCGGGAACAGCAGGTACAGCAGCGCGGCCATCTCGACGAGCGGGAACAGCACGGTCGAGCAGAACACCATCACGGCGACGATCGCCATGTCCTGCTGCCACAGCGCCTCGATCGCGCCGATCAGCGACGTCTGCACGCGGATGCCGTTCACGTCCATCTCCAGGATCGGGAACGCCTGCGCGATCACGAACGTGATCAGCGCCGCGAGCGCGAGTGCGCAGATCCGGTCGAGCTGGGCCGAGCTGCTGCGGTAGAGCAACGCGTCGCAGCGCGGGCAGCGCGCGCTGTCGCGGCCGCCAAGGCGCGGTTTGTGCAACAGTGCGTCGCACTCGTGACAGGCAATCAGATCGTTTCGTTGCATGGAAAATGCGGTTGCGTGACTGCGGGAACGCGAGTCGACGGGGCCGGAACCCGCGCCAATCTTACCAAAACGCCTTTTCGGCGGTGTCAACATCCGGGTGCTGCGTGACCGGTCGGTAACGTGGCGCGAAGCTGGCGGCCGGCTGGCGCGCCCGTCCTGAGATTCCGCGCGCGTCAAAAGGTTGCGGTAGCATGGCGCCCTTGGCATGCGTCGGACGATTGAAAGGCCGCGCTGCGCATGATTGAACTGAGGACTCCATGGCATCGAATTCTCCGCCGGTCGGGCCGGCCGGCTATACGCGGACCGCGATCGCGCTGCACTGGCTGATCGCGCTGCTGATCGTCTGCGGCTTCGCGCTCGGCTGGGTGATGACCGACATCCCCGGCTTCACGCCGACGAAGCTCAAGTATTTCTCGTGGCACAAGTGGATCGGCGTGACGGCGTTCGCGCTCGCGGTGATCCGCGTGCTGTGGCGCGCGACCCACGTGCCGCCGCGGCTGCCGGACGGCATGCCGGCGTGGCAACGCGTCGGCTCGCACGGCGTGCACTGGCTGCTGTACGCGCTGATGCTCGTGATCCCGATTACCGGCTACCTGTACAGCTCGGCGTCGAACATCCCGGTCGTCTACCTCGGCATCGTGCCGCTGCCGCGCCTGATCGATCCCGATCCGGTGCTGAAGGAAACCTTCAAGACACTCCACGTGTCGCTGAATTACATTCTGCTTGCGCTTGTCGCGATGCACATGCTCGCGGTGGTCAAGCATCAGGTGCTGGACCGTGACGGGCTGCTGTCGCGGATGCTTCCCTTTGCCAAATGAAGGATCCCATGAAAGTGTCTTTCTCCCGCTCCATGCTGGCCGCGTTCGCCGCGGTATCGCTTGCCGCGTCGGGCGCGGCGCTTGCCGACGTCGATCTGGCGAAGAGCAAGGTGTCCGCCGTGTCGAAGCAGATGAACGTGCCGACCGAGGGCGTGTTCAAGAAGTTCGCCGCGCAGATCAAGTTCGATCCGGCGAAGGCCGCGCAGGGCACCGCGCAGGTGTCGATCGACATTGCGAGCTTTGACATCGGCGACAAGATGTACAACGACCAGGTCGCCGGCAAGGACTGGTTCGACGCGAAGGCCTATCCGCAGGCAACCTTCGTGTCGTCGGCGATCGCGCCCGCGGGCGGCAACAAGTACAACGTGACCGGCAAGCTGACGATCAAGGGCAAGGCCGAGACCGTCACGTTGCCGGTCACGATCACGCAGAACGGCGCGACGCAGACCTTCGACGGCGTGCTGCCGATCAAGCGCTCCGCGTTCAACGTCGGCACCGGCGAGTGGAAGGACACGTCGGTCGTCGCCGACGAAGTTCAGATCAAGTTTCACATCGTGTCCGCGAAGTAAGCGGGACGCTGTCGCACAACCCGGCGCCGCGCGTGCGTGTGGCGCATTCCAAGGAGATTGAATTGAACAAGCATCTGATGATTGCGGCGGGCGCGCTTGCCGCTTCGCTGTCGTTTTCCGCGTTCGCCAGCAGCGCGACGTACCAGTTCGACCCGAGCCACACGTACCCGAGCTTCGAGGCAGATCACTTCGGCGGCCTGTCGGTGTGGCGCGGCAAGTTCGACAAGTCGAGCGGCACGGTGACGCTCGATCGTGCGGCGAAGACGGGCACGGTCGACGTGACGACCGACATCGCGTCGATCAGCACGGGCAACGGGAAGCTCGACGAGCACCTGCAGTCGGCCGAATTCTTCGACGCCGCGAAGTATCCGCAGGCCAACTACAAGGGCACGATCAAGTTCGACGGCGACAAGCCGGTCGAGGTGGTCGGCAACCTGACGATGCACGGCGTCACGAAGCCGCTGACGCTGAAGATCGATTCGTTCAAGTGCATGCCGCACCCGATGCTCAAGCGTGAAGTGTGCGGCGTCGACGCGGCCGGCGAGTTCAACCGCGACGATTTCGGTCTCGACTACGGCAAGCAGTACGGCTTCAAGATGAAGACCACGCTGCAGATCTCGGCCGAAGCGGTCAAGCAGCAGTAAATCCGGTCGCACCGGGCGGGATGCAGGTCCTGCCCGCGCCAACCGCCGCGTTTCCCCTCCGGGCGCGGCGGTTTTTTATTGCCTGCCGGTTCGTGACGATCGAGCGCCTATAATCGCCCGAACGTCGACGGCGGCGCGTGCCGCGCGGCCGTGCGAACGCGAACGAACAACGACAAGGAGATCGCCGATGCATGCCGTCACGCCGTCCCGTTCCATCGTTTCGACGCCGCGCGTGTGGCGCGCGGTCGTGGCCGCATCGATCGGCAATGCGCTCGAGTGGTTCGACCTTGTCGTCTACGGCTTCTTCGCGGTGACGATCTCGAAGCTGTTCTTCCCGGCGGGCAACGACACCGTGTCGCTGCTGCTGACGCTCGGCACGTTCGGCGTGTCGTTCTTCATGCGGCCGCTCGGCGCAATCGTGCTCGGCGCGTATGCGGACCGGGCAGGGCGCAAGGCGGCGCTGACGCTGTCGATCCTGCTGATGATGGCGGGCACGCTGGTCATCGCGGTGCTGCCGACCTACGGTTCGATCGGCATCGCCGCGCCGCTGATCCTCGTCGCCGCGCGGCTGATGCAGGGCTTTTCGGCGGGCGGCGAGTTCGGCAGCGCGACCGCGTTCCTCGCCGAGCACGTGCCGGGCCGGCGCGGCTTCTTCGCGAGCTGGCAGGTCGCGAGCCAGGGGCTGACGACGCTGCTCGCCGCGATGTTCGGCACCGTGCTGAATGCGCAGCTCACGGCCGCGCAGATGGCCGCGTGGGGCTGGCGGATCCCGTTCTTCTTCGGCCTGCTGCTCGGGCCCGTCGCGTATTACATCCGCGCGAAGGTCGACGAGACGCCGGAGTTCCTCGCGGCCGAAGTCACCGCGAACCCGCTGCGCGATACGTTCGCGTCGCACAAGGCGCGCCTGCTCGCGGCGATGGGCGTGGTCGTGCTCGGCACCGTCGCGACCTATCTCGTGCTGTTCATGCCGACCTATGGGGTGAAGGAGCTCGGCCTCGCGCCGTCGACCGCGTTCGCGGCGATCCTCGTCGTCGGCGTGATCCAGATGGTGTTCGCACCGCTCGTCGGCCACTGGTCGGACCGTTACGGCCGCGTGCGCGTGATGGTCGCGCCGGCGCTCGCGATCCTCGTGCTGATCTATCCGGCGTTCGCGTACCTGGTCGCGCATCCGGACGTCGGCACGCTGATCGCGGTGCAGGTCGTGTTCGCGTTCCTGATGACCGGCTACTTCGCGGCGCTGCCGGGCCTGCTGTCCGAAGTGTTTCCGGTGCAGACGCGTACGACCGGGATGTCGCTCGCGTATAACGTCGCGGTGACGATTTTCGGCGGCTTCGGGCCGTTCATCATCGCGTGGCTGATCCGTGCGACCGGCACGAAGACCGCGCCGAGCTTCTACCTGATGTTCGCGGCGCTGTTGAGCCTCGCGGCGCTAGCGGCGTTGCGCAGGCGGTTCGGGTTCCGGTGAACGGGCGGCGCGGCACGGCGGTCGCGGCGAAACCGGCACGCGGCGCAAAAAAGAAAGGCCGGTTCTAGCGAACCGGCCTTTTCCGTTTGCCGAAGCAGTGGGGCGCTTACACCTGCGCGCCTGCGTTCGGATCGTCGGGATCGTGCGCGAGCTTCTTGTCCTTGATCAGGTCTTCGCGCTTGATGCCGAGCCACATCGCGAGCGAGCCGGCGACGAACACCGACGAGTAGATGCCGAACAGGATGCCGACCGTCAGCGCGAGCGCGAAGTAGTGCAGTGTCGGGCCGCCGAAGAAGAACATCGACAACACCATCATTTCGGTCGACGTGTGCGTGATGATCGTGCGCGACATCGTGGTCGTGATCGCGTGGTTGATCACTTCCTGCACGTTCATCTTGCGTTCGCGCCGGAATGTCTCGCGGATCCGGTCGAAGATCACGACCGACTCGTTGACCGAGTAGCCGAGCACCGCGAGGATCGCCGCGAGCACCGCCAGCGAGAACTCCCACTGGAAGAACGCGAAGAAGCCGAGAATGATCACGACGTCGTGCAGGTTCGCGATGATGCCGGCGACCGCGTACTTCCATTCGAAGCGGAACGACAGGTAGATCACGATGCCGATCACGACACACAGGAGCGCGAGCAGGCCGTCGGTCGCCAGCTCCCGGCCGACCTGCGGGCCGACGAACTCGACGCGCTGCAGCGACACGTCCGGGCTTTGCGCCTTCAGCGCGCTCATCACCTGGTCGCTCTGCTGCGCGGACGTGAGGCCTTCCTTGAGCTGCAGGCGAATCAGCACGTTGCGCGACGTGCCGAAGTTCTGCACCTGCGCGTCGGCATAGCCGAGCTTGCCGAGCGTCGCGCGCACGGGTTCGAGCTGCGCGGCCTGCTGGTACTGCACTTCGATCACCGTGCCGCCCGTGAACTCGACGGACAGGTGCAGCCCGCGATGGAACAGGAAGAACACGGCGGCGAGGAACGTTACCAGCGAGATCACGTTGAAGACCAACGCGTGCCGCATGAACGGGATGTCTTTACGGATGCGGAAAAATTCCATGGTCGTCTCCGGGGGCCTTATTGGGTCGAGCCCGGTTTCTTCGGCGCGACGCGCTGCTGCGCGCGGTTGCGCAGCTGCGGCTTGCCGGCGCGCGGCGCATTGTCCTTCGCGGGCGCAGCGAGCTTCGCGGCACGTGCGGTGTCGGTCGACTCGTCCGCGGCGGCGAACGATGCGGCAGCAGCCGCGCCTTCCGGCTTCCACACCTGGCCGATCGCGAGCGACTTCAGCTTCTTGCGGCCGCCGTACCAGAGGTTGACGAGCCCGCGCGAGAAGAACACGGCGGAGAACATCGACGTCAGGATGCCGATACAGTGCACGATCGCGAACGCGCGCACCGGGCCCGAGCCGAACGCGAGCAGCGCGAGGCCGGCGATCAGCGTCGTGACGTTCGAATCGAGAATCGTCGCCCATGCGTGCGCGTAGCCGGACTGGATCGCGAGCTGAGGCGGCTGGCCGGCACGCAGCTCTTCACGCACGCGCTCGTTGATCAGCACGTTCGAGTCGATCGCCATGCCGAGCGCGAGCGCGATAGCGGCGATACCCGGCAGCGTCAGCGTCGCCTGCATCAGCGACAGCACGGCGACGAGCAGCAGCAGGTTCACCGACAGGCCGATCACCGAGATCATGCCGAACAGCATGTAGTACGCGATCATGAACACGGCGATCGCGCAGAAGCCCCAGATCACCGAGTGGACGCCCATCTTGATGTTGTCGGCGCCGAGGCTCGGGCCGATCGTGCGTTCCTCGATGATGTCCATCGGCGCTGCGAGCGAACCGGCGCGCAGCAGCAGCGCGAGGTCGGCGGCGGCCTGCGGGGTCGGCTGGCCCGTGATCTGGAAGCGGTCGCCGAGTTCGGACTGGATCGTCGCGACCGTCAGCACTTCACCCTTGCCCTTCTCGAACAGCACCATCGCCATCGGCTTGCCGATGTTGTCGCGCGACACCGCGCGCACCGAGCGGCCGCCCGCCGAGTCGAGGCGGATGTTGACCGACGGACGCTGGTGTTCGTCGAAGCCCGCCGACGCATCGATGATGCGGTCGCCGGTGAAGATCACGTCCTTCTTCAGCAGCACAGGCGCCTGGTTGCCCTGCGTGAACAGTTCCTCGCCCGGCGGCACCGGATCGTTCGGGTTCGGGTGCGTGTTGAGCGGATCGGCGAGGCGCGCCTCGAGCGTCGCGGTACGGCCGATGATGTCCTTCGCCTTCGCGGTGTCCTGCACGCCCGGCAGTTCGACGACGATGCGGTCGCTGCCCTGCTGCTGCAGGATCGGCTCCGACACGCCGAGCTCGTTGACCCGGTTGTGGAGCGTCGTCAGGTTCTGCTTGAGCGCCGCGTCTTCGACGGCCTTCTGCACGGCCGGCGTGAACGTGCCGACGACCTGCACACCGCCGCCGCCGGGCTGGGTCGCCCATTGCAGCTCGGTGATCGACGATGCGAGCAGCTTGAGGGCGTCGTCGGCGGTTTGCGCATCGCTGAAGTTGACGACGACGGTCTGGTCGACGCGGCTCACGCCGCCGTCGCGGATGTTCTTGTCGCGCAGCAGCGTGCGCGCGTCGGATGCGTCGGAGTCGAGCTTCTTCGTCAGCGCGCCCGTCATGTCGACTTGCAGCAGGAAGTGGACGCCGCCGCGCAGGTCGAGGCCGAGATACATCGGCAGTGCGTGCAGCGCGGTCAGCCAGCGCGGCGATGCGCTTTGCAGGTTCAGCGCGACGACGTACTGCGGATCGTTCGGATCGGCGTTCAGCGTCTTCTGCAGCAGGTCCTTCACGCGCAACTGGGTGTCGGTGTCCTTCACGCGCACGCGGATGTTCGCGTTGGTCGCGGTGTTCTCGAACGTGACGTCGTCCGGCGTGATCTGGGCGGCGGCGAGCGCGGCGTCAACCTGGTTGAGCGTCGCCGAGTCGAGCTTGACCGTGGCCTTGCCGCTCGACACCTGCACCGCCGGCGCTTCGCCGAAGAAATTGGGCAATGTGTACAGAAAGCCGATGGCGAGCGCCACGACCATCACGACATATTTCCAGAGTGGGTAACGATTCATGAGGGGGCCGAACGGGGTAGTTGGCTTGAAAGCGTCGCGTCCGGCGCCGCGTGGGGGCCCGCTTCTCGGGCGGGCGCGGCGCGGGGAGCCGGACGCTCGGGGAAGGGCTTACAGCGACTTGATCGTGCCCTTCGGCAGAATGGTCGTGACGGCGGCCTTCTGCACGGTAATTTCGGTGCCTTCGGCGATCTCGATGCCGATGTAGGCTTCCGAGACCTTCGTCACCTTGCCGACGAGGCCACCGCTCGTGACGACTTCGTCGCCCTTGGCCATGGCGGACAGCATGTTGCGGTGCTCCTTCTGGCGCTTCATCTGCGGACGAATCATGATGAAGTAGAGCACGCCAAACATCAGGATGAGCGGCAGGAAGCTCATCAGGCTCGATTCGGCGCCACCCGCGGCACCTTGCGCGAAGGCATTGGAAATGAACGGCACGTTGGTCTCTCCGTAAGGGAAGATCGAAAATTAAGCCGGATATTCTACCACCGGCCCCACGCGCAAACGGAGCGGCAAATGCGCTTTGGGATCAAGCTCTTAAAGCGCGTACCGGCATCGCTGCGACTCGTTTGGAAAGTAAATTGTAATGTTTGGCGGTCCGGACCGACAGTTGAATCGGCTTATTTAGTACACGTCCGATGTGACGGGCCGCCGGTCCGTCAGTCGACGCCTCTCGCGCGATCCTCCGCGAAGCGCTGGCGGAACGCGTCGAACGTATGGGTCTCGATCGCGTCGCGGATCTCGCTCATCAGCTGCAGGTAGTAATGCAGGTTGTGGATCGTGTTCAGCTGCGCGCCGAGAATCTCGCCGACGCGGTGCAGGTGGTGCAGGTAGCCGCGCGAGAAGTTCTGGCACGTGTAGCACGAGCAGCTTTCGTCGAGCGGCTTCAGCGAGTTCTTGTGCGTCGCGTTGCGGATCTTCACGTCGCCGAAGCGGGTGAACAGCCACCCGTTGCGCGCGTTGCGGGTCGGCATCACGCAGTCGAACATGTCGATGCCGTTGGCGACGCCTTCGACGAGATCCTCCGGCGTGCCGACGCCCATCAGGTAGTGCGGCTTGTGCGCCGGCAGCTTCGGGCCGACGTGCTGCAGCACGCGCATCATGTCTTCCTTCGGCTCGCCGACCGACAGCCCGCCGATTGCGAGGCCGTGGAAGTCGAGCTCCGCGAGGCCCGCGAGCGATTCGTCGCGCAGGTCCTCGAACATCCCGCCCTGGACGATCCCGAACAGCGCGTTCGGGTTGCCGAGCCGGTTGAACTCGTCGAGCGAGCGCTTCGCCCAGCGCAGCGACATCCGCATCGAGTCGGCTGCTTCCTTGTGCGTCGTCGGCACGCCGTCGGTCGCATACGGCGTGCATTCGTCGAACTGCATCACGATGTCCGAGTTCAGCACCTTCTGGATCTGCATCGACACTTCCGGCGACAGGAACAGCTTGTCGCCGTTGATCGGCGACGCGAACGTGACGCCGTCCTCGGTGATCTTGCGCAGGTCGCCGAGCGAGAACACCTGGAAGCCGCCCGAATCGGTCAGGATCGGCTTGTTCCAGCCCATGAAGCCGTGCAGGCCGCCGTGCGCGTCGATCGTGTCGAGGCCCGGGCGCAGCCACAGGTGGAACGTGTTGCCGAGGATGATCTGGGCCTTGATCTCGTGCAGCTCGCGCGGCTGGATCGCCTTCACGGTGCCGTAGGTGCCGACCGGCATGAAGATCGGCGTCTCGACGACGCCGTGGTTGAGCGTCACGCGGCCGCGGCGCGCATGGCCGTCGGTCGTCAGCAAGTCGAATTTCAGGCCGTTGTGCGGGCGGACGTGATCGTGCCGATCGTGCGTATCGTGAGCGTGGGATGAACCTTCGGTCATCGCTTTATTCTCCTTGCCACCGGAAAACAGTCCGGCGCATGTTGAAAGCGCCGCCGGGATGCCGGCGGCGGTGAAAAATGTGGGTGTGCGACCGGCGCGAGCCGGCCGAAACAGCCGAACGTGCCGGAACGGCCGTGCGCCGCGCTTACGCGCCCGGCGTCCCCGCTGTCTCCGGCGGGTCGCGCCGCGTGAGCAGCATCGCGTCGCCGTAGCTGAAGAAGCGGTAGCGCGCGTCGATCGCGTGCCGGTACGCGGCGCGGATCGTCTCGACGCCCGCGAACGCGGACACCAGCATCAGCAGCGTCGACTTCGGCAGGTGGAAGTTCGTGACGAGCCGGTCGACCACCCGGAAACGGTAGCCGGGCGTGATGAAGATGTCGGTCTCGGCCTGCGTCGCCGCGAGCGGGCGGCCCGCGGCGTCGGCGTCGCGCGCCGCGGCCTCGAGCGCGCGCATCGACGTCGTGCCGACCGCGATCACGTTGCCGCCACGCGCGCGGGTCGCGGCGATCTTGTCGACGAGCGACTGCGGCAGTTCGTACCACTCGCTGTGCATCTTGTGCTCGGCGATGTTGTCGACCCGCACCGGCTGGAACGTGCCCGCGCCGACGTGCAGCGTCAGCGTCGCGCGCTCGACGCCCATCGCGTCGAGCTTCGCGAGCAGCGGCTCGTCGAAGTGAAGCCCGGCGGTCGGCGCCGCGACCGCGCCCGGGTTGCTCGCGTAGACGGTCTGGTAGCGGGTTTCGTCGGTCGCGTCCGGATCGTGCTCGATGTACGGCGGCAGCGGCAGGCGGCCGTACCGCTCGATCAGCGCCAGGCACGGCTCGGGGAAATGCAGCGTGAAGAACGGCTCGACGCGCTCGCCGACCGTCACGTCGAATGCGTCGGCGAGCGTCAGCGTCGTGCCGGGGCCCGGCGACTTGCTCGCGCGGATCTGCGCGAGCGCGGTGTGCGTGCCCGTCACGCGCTCGATCAGCACCTCGATCTTGCCGCCGCTCGCCTTGTGGCCGAAGAAGCGCGCCTTCAGCACCTTGGTGTCGTTGAACACGAGCAGGTCGCCGGCCGAAATGCACGAAGGCAGCTCGGTGAAATGGCGATCGGTGAGGCGCGGCGGCTCGACCGAATGGTCGACCTCGAGCAGGCGGCTCGCGGTGCGGTCGGGCAGCGCGGTTTGCGCGATCAGCTCGGGCGGCAGATTGAAATCGAAATCGGAAAGCGTGAACATGCGGGCTGGTTCGAAGCGGCCGGCGTGCGCCGCCGTTGGGCGGAATCGCGTAAATGGGGCGCGCGAGCCGCTATGATGGCGGGATGCGCGGCTGGGCCGGCGTCGCTTATTCGGACGACGTGAAAGCCGCTATTGTACTTGCGAAGCACCCTGACGATCCGATGCCAGTGTCACCACGCCGTTCTTCCGCCGCCATTGCCGATTCCGCCGACCCGTTCGACGCGGACGACGCCGCGCCACCCGCGCCCCGCGCAGGGCAGCGCCGCGCCGGGCCGCGCCGCGGCGCCGACGGGCGGCTCGCGCAGCCGGCGGCGGCCGCGTTCGATGCGGGTGCGTCCGGCGCCGAGCCGGGCGATCCGGCCGATTTGGCCGCGGCCGAAGCGGACGCGGCGAGCGCTGCCGCACCGAAACGCAAGAAGGCCGCGAGCAACAAGGCCGACAAGGCCGACAAGCCTGTCAGGACCGCCGACAAGCTCGCGAAGCTCGGCCTCACGCGCGCGATCGATCTCGTGCTGCATCTGCCGATGCGCTACGAGGACGAGACGACGCTCACGCCGATCGACGAACTGCTGCCGGGCGGCATCGCGCAGACGGAAGGCGTCGTGTTCGACAACGAGGTCGCCTACCGGCCGCGCCGCCAGCTCGTCGTGAAGATTCACGACGACGACGGGGCGCAGCTCGTGCTGCGCTTCCTGAACTTCTACGGATCGCAGGTCAAGCAGATGGCCGTCGGCCAGCGGCTGCGCGTGCGCGGCGACGTGCGCGGCGGTTTCTTCGGGATGGAGATGGTGCACCCGGCGGTGCGGGTCGTCGAAGCCGATGCGCCGCTGCCGCAAGTGCTCACGCCCGTCTACCCGAGCACGGCCGGCGTGTCGCAGGCCTATCTGCGCAAGGCGATCGAGAATGCGGTCGAGCGCACGCCGCTGCCGGAATTGCTGCCCCCGGAGATCGACCGCGCGTACCTGAGGCCGCTCGGCGTGCCGTCGCTCGCGGATGCCGTGCGGATCCTGCATCACCCGGGCGTCGATTCCGACGAGCCCGCGCTGATGGACGGCTCGCATCCCGCCTGGACGCGCATCAAGTTCGACGAGCTGCTCGCGCAGCAGCTGTCGCTGAAGCGCGCGCACGAGGAGCGCCGCACGCGCTCGGCGCCCGGGATGCCGCGCCGCGCGGCGAGCGACGCCGACGCACTGACGACGCGTCTCTACGCGGCGCTGCCGTTCACGCTGACAGGCGCACAGGCCCGCGTCGTCGACGAGATCGCGCACGACCTCACGTTGCCGCATCCGATGCAGCGCCTGCTGCAGGGCGATGTCGGCAGTGGCAAGACGGTGGTCGCGGCGCTCGCGGCCGCGCAGGCGATCGACGCCGGCTACCAGGCCGCGCTGATGGCGCCGACCGAAATCCTCGCCGAGCAGCATGCGCGCAAGTTGCGCGGCTGGCTCGAACCGCTCGGCGTGTCGGTTGCATGGCTCGCCGGCAGCCTGAAGGCGAAGGAGAAGCGCGCGGCGATCGAAGCGGCTGCGCTCGGCACCGCGCAGCTCGTGATCGGCACGCACGCGATCATCCAGGACGCGGTCGAGTTCGCGCGCCTCGGTCTCGTGATCGTCGACGAGCAGCACCGCTTCGGCGTCGAGCAGCGCCTCGCGCTGCGCGCGAAGGCGGCGAACGCCGCGGACGGCGCGCAGGGCTTCCAGCCGCACCAGCTGATGATGTCCGCGACGCCGATCCCGCGCACGCTCGCGATGACGTACTACGCGGATCTCGATGTGTCGACGATCGACGAGCTGCCGCCGGGGCGCACGCCGATCCTGACGCGCCTCGTCGGCGACGCACGGCGCGAAGAAGTGATCGCGCGCGTGCGCGAGGCCGCGCTGACGGGCCGCCAGGTGTACTGGGTCTGTCCGCTGATCGAGGAGAGCGAGACGCTGCAGCTGCAGACGGCCGTCGAGACCTACGAGACGCTCGTCGCCGCGCTGCCCGAGCTGAAGGTCGGACTCGTGCACGGGCGCCTGTCGACGGCCGACAAGGCGGCGGTGATGGACGCGTTCACGCGCAACGACGTGCAGCTGCTTGTCGCGACGACCGTGATCGAAGTCGGCGTCGACGTGCCGAACGCGTCGCTGATGGTGATCGAGCACGCGGAGCGCTTCGGCCTCGCGCAACTGCACCAGCTGCGCGGGCGGGTCGGGCGCGGCACCGCGGCGTCGGTGTGCGTGCTGCTGTACAGCGGGCCGCTGTCGCTGACCGGCCGCGCACGGCTGAAGACGATGCGCGAGACCACCGACGGCTTCGAGATCGCGCGGCGCGACCTCGAGATCCGCGGCCCCGGCGAATTCCTCGGCGCGCGCCAGTCGGGCGCGGCGATGCTGCGCTTCGCGAACCTCGAAACCGACGGCTGGCTGATCGAGCCGGCGCGCGAAGCCGCTGCGCGGCTGATCGCCGGCTACCCGGACGTCGTCACGCAGCATCTCGCGCGCTGGCTCGGCGCGCGCGAGCAGTACCTGAAAGCGTGATCGCAGATTGAGGGCCGGATTTAAAAGCGCAGAACCTCAGGTGATTTTGCGGAGAAACTTGGCGAACCGGCGTCACAGGGTGTATAAATTAAACCTATCGCCTGTATATATTTGATTGACCCACAATGACGCTGACTGAATTGAAATACATCGTCGCGGTCGCGCGCGAGCGGCATTTCGGCCGCGCGGCCGAAGCATGCTTCGTGAGCCAGCCGACGCTGTCGGTGGCGATCAAGAAGCTGGAAGACGAGCTCAACGTACAGATCTTCGAGCGCGGCGCGAGCGAAGTGAGCGTCACGCCGATCGGCGACCAGATCGTCACGCAGGCGCAGCGCGTGCTGGAGCAGACCTTCGCGATCAAGGAGATCGCGAAGCAGGGCAAGGATCCGCTCGTCGGCCCGTTCCGCCTCGGCGTGATCTACACGATCGGGCCGTACCTGCTGCCGACGCTCGTCAAGCAGATGATCCAGCGGGTGCCGCAGATGCCGCTGATGCTGCAGGAGAACTACACGCTGAAGCTGCTCGAACTGCTGAAACAGGGCGAGATCGACGCGGCGATCATGGCGCTGCCGTTCCCGGAGACGGGCCTGATGGTGCGGCCGCTGTACGACGAGCCATTCGTCGTCGCGCTGCCGGCCGGTCATCCGTGGGAGAAGCGCCACCAGATCGACGCCGAGGACCTGAAGCAGGAAACGATGCTGCTGCTCGGCAACGGCCACTGCTTCCGCGATCACGTGCTCGGCGTGTGCCCGGAACTGATGCGCTTCTCGCAGACTGCCGACGGGATCCAGAAGACGTTCGAGGGCTCGTCGCTCGAGACGATCCGCCACATGGTCGCGAGCGGTGTCGGCATCACCGTGCTGCCGCGGATGTCGGTCGCCGAGGTCGGGCCGCGCGCAAACGGCCCCGATGCCGAACTGTTGTCGTACGTGCCGTTCAACGACCCGGTGCCCGACCGCCGCGTCGTGCTCGTGTGGCGCAAGAGCTTCACGCGGATGCCCGCGATCGATGCGATCAGCGACGCGATCACCACGTGCGAATTGCCGGGCGTCGTGAAGCTCGACATGCCGGCGACGGTGAACTGACGCGGTGCGGCCCATGGCCGCAGCAGAGGGACGGGGTCTTGCGACCCCGTTTATTTTTGCCTATCGTATAGATGAAATTTATTAAATTCAAATAACCAATAGTTCTGTATAGACTCCTCTGCATGGATCGATGCACCGCCGGCACGGCGGTCTGCACGTTCAATGCAAGCGTCAAAGGAGGGTGTCATGATGCGTTCGGTATTGCAGCACGCGCAGCGGAACATCGCGCCGCACGGGAAGGTCGTAGATCGAGCCAGGGCAGCGATCCGCAGCCTGCGCCCGATCGCGTTCGCGTATCTGGCGGACCGTGCCTATGGCGGCTGAGCCGCCGGGTGCCGGCCGATCGTTGCCCGACACCACCTGATCCGACACGACGTAGCACGACGGGAGCCACGCTCCCGCTTTTACCCCGCAGTGACCATCCGCCGACGTGTCCGCGTTCCGGACCGGCCAAGTGGATGCCAACGAACTTAGGAGAAGACGCATGTCGACTGAAACGAAGTGCCCGTTCCATCACACCGCTGGCGGCGGCACGTCGAACCGGGACTGGTGGCCCAATCAGCTCAACCTGAACATCCTCCACCGGCATTCGTCCCTGTCCGATCCGATGGACAAGGAATTCAACTACGCGGAAGCATTCGAGAAGCTCGACCTGGCCGCGGTGAAAAACGACCTCCGCGCGCTGATGACCACTTCGCAGGATTGGTGGCCGGCCGACTTCGGCCATTACGGCGGCCTCTTCATCCGCATGGCGTGGCACAGCGCCGGCACGTACCGCACGGCTGACGGCCGCGGCGGCGCCGGCGGCGGCCAGCAGCGCTTCGCGCCGCTCAACAGCTGGCCCGACAACGGCAACCTCGACAAGGCGCGCCGCCTGATGTGGCCGATCAAGCAGAAGTACGGCCGCAACATCTCGTGGGCCGACCTGATGATCCTGGCCGGCAACGTCGCGCTCGAATCGATGGGCTTCAAGACGTTCGGCTTCGCCGGCGGCCGTCCGGACACCTGGGAACCGGACGACGTCTACTGGGGCGCGGAGAAGATCTGGCTGGAGCTGAGCGGTGGCGTGAACAGCCGCTACTCGGGCGACCGCAACCTGGAGAACCCGCTTGCCGCCGTGCAGATGGGCCTGATCTACGTGAACCCCGAAGGCCCGGACGGCAACCCCGACCCGGTCGCCGCCGCGCGCGACATCCGCGACACGTTCGGACGGATGGCGATGAACGACGAGGAAACCGTCGCGCTGATCGCGGGCGGCCACACGTTCGGCAAGACGCACGGCGCCGGTCCCGCATCGAACGTCGGTGCCGAGCCGGAAGCGGCGCCGCTCGAGGCTCAGGGCCTCGGCTGGAAGAGCACCTATGGCACGGGCAAGGGCGGCGATGCGATCACGAGCGGCCTCGAGGTCACGTGGACGACGACGCCGACGCAGTGGAGCAACAACTTCTTCGAGAACCTGTTCGGCTACGAGTGGGAACTGACGAAGAGCCCGGCCGGCGCGCACCAGTGGGTCGCGAAGGGCGCGCAGGCCGTGATTCCGGATGCGCACGATCCGTCGAAGAAGCATCTGCCGACGATGCTGACCACCGACCTGTCGCTGCGCTTCGATCCCGCGTACGAAAAGATCGCGCGCCGCTTCTACGAGAATCCGGACCAGTTCGCCGACGCGTTCGCGCGCGCATGGTTCAAGCTGACGCACCGCGACATGGGTCCGCGCGCACGCTATCTCGGCCCGGAAGTGCCGGCTGAGGAACTGCTGTGGCAGGACCCGGTTCCGGCCGTCGACCACGCGCTGATCGACGATGCGGATGCAGCCGCACTGAAGGCGAAGATCCTCGCGTCGGGCCTGTCGGTGTCGCAGCTCGTGTCGACCGCATGGGCGTCGGCGTCGACGTTCCGCGGCTCCGACAAGCGCGGCGGCGCGAACGGTGCGCGCATCCGGCTCGCGCCTCAGAAGGACTGGGACGTGAACCAGCCGGCGCAGCTCGCGAAGGTGCTGGAGACGCTCGAAGGCATCCGGAAGGCGTTCAATGACGCGCAGGCCGGCGGCAAGAAGGTGTCGCTCGCCGACCTGATCGTGCTGGCCGGTGCGGCAGGCGTCGAGCAGGCTGCAAAGAACGCGGGTCACCCGGTGACGGTGCCGTTTGCGCCGGGCCGCACGGACGCATCGCAGGAGCAGACCGATGTCGAAGCGATGGCCGTGCTCGAGCCGGTTGCGGACGGTTTCCGCAACTACCTGAAGGGCCAGTACACGGTGCCGGCCGAGGCGCTGCTGGTCGACAAGGCCCAGCTGCTGACGCTGACCGCGCCGGAGATGACGGCGCTCGTGGGCGGCCTGCGCGTGCTCGGCGCGAACGTCGGGCAGACGCAGCACGGCGTGTTCACCGACCGGCCGGAAGCGCTGACCAACGACTTCTTCGTGAACCTGCTCGACATGGGCACGGAGTGGAAGCCGGCGTCGGCCGCGAACGACGTGTTCGAAGGGCGCGATCGCGCGACGGGCAAGGTCAAGTGGACGGGCACGCGTGTCGATCTGGTGTTCGGCTCGCACGCGCAGCTGCGCGCGCTGGCCGAAGTCTACGGCAGCGAGGATGCGCAGGCGAAGTTCGTCCGCGACTTCGTCGCGGCCTGGAACAAGGTGATGAACCTCGACCGCTTCGACCTCGCGTGATGCCGGCAAGCTGCTGCTGAAGGTCCGGCAGCAGGAAACGCGGAAACGGCCGGTCGTGCGACCGGCCGTTTCCGTCTGGACGATCCGTATTGTTTGAAGGAGTGACGATCATGACGCAGATGATCCTGGGTATGCGCAGCACCCTCGCGGCGCCCGTGAAGCGCGCACCCGCCGCCGCGCTGCGGCGTTTCGTCGGCTTCGCGATCGCGGGCAGCGGCGCGGCCGTGCTGATCGCGCAGGCCGTGCACGGCCTGGCCGCTGCCGCCGGCGCTTGAGTAGAATCCGACCCCCGATTTTCTCGGCACATCGCGCCGCCGGTGCGCCGGGCGCAAGGCTGTCGACATGACGCGACCTGCCGCTGGGCTCTAAAATGCCGGGGTTATCTTCCCGGTGCTCCACCATGCTCGCCCGCTTTCCCCTGTATCTGCGGCTCGTCCGGATGGACAAGCCGATCGGCAGCCTGTTGCTGCTCTGGCCGACGCTCAACGCGCTGTGGATCGCATCGAACGGCCATCCGCGCTGGCAACTGCTCGTGATCTTCGCGCTCGGTACGCTGCTGATGCGCTCGGCGGGCTGCGCGATCAACGACTACGCGGACCGCGATTTCGACCGCCATGTGAAGCGCACGGCCGACCGTCCGCTGACGTCCGGCAAGATCCAGGCATGGGAAGCGGTCGCGATCGCGGTCGGGCTGTCGCTCGTCGCGTTCCTGCTGATCCTGCCGCTCAATGCGCTGACGAAAGAGCTGTCGGTCGTCGCGGTGATCGTCGCGGGCACCTATCCGTTCATGAAGCGCTTCTTCGCGATTCCGCAGGCGTATCTGGGTATCGCGTTCGGCTTCGGCATTCCGATGGCGTTCGCGGCCGTGCAGGACACGGTGCCGATGCTCGCGTGGATCATGCTGATCGCGAACGTGTTCTGGTCGGTCGCGTACGACACCGAATACGCGATGGTCGACCGCGACGACGACATCAAGATCGGCATCCGCACGTCGGCGCTGACGTTCGGCCGCTTCGACGTCGCGGCGGTGATGGCGTGCTACGCGGTCACGCTCGGCATCTACGTGTGGATCGGGCTGACGCTCGGCTTCGGCATCGTGTACTGGGCAGGGTGGGCGGCCGCGGCCGGCTGCGCGCTGTATCACTACACGCTGATCAAGGATCGCGAGCGGATGCCGTGCTTCGCTGCATTCCGGCACAACAACTGGCTCGGTGGCGTGCTGTTCGTCGGGATCGCCGCGCATTACGCGGTGGCCGGGCTCTGAGCGGGGTTCGTCGCGACTGACGTCGCGTGCCGGCGGAAGCGGGCGCGCGGTCAAGCGCCCGATCAGCGCAAGCCGATCAGGCTGACCCTCTCGTCAAGCGGCCCGCGGGTCGCTTTTTCATTGCGCCGGGCCGCCGCTCATCTGGCGCTCGTTTGTCAGGTGCTCACGCGCGGCCGAGCTCGTCGCCCATTTCCTTCGCGCGCGCCTCGGCCGCGAGCGTGCCGCGCACGATCGCTTCCTTCACGCCCTGCGCGTCGAACGACGCGAGCGCCGCCGCCGTCGTGCCGCCCTTCGACGTCACGCGTTCGCGCAGCACGCTGGCCGGCTCGCCGGACTGCGCGGCGAGCTGCGCGGCGCCCGTGAACGTCGCGACCGCGAGTGCGCGGCCCTGCTCGTCGTTCATCCCGAGGCGGCGCGCCGCTTCCTGCAGCGCTTCGATGAAATAGAACACGTACGCGGGGCCGCTGCCCGAGATCGCGGTGACTGCGTCGAGCTGCGACTCGTCGTCGAACCATACGATCTCGCCGACCGCGCCGAGCACGCCCGACGCGAGTTCGCGGCCCGCCGCATCGACGCCCGGCAGCGCGGCGAGGCCCGTCACGCCCATGCCGACGAGCGCCGGCGTGTTTGGCATCGTGCGCACGATGCGCGCGTAATCGCCGAGCCAGCGCGCGAGGTCCGTACCGCGGATGCCCGCCGCGATGCTGATCACGAGTTGCGACTTCAGGTGCGGCGCGAGCGCCTGCGCGACGTCCTTCAGCACTTGCGGCTTCACCGCGAGCACGATCGCGTCGTAGTCCGCGAGCGCGGCGTCGACGGCCGCGCCGGTGCGGATGCCGAACTGCTGCTCGGCGCGCTTGCGGACGTCTTCGTTGACGTCGATCGCGTACAGGCCGTCCGCGGCGACGCCGCGCTTGACGAGGCCGCCGATCAATGCCGCGGCCATGTTGCCGCCGCCGATGAATGCGATTTTCATGATGTCGTGTTCGGAAAGTGGATCAATGGGAATAGTCGCGCGCGCCGAAGATCGCGGTGCCGACCCGCACGATCGTCGCGCCTTCGAGCACGGCCGCCTCGAGGTCGGCGGACATGCCCATCGACAGCGTGTCGAGCGGCAGGCCTTCCGCGCGCAGCGCATCGAACAGCGCGCGCAGCGCACGGTGCGGCGCACGCTGCGCGTCGGGGTCGCCCGCGGGCTCCGGAATCGCCATCAGGCCGCGCAGCCGCAGCGACGGCAGCGCGGCGATCGCGCGCGCGATGTCGGCGACGTCGTCCGGCGCGACGCCGCTCTTCGATGCCTCGCCGCTGATGTTCACCTGCACGCATACGTTGAGCGGCGGCAGGTTCGCGGGCCGCTGCTCGGCGAGCCGCTGCGCGATCTTCAGCCGGTCGACCGAGTGCACCCAGTCGAAGCGCTCGGCGACGGGCCGCGTCTTGTTCGATTGCAGCGGGCCGATGAAATGCCATTCGAGGCCGGCGCGCAGATCGGCAAGCGCGTCGATCTTGTCGATCGACTCCTGCACGTAGTTTTCGCCGAACGCGCGCTGACCGGCCGCATGCGCGGCGCGCACGGCATCGGCGGGGAAAGTTTTCGATACGGCAAGCAGCGTGACGGTGGCGGGATCGCGGCCAGCCGCGCGTGCGGCGTCGGCGATGCGGTGATGAACGGATTCCAGCTGAACGGCAAGATCGGACATGACGGGCACGGATATGGGCACGAGCGTGGGCACGAGCGCAGGCGCGAATGCGGGCGCGCCGCTGACGCGCGGCGCATCGATTCGCATTATACGGACGCGCTCAGCCGTACAGCAGGTGCTCGACGAGCTGGATCCAGTGCGTGACGGGGATCTGCGTGCCGCTTTGCAGGTGCGCGATGCAGCCGATGTTCGCGGAGACGATCATTTGCGGCTCGAGCGCCTGCAGCTTCGCGAGCTTCTGCTTGCGCAGCTTGTACGACAGCGACGGCTGCGTCAGCGAATAGGTGCCGGCCGAGCCGCAGCACAGGTGGCTGTCGGCGGGCAGGCGCACGTCGATGCCGAGCGTTTCGAGCAGCCGTTCGACCTTGCCGCGCGATTGCTGGCCGTGCTGCAGCGTGCACGGCGGGTGATACGCGACGGTATGGATCGCGCGGCGCCGCGCGAGCGACGCGAGCTCGGCCTCGAACGCGAGCAGCACGTCCGAGATGTCGCGCGTCAGCGCGACGATGCGCTGCGCCTTCTCCGCATAGGCCGGGTCGTCGCGCAGCAGGTGCGCGTATTCGAGCACCGTCGCGCCGCAGCCGGACGCGTTCATCACGATCGCCTCGGCGCCTTGCTCGACGTACGGCCACCATGCGTCGATATTGCGGCGCGCGTCGTCGAGCGCTTCGTCGTGGTAGTTCAGGTGCAGCCGGATCGCGCCGCAGCAGCCGGCCTCCGGCGCGACGACGGTCTCGACGCCGAGCGCATCGAGCACGCGCGCGGTCGCGATGTTGATGTTCGGCAGCATCGACGGCTGCACGCAGCCGGCGAGCATCAGCATCTTGCGCGGATGGGTGCGGTGCGGCCATTCGAGCAGGCGCGTGCGCGGCGGCACCTTGTCGCGCAGCCGCTTCGGCAGCAGCGGCCGCACGTGCTGGCCGAGCCGCATCACCGGCGAAAACAGCGCGCTGTTCGGCACGAAGCTCGCGAGCGCGCGGCGCACGAGCCGCTGCGACAGCGGGCGCCGCACCTGTTCCTCGACATGCTTGCGGCCGATTTCGACGAGGCGGCCGTACTGGACGCCCGACGGGCAGGTCGTCTCGCAACTGCGGCACGTGAGGCAGCGATCGAGATGCTGCTGCGTGCTGCGCGTGACGGGCGCGCCTTCGACCATCTGCTTGATCAGGTAGATGCGGCCGCGCGGGCCGTCGAGTTCGTCGCCGAGCAGCTGGTAGGTCGGGCAGGTCGCGGTGCAGAACCCGCAATGCACGCACTTGCGCAGGATCGCGTCGGCTTCGTCGCCGTCGGGCGTATTGCGGATGAAATCGGCGAGGTTCGTTTGCATCGAGCCCTCAGAGATCGGGGTAGAGCCGGCCGCGGTTGAAGATGCGCGCCGGATCGAAGGCGGACTTCAACCCGCGGTGGATTTTCATCAGCGGCGCGGGCAGCGGCGTGAACACGCCGGCGCTGCGATCGTACGATTCGCCCGCGCGGAACAGCGTCGCGTGGCCGCCCGCCTGTTTCGCGCTCATGCGCACGGTCTGCGCGTCGGCGTCGGTGATCCACCAGCGCTGCGCGCCGCCCCATTCCATCAGCTGGGTGCCCGGCAGGTGCATCGGCTCGGTGATGCTCGGCAGCGACAGGCGCCACAGCGCGAAGCCCGGCGGAACGCCGTTGAAGAACGGATCAGTCTGCTCGCGCAGGCCGGCCCAGAAGCGCTCGGCCTCGACCGCGTCGACGACCTCGCCGCCGAGCTGCGTCTTTGCGGCCTTCACCGCGGCCTCGGCGCCGGACAGGCGCAGCACGAGGGTGCCGTTGCGCCAAGCGCTCGCGCTGACGGGCAGCGGGTGGCCGCCCCATTCGTTGAGCTTGCGCACCGCGTCGGTCGCGCTCATCTCGAACTTCAGCGTGACTTCGGCGACGGGCACCGGCAGCACCTTGATCGACAGCTCGAGCATCAGTCCGAGCGTGCCGAGCGAGCCGGCCATCAGCCGCGACACGTCATAGCCGGCGACGTTCTTCACGACCTGCCCGCCGAACCGCAGCACTTCGCCGCGGCCGTTCATCAGCGCGACGCCGAGCACGAAATCGCGCGGCGCGCCGCAGGTCGCGCGCCGCGGGCCCGCGAGCCCCGCCGCGATGCAGCCGCCGACGGTGGCCGGGCGGCCGAAATGCGGCGGCTCGAACGGCAGCATCTGGCCGCGCTCGCCGAGGACGGTTTCGAGCTGCACGAGCGGCGTGCCCGCGCGGACCGTCACGACGAGTTCGGCCGGGTCGTACGACACGATGCCGTGAAATGCGCGCGTGTCGAGTATCTCGCCCTCGAGCGACTGGCCGTACCAGTCCTTGGTGCCGCCGCCGCGGATCCGCAGCGGCCGGCCATCGGCACTGGCGGCACGGGTGCGCTCCGCCCATTCGGCGACGATGTCGTCCTCTTCCATGATCGGTTGCTGCCTCGTCTTGTTGTCCGGTCGATTGTACCGGGGTGACGCGAATGCACATCGCGACTATCCCTAAGCCCGGTTCACGGGTGGAACGCGGCGGCCGCGCGCGAACAGCCGGGCAGGCCGGGCGGCCCGTCGTCTGCCCCCGTCCGCCCGGCCGGCGACGCGCATCCGCGCGCCGGGCTGGTCTCAGAAGCGCGGCAGGTCGGGATGCGGCAGGAGCCCGCCGCGCACGTGCTGGCGGCCGTATTCGGCGCAGCGTGCACGCGTGGGAATGCCCTTGTCGGGATTGAGCAGGCTGGGCGGATCGAACGCGCGCTTGACCGCGAAGAACGCGTCGCGCTCCTGCGGCGAGAACTGTACGCACATCGAATTGAGCTTCTCGATGCCGACGCCGTGCTCGCCCGTCACCGTGCCGCCGAACTCGACGCAGCACTCGAGGATCTCCGAGCCGAACAGCTCGGCGCGATGCAGTTCGTCGGGATCGTTCGCGTTGTAGAGGATCAGCGGATGCATGTTGCCGTCGCCCGCATGGAACACGTTGATGCAGCGCAGCCCGTAGCGCGTCTCCATCTGCTCGATGCGTGCGAGCAGCGGCCCGACCGCGCGGCGCGGCACGGTGCCGTCCATGCAGTAATAGTCGGGGGAAATCCGTCCGGCGGCCGGAAACGCGTTCTTGCGGCCCGACCAGAAGCGCAGCCGCTCGCTCTCGTTGCGCGACACCTGGATGCGCGTCGCGCCGTGCTCGCGCAGCACCGCCGTCATCCGCACGATCTCCTCGGCGACTTCTTCCGGCGTGCCGTCCGATTCGCACAGCAGGATCGCCTTCGCGTCGACGTCGTAGCCCGCGTGCGTGAACGCTTCGACGGCCCGCGTCGCCGGCTTGTCCATCATCTCGAGCCCGGCGGGGATGATGCCGGACGCGATGATCGCCGCGACGGCCTCGCCGCCCTTGACGACGTCGTCGAAGCTCGCCATCACGAGCTGCGCGGTCTGCGGTTTCGGGATCAGCTTCACCGTGACTTCGGTGACGATCGCGAACATGCCTTCGCTGCCGATCGTCACCGCGAGCAGGTCGAGGCCCGGCGCGTCGAGCGCGAGCGAGCCGAATTCGACGATCTCGCCTTCGATCGTCACCGCGCGCACGCGCATCACGTTATGCACGGTCAGGCCGTACTTGAGGCAGTGCACGCCGCCGGAATTCTCCGCGACGTTGCCGCCGATCGTGCAGGCGATCTGCGACGACGGATCCGGCGCGTAGTACAGGCCGTACGGTGCAGCGGCCTCGGAGATCGCGAGGTTGCGCACGCCGGGCTGCACGGTCGCCGTGCGCGCGTACGGGTCGACCTCGACGATGCGCGTGAAGCGCGCGAGCGACAGCACGACGCCGAGCGAGATCGGCAGCGCGCCGCCCGACAGGCTCGTGCCCGCGCCGCGCGGCACGATCGGCACCTCCATGCGCCGGCAGATCTGCACGATGCGCTGCACCTGCGATTCCGTCTCGGGCAGCGCGACCGCGAGCGGCAGGCGCCGGTACGCGGACAGGCCGTCGCATTCGTACGGCGCGGTGTCTTCGTCGCGGTACAGCAGGCAATGCGTCGGCAGCACGGCCATCAGCGCCTGCACGACTTCGCGCTGGCGCTGCGCGCGCATCTCGGCCGACAGTTCGGGAGCGTTCATCGGGTCTCCTGCATGGGCGCGGGGTCTTGGCTCCGGGTCAGCACGTGAAAATCTTGCCGGGGTTCATCAGGTTGCGCGGATCGAGCGCGAGCTTGATCGCGCGCATCGTGTCGATCGCGTTGTCGCCGTGCTCCTTCGGCAGGAAGCGCATCTTGTGCAGGCCGACGCCGTGCTCGCCCGTGCAGGTGCCGCTCATCCGCAGCGCACGCTCGACGATCCGGTCGTTGATGCGTTCCGCTTCTTCGAGCTCCTCCGGCTTGTCGGGATCGATCAGGATCGCGACGTGGAAGTTGCCGTCGCCGACGTGGCCGACGATCGGGCAGGGCAGCGTCGACGCGCGCAGGTCGACCTCGGTTTCCTCGACGCAGGCGGCGAGCTGCGAGATCGGCACGCAGACGTCGGTCGTCACCGCGCGGCAGCCCGGCTTCAGCTGCAGCATCGCGAAATACGCGTTGTGGCGCGCGGCCCAGAGCCGGCTGCGGTCTTCCGGCCGGGTCGCCCATTCGAAGCCCTGGCCGTGGTTCTGGCCGGCGAGCGATTCGACCAGTTCCGCCTGCTCCTTCACGCCGGCCTCGGTGCCGTGGAATTCGAAGAACAGCGTCGGCGCTTCGGTGAGCGTCAGGTTCGAGTGGCGGTTGATCGAGCGGATCGCGAGCGAATCGACGAATTCGACACGCGCGATCGGTACGCCGATCTGGATCGTCTCGATCACGGTGCGTACCGCGTCGCCCATCGTCGGGAACGTGCAGATCGCAGCCGACACGGCTTCCGGCAGCGGATGCAGCCGCAGCGTGATCTCGGTGATCACGCCGAGCGTGCCCTCGGAGCCGACGAACAGGCGGGTGAGATCGTAGCCGGCCGACGACTTGCGGGCGCGCGAGCCCGTCTTCACGACGCGGCCGTCGGCGAGCACCGCGGTCAGGCCGAGCACGTTCTCGCGCATCGTTCCGTAGCGCACGGCGTTGGTGCCGGACGCGCGGGTCGCGGTCATGCCGCCGATGCTCGCGTCGGCGCCGGGATCGATCGGGAAGAACAGGCCCGTGTCGCGCAGCGCTTCGTTGAGCGCCTTGCGGGTGATGCCGGGCTCGACCGTCACGGTGAGGTCTTCCGCGTTGATCGACAGCACGCGGTTCATTTCGGACAGGTCGAGCGACACGCCGCCGCGCACCGCGAGCAGATGGCCTTCGAGCGACGAGCCCGCGCCGTACGGGATCAGCGGTACACCGTAGAGCGCGCACTGCGACACGACTTGCCGGACGTCGTCGGCGCTGCGGGCAAACACGACCGCGTCGGGCAGTTGCGGGTCGAACGGCGATTCGTCGCGGCCGTGATGCGCACGCACGGCGTCGGCCGTCGACACGCGCTCGCCGAAGGCGGCGCGCAGCGCATCGAGCAAGGCGGGGGGCAGGGGGCGACGCGATGCGACCGGTGGGGCCGGCGGGGCGGGGTGATTCACGCAAGTCTCCTGTCGATCGGCGTGGGCGCTGCGGCGTGGGTATCGACCTGCGCCGGCGCCATCACCCGGGCGCGGGTGGCCCGGCATCGCACGCGGATCTCGTGCATGGTTCGGCAACTCGTCTGGCAGATCCCGCCGCGTGGCGGTTTTGACCCATTCTACGCTGGAACACCTGCTGCGAGCCGCGCGGCGGGCTGCGATAATCGGTATTCAACGCAACCGGGGCCGCGCTGCGGCCGCGCAACCGAGGAATTCGCATGGGCAACCGTTTGAGCAAGATCGCGACCCGCACGGGCGACGACGGCACCACCGGTCTGGGCGACGGCAGGCGCATCGGCAAGGACGACGTGCGGATCGCCGCGATCGGCGACGTCGACGAACTGAACTCGAATCTCGGCGTGCTGCTCGCCGAGCCGCTGCCCGATGACGTGCGCGCGGCGCTCGTGACGATCCAGCACGACCTGTTCGACCTCGGCGGCGAGCTGTGCATCCCCGGCCATACGGTGCTCGACGACACGCATCTCGCGCGTCTCGACCGGTGGCTCGCCGACTACAACGCAACGCTGTCGCCGCTGAAGGAATTCATCCTGCCGGCCGGCTCGCGCGCGGCGGCGCTCGCGCACGTGTGCCGCACGGTGTGCCGGCGCGCCGAGCGCGCGATCGTCGCACTCGGCCGCAACGAGCCGCTGCACGAGACGCCGCGCCGTTACGTGAACCGGCTGTCGGATCTGCTGTTCGTGCTGGCGCGGGTGCTGAATCGCGCGGACGGCGGATCGGACGTGCTGTGGGAACGCGGTCGCGCGCGCTGATGCGCGGGCGGCCGGACGTCCCGACCCCGTTTCCCTCACTGCGACAATTTGCCCGGGGGGCGTCGAATTTTAAAGATGTATTGTATGTGCATGTTTAACGGAGAACGAGCATGACCCACATTACCGCCGACCAGATGGCCCGTGTGAAGGCCACCGCCCCCGTCCTCGCCGTTCACGGCGCGACGATCACGAAGCACTTCTATCAGCGCATGTTCGCGCGGCATCCGGAACTGAAGAACCTGTTCAACCAGACGCACCAGAAGACCGGCAGCCAGCCCGAGACGCTCGCGAAGGCCGTCTACGCGTATGCGGCGAACATCGACAACCTCGGTGCGCTGGGCGGCGCGGTGTCGCGGATCTCGCACAAGCATGCGAGCCTGAACATCCGTCCCGAGCACTACCCGATCGTCGGCGACAACCTGCTCGCGGCGATCGTCGAAGTGCTCGGCGACGCGGTCGATGCGGACACGCTCGAAGCGTGGCGCGTTGCGTACGGCCAGCTCGCGCAGATCCTGATCGGCGCCGAGGCGGACCTGTACGCAGGCGCGGCATGGAGCGGCTTCCGTCCGTTCAAGGTCGCACGCAAGGTGCGCGAGAGCGACGAGATCACGTCGTTCTACCTGACGCCGGCTGACGGCGGCGAAGCGCCGACGTTCGCGCCGGGCCAGTACGTGACGGTGAAGCGCTTCGTCGGCGACCTGGGTGTCGACCAGCCGCGCCAGTACAGCCTGTCGGACGCGCCGCACGGCAAGTGGCTGCGCATCTCGGTGAAGCGCGAGGCCGGCAAGGCGGAAGCGATTCCGGCCGGCAAGGTGTCGACGCTGATGCACGACGGCGTCGAGGAGGGCGCGATCGTCGAGGTGACCGCGCCGATGGGCGATTTCTCGCTGAAGCGCGATGCGGATACGCCGGTCGTGCTGATCTCGGGCGGCGTCGGCCTGACGCCAATGATGTCGATGGCGTCGACGCTGATCGCGGAAGGCAGCAAGCGCGACGTGCGTTTCATCCACGCGTGCCGTTCGGGTGCGGTGCATGCATTCCGCGACTGGCTGAACGATACGGTGCGCGAGCACGTGAACGTCAAGCGCACGGTGCTGTACGAGCAGGTCGGTCCGAACGACCGCGCAGGCGTCGATCATGACCTCGAAGGGCGCCTCACGCCGGAGCGCGTGAAGCACTATGCGCTGGTGCCGGACGCCGACTACTACATCTGCGGCCCGATCGCGTTCATGAAGGCGCAACGCGATGCGCTCGTCGCGCTGGGCGTCGCGCCGGAGCGTGTGAACACCGAGATCTTCGGTTCGGGCGCGCTCGAGTGACGCGCTGACGCTCGATCCGCGAGAAATGCAAAAGCCCGGCGCAAGCCGGGCTTTTTGTATCGCGGACGCGGGGCGGGCGGCGCGCGCCGCCCGCGTTGCATCCAATCAGTTGCCGCTGCCGCGCGCGACGCGACGCGCCTTCACCGATTCCGCGAGTCCCTCGAGCACCTTCACGCTGTCTTCCCAGTTGATGCACGCATCGGTGATGCTCTGGCCGTAGGTCAGCGGGCAGCCTTCCTTCAGGTCCTGGCGGCCTTCGACGAGGTGCGACTCGACCATCACGCCGACGATGCGCTCGTCGCCGGCCGCGAGCTGGCGGCCGATGTCCGCGCACACGGGGATCTGGTTCTCGTGCTTCTTCGAGCTGTTCGCGTGGCTCGCGTCGATCATCAGGCGCGCGGCGAGGCCGGCCTTGCCGATGTCCGTGCACGCGGCGTTCACGCTTTCGGCGTCGTAGTTCGGCGTCTTGCCGCCGCGCAGGATCACGTGGCAATCCTCGTTGCCGGCCGTCGACACGATCGCCGAGTGGCCGCCCTTCGTCACCGACAGGAAATGGTGCGGCTGCGACGCGGCCTTGATCGCGTCGACCGCGATCTTCACGTTGCCGTCGGTGCCGTTCTTGAAGCCGACCGGGCACGACAGCCCCGACGCGAGCTCGCGGTGCACCTGCGACTCGGTCGTGCGCGCGCCGATCGCGCCCCACGAGATCAGGTCCGCGATGTACTGCGGGCTGATCATGTCGAGGTACTCGGTCGCGGCCGGCAGGCCCATCTCGTTGATGTGCAGCAGCAGCTCGCGCGCGGTGCGCAGCCCTTCGTTGATCTTGAAGCTGTTGTCGAGGTGCGGATCGTTGATGAGCCCCTTCCAGCCGACCGTCGTGCGCGGCTTCTCGAAGTACACGCGCATCACGATTTCGAGTTCGCTCTTGAAGCGCTCGCGCTCCTTGACGAGCCGCCCCGCGTATTCGAGCGCCGCCTTCGTGTCATGAATCGAGCACGGCCCGATCACGACGATCAGCCGGTCGTCCATCCCGTGCAGGATCCGGTGCATCGACTCCCGTGCGTTGTAGATCAGCTCGGACGCGGCTTCGGAGCACGCGAATTCGCGGATCAGGTGGGCGGGCGGCGTCAGCTCCTTGAGCTCGCGAATGCGGACGTCATCGGTATTGTGCGGGGGCATGCTGTTTCTCCTAATTCGGGCTGCCGTCAGCTCAACGCGCGTGCGGCAAATTCATCAATTCAAGCGATTCAGTCGGTCCGGCCGGCGCTGCGGACCTGCTGCAGCGATGACCGGCTGGCGAAGGGCGAAAAAAAACCGCCGGGTTCGCCGGCGGTTTTTTCGGGAATTTCGGTTGCGCTTTGCGCGCCATCAACCCTCTCGATCCGCCAGCGGTCTGAGATACCAAAAAAAGTAAAAGTAAAACTTGGCGGACATGACGGAGATTCGGTTCGTCAAAAAGTTGATTCGGAATTTATACCCCGTCCCTGGTCGGCTGGCAACCGGGGGGCGTCAAAAATGCGGACAATCCGCGTGGTTTCTGCGAAATGCGCGGATTGTCTGCGTGGCGATGCGGTTATGCCGTACCGCCGACTGTCATCTTGTCGATCCGCAGGGTCGGCTGGCCGACGCCGACCGGCACGCTCTGGCCTTCCTTGCCGCACACGCCGACACCCGTGTCGAGCGACATGTCGTTGCCGATCATGCTCACGTACTTCAGCGATTCAGGGCCGCTGCCGATCAGCGTCGCGCCCTTGACCGGGTAGGTGACCTTGCCGTTCTCGATCATGTATGCCTCGGACGCCGAGAACACGAACTTGCCGTTCGTGATGTCGACCTGGCCGCCGCCGAAATTGACCGCGTACAGGCCGTTCTTCACCGACGCGATGATTTCCTGCGGGTCCTTGTCGCCGTTCAGCATGTACGTGTTGGTCATGCGCGGCATCGGCAGCGCCGCGTACGACTCGCGCCGCGCGTTGCCGGTGACGGGCATCTTCATCAGGCGCGCGTTCAGCGTGTCCTGGATGTAGCCTTTCAGGATGCCGTCCTCGATCAGCGTCGTGCACTGCGTCGGGTTGCCTTCGTCGTCGATGTTCAGCGACCCGCGGCGGTTCGGCAGCGTGCCGTCGTCGACCACCGTCACGCCCTTCGCCGCGACCTGTTCGCCGATGCGGCCCGCGAACGCCGACGAGCCCTTGCGGTTGAAGTCGCCCTCGAGACCGTGGCCGATCGCCTCGTGCAGCAGCACGCCCGGCCAGCCCGGCCCGAGCACGACCGTCATCGCGCCGGCCGGCGCCGGACGCGCGTCGAGGTTGACGAGCGCTGCGTGCACCGCATCGTCGACGTAGCGCGACAGCACGTCGTCGGTGAAGTAGCCGTAGTCGAAGCGGCCGCCGCCGCCGCCGGAGCCGATCTCGCGGCGGCCGTTCTGCTCGGCGATCACCGTGACCGACACGCGCACGAGCGGGCGGATGTCCGCCGCGAGCGCGCCGTCGCTGCGCGCGATCAGCACGACGTCGTATTCGCCGGCGAGGCCCGCCATCACCTGCGTGATGCGCGGATCGCGGCCGCGCGCCATCTGCTCGATGCGCTCGAGCAGCTTGACCTTGGCCGTCGCGTCGAGCGACGCGAGCGGATCGGACGGCAGGTAGAGGTCGCGGCCCGAGATACCCTTCAGCGACGTGGCCGCCTTCACCTTCTGGCGCCCGCCGCCTGCTGCGGCGATCGCCTTGGTGGCCGCGGCCGCCTGCGCGATCGCGTCGGGTGACAGGTCGTCGGAATACGCGAACGCGGTGCGGTCGCCCGCGACCGCGCGCACGCCGACGCCCTGGTCGATGCTGAAGCTGCCCGATTTGACGATGCCTTCCTCGAGGCTCCACGCTTCGCTGCGGGTCGCCTGGAAGTACAGGTCCGCGTAGTCGACGCGATGCGTGAAGATGTCGGCGATCGTGCGCGTCAGCAGGCTCTCGTCGAGGCCGTAAGGCGTGAGCAGGATGTCCTTCGCCAGCGCCAGGTTGCGGATGCCGGGTTCGATGATGTTCATGCGGGTTTCGGGGTTTCTCAAAAAGTTGTCGGGTGCAGTATCGGGTGCGTATGGGGCAGATGGTTCGCGCGGGCCGGGGTTTCAAGGGGGCAGGGTGGCCGGCCGTTCAGCCGAGCACGCGGTGCCGCCACGCGGGCAGGCTCTGGCGCACGTCGGCGATGCGTTGCGGGTCGAGCGAGCCGAGCACGACGCTCGCACCCTCGGCGCGCTCCGCGACGATCTCGCCCCACGGATCGACCAGCATGCTGTGGCCCCAGGTGCGCCGGCCGTTTTCGTGCTTGCCGCCCTGCGCGGCGGCGAGCACGTAGCACTGGTTCTCGACCGCCCGCGCACGCAGCAGCGTCTCCCAGTGCGCGCGGCCGGTCGTATACGTAAACGCGGACGGCACGACGACGAGCGTGCAGTCGCCCAGCTTGCGGTACAGCTCCGGAAAGCGCAGATCGTAGCAGACCGACAGTCCGACCCGGCCGAACGGCGCGTCGAACGCGACGACCGTGTCGCCCGGACAGATCGTGCGCGCCTCGTCGAACGACTCGTCGCCTTTCTCGAAGTTGAACAGGTGGATCTTGTCGTAGCGGGCTGCCTCGCGGCCGGAAGGATCGAACACGAGCGTCGTGTTCAGCACGCGGTTCGCTTCGGGCGCCTTCAGCGGCAGCGTGCCGCCGATCACCCAGATGCCGTGGCGGCGCGCCGTGTCGGCGAGGAACTGCTGGATCGGGCCGTCCTGATAGGACTCGGCGAGCGCGAGCTTGTCGGTGTCCTTGTGGCCCATGAAGCAGAAATACTCGGGCAGCAGCACGAGCTGCGCGCCTTCGCCGGCCGCTTCCGCGATCAGGCGGCGGGCCTCGGCGAGATTGCGCGCGACGTCCGGCGTGCTCACCATCTGCAGCGCGGCAACCCGGACGGGTTTCGCGGAAGGGGTGTGTTCGGTCATCGCCAAATCGGTAGCGTCATAAATGGGGTGCGGCCCGTGCGGCTCAGCGACTTGTCGCGCCGGCCGCGTCGTGGTTCATCTTACCCTGATCGCCCCGCACCCGCTCGATGTGCGGGTGCGCCCACGAGCCGTTGATCGTGTAGTCGATCGCGAATGCATGCGACAGCGTCTCCGACAGCGCGTAGTTCGCGGCCAGCACGCCGACGCCGAGCAGCGGGTTGATGATCGCGGCCGCGATCGCCGCCGTGCCGGCGCCGACCTTCGGCGCAACGTGCGCGTGCAGGTCCTGCGTTTCCGCGCCGAGGTCGACCGAGCCCTTCAGCGTGACCTTCGCGGGCGGCGTCGTCATCTCGAAATCGTCGGTGCGCGCGATGCCGTTGGTGATCCGGCCGGTGCCGGTGATCTTCTCGAACGGCAGCCCCTTGCCGACGACGTCGCGGAAATTGAGCGTCAGGAAGCGCGCGAGGCTCTGCAGGCTCAGCACGCCGAGCAGCTTCGCCGCACCCGGGTCGACCTTCAGGATCTGGCCGTGCTCGAGGTCGAGCGCAAGCTGGCCGTTGAGCGACGGATAGTCGAGCGCGGTCGGGCCGCCGCGCCAGCCGATCTTGCCGGTCAGCGTGCCGTGGCCGTCCGCGATCGTGCGCGGCAGGCCGACGCGGTCGAGCAGCGCGCCGGCGTTGTCGATGTCGAGCTTGAAGTCGAATACGCTGCGGCGCGGCGCATCGGCTTCGTCGACGCCGCGCGCGAGCGCGTGACGCGACGTGCGCCAGTTGCCGGTCGCCGTCAGCCTGGCGGCCGGGTTCGACAGCTCCAGCTTGTCGAGTTGCCAGACCGGCGTGCCGCCTTCTTCGATATTGCGCGCGTTGACGACGAGGCGGCCGATGTCGTGGCCGCGCGCGACGACCTCGTCGACGACCAGGTCGATCGAGGGCATCGGGCGGTCGGTCGGCGTCGGCAGGTTCATCGCGCGCCCGACGAGATCGTGCTCGGCGCTTTGCGGAATCACGAATTTCGCGAGCCGCGCGTTCAGCACGCCCGCGCCGTTGTGGCCGCCGCCCGGCTCCCACGACAGGTAGCCGGACACCTGGTTCGACGCGATGTTCGCCTGCCACAGCTCGTCGACGTGCGACGCGCCGACGATCACGTTTTCCCAGTTGCGCTTGAGCAGCTTCAGCGTGCCGAAATGGAACGCGAAGCGCTTCGGCACGAAGCTCGCGAGGTCGACGCGCTCGGCGCCCGGCTGCGGCTCCGGCGCGCGTTGCGCGGGGTGCAGCGTCCGCGCGAGCGCGATCCACGCGTCGGCGTCCAGCTCGTCGACGTCGACCGCCGCGCTCACGCCGTCCTGCGGCACGTCGGGCATCCGGTGGATGCCCATCGCGCCGCGCACCGCGCGCAGCGGCTGGCCGCGCGTCGCGTCGAGCAGGTAGGTCGCGGTGACGGGGCCGAGCGTCAGGTCCGCATGTTCGAGGCGCCGGCCGTCCGCCTGCGCCGCCGGCTGCAGCGTGAAGCTGAACGGCATCGGGGTGCCCGCGGGCTTCGCGAACGGCGCCGGGAAGTTCAGCGCGACGCCGGTCAGGTCGGAGCTGGCCGTGATGTTGGGCAGGCTGCCCGGCGCGCCGCGCACGGCGATCCGGTACGGCGCGTCGCCGACCACGTGCTCGAGCAGCGCCGCGGCCGGACCATGCAGCTTCAGCCCGCGCGCGGCGTCGAGCGCGAGCTTGCCGTCGACGTCGACCGCATACGGGCCGTGCGACTTGAGCTCGCCGCTCGCGCGCACGGGGCCGCCGAGGAATTGTCCGGACAGGCGGTCCAGCGACGCGCCGCCTTCCGTGAAGCGGACGCTGCCGCGCAGCGCGGACAGCGGCGGCACGCCGCCGGTCGACAGCGTGTTGCCGCCGAACGCGAGCGCGCCTTCGACGTGGGTATGCGGATGCGGCACGTGCTGCGGGATCGTCAGCTTGAGCGCGAGCGACGCCGGCCCCTGCGCGTCGATCTTCTGGCCGATGTGCCCGCTGAGGATGCCGAGCGAGCTGTTGTCCGCATAGTCGATCAGGTCGGCGAGCGGGCCCTGCGCGTGCCCTTCGATGACGAACGGCGATGCGGCCGGGTGGCCGAGATCGGCGATCCGGCCGCTTACCTTGGTCACCGCCACGCGCTTGTAGTGCGCACGGTCGATATCGAAGCGCAGCTTGTTCTGCTCGAGCTCGAACACACCGTCGATGCCCGCGAGCGCCGGCCACACGCTCGGCGTGCCGTTCGCGAGCTTGTGCGGCGGGAACGGGGTCGGCTCGAACTGCCCGCCCGTGAACGGCGCGACGATGTGGAACACGCCGGCGCTCGGGTCGTGCGAGTACGGGAAGCCTTCGAGCGGGCCGCGCGCGACGATCGACGCGCCTTTCGTGACCTGGCCGGCCTGCAGCGCATGGCCGAGATACTGGCGCAGGTGCTCGGACATGCCGGTCGGCAGGTAGCGCGGGATGCGGGCGACCGCGGCGCGCGCGAAGTCGGCGCGCAGGTCGAGCGAACCGCGGCCGTGGCCGGGATTCGAATAGCTGCCCGACACCGCGATCTCGGCGTCGGGATTCGCGACCAGGAGGTCGGGCAGCGTCACGTCGACGCGTGCGTGCCTGTCGCCCGGCTCGGGCGTGATCGCCCATTTCGCGTTCCCTTTCAGCCGGTCGAACGTGAGGCGCGGCACGTCGAACACGCCGGGCACCGTGACCGCGGCGTTGACCGTGTCGAAATGCGCGGTGCCGCCCGTCTCGTTCGCATCGACGTGGCCCCACAGGTTTTCGATGCCCGGCCAGCCGGCGCGCGGGTGACCGTGCGCCGAGAGTCCGGGCGGCGGTTCCTGCGCGGCGAAGCTGATGCCCTGCAGGTCGCCGAGGAACCGGTAGCGGACGATCGGCGCGGTGCCGGTGCGCTTTTCTTCGTCGGCGAGCTCGGCGCGCGCGGGTTTCGCGCGTTCGACCTCGATCTGGTAGTTCGCGACCATCCCGCGCGGATCGACCCGCACGAGCTCGTTGCGCAGGTGCGCGGGCAGCGGCAGACCGCGGATGAATTCGCTGAGGATGCCGAGATCGGCGCGGTCGCCGGCCACGCTGATCAGCTGGCCCTGGCTGGCGGTCGGCACGCGGTAGCGCGCGGTGAGCGTCGCGAGGCCGAGCGCGCGGCCGAGCGGCGTGCCGTCCGGCAGCGGAGGCTGGCCCAGTTCGGCGTGAAAGTGCGACAGGTGCAGCGTGTAGTCGTGGCCGGTATCCATCGTCATGTCCCAGCCGAAGCGCGCGATCGGCACGTCGAGCTTCGGCTGCGTCGGCCGCACGCGCAGCGCGACGTCCGCGCCCCGCAGGTCGCCGCCCGCGGCGCGCAGCCGGCCGTCCCGGAAGGTCGCCCAGATCGCGTTGTCGATCTGGCCCGCATGGATCGTGAACGGCATGTTCACGTAGCGGGCGAGCGTCGGCAGGTCGACGGGGCCGGTCGACAGGTACGCGTCGCCGGTCCAGTTCGCCGGCTTGCCGATCGGCGCGAGCGCCTTGTGCGTGAAGCGCGCGCGGAAATCGAGCGGGCCGCGCAGCAGCGTGCCGTTCGCGGGCGCCTGCAGCGCCGCCTTGTGGACGCGGCCGTCGTTGAGCACCGCAAGCCGGATCCCGGACAGCGCGAGTTCCGGCGCGTCGTGCTTCGCGTCGCGCCAGCGCAGCGTGCCGCCGCGCAGCACGATCGCCTCCTGCTTGAGGAGCCAGGTGCTGAATGTGTCGTTGCCGCCGTGGGTGGTCGGCACGCCGACGCCGGCGATGAACAGCGCGCCGTCCGCGCTGCGCTCGACGATCAGGTCCGGCTGGTCGACGATCAGGCTGGACAGCGCGGGCGACAGGCGCAGCAGCGACATCCACGACAGCGCGGCCGTCGCGTGCGGGACCGACAGCGCGACCTGGCCGTCGCGGCCGCGGATCGTCAGCTGGGTGACTTCGACGCCCGGCTGCATGCCGGACCAGTGCGGGGAAAGCTTGCCGATTGAAAGCTGCGCATGCAGCTTCGCGGACACGAACTGCTCGATCCTCGGCCGGAAGTCGTCGATGCGGGGCAAGAACACATAGCGCAGACCGAGGAACGCGCCCGACGCGACGAAGTAAGTGCCGAGGCCGACCGCCAGCGTCACCTTGAACACGCGGCGCAGCACCGGATGATCGTGCTTCGGAGGTCCCGCTTTGGGCAGTGCTACGGCGGATTCCTGACGGTCGGACATGCTGCGGAAGGGCGGCGATATGGTAGTTTTGCGAACTGACGTTGAAATGTATCACACGGGTTCGTGCCGGCGGCCGTTGCGGCGGTGCGGCACGGGCTTCCCGGCGCGCGGCGGCGCCGCGGTCGCGCATCGCCGCGGCCCGCGAAGCCGCGCCAGGTTTCTTGCGCAAGGCCCGCTTCTCGATGACCGACGCTTCAACCCTGATCAGCACGTCCTATTCCCGCTACGTCGCTCGCGCGGTCGCCGCGCGCCCCGCGCTCGCCGAACGGATCGCCGCGTGGGCGGCCGCGCCGCTCACCCGCGCGCAGCTCGACGCGCGGCTCACCGAGCTGCTCGCGCCGCCCGCGGGTGGCGCGGCGCCCACTGAAGACCAGCTCAAGAAGGCGCTGCGGCAACTGCGCGCCGAGGCGATCGGCGCGGTCGCCGAGCGCGACCTGCGCGGCATCGCCGACGTCGCCGAGGTCACGGGCGCGATGACCGATCTCGCCGAGGTCGCGGTGCAGCGCTCGCTCGCGCTGCTGTCGGCCGAGCTCGACGCGCTGTACGGCGAGCCGCGCGGGGTGGACGGCGAACGCGTCGTGCTCGGCGTGGTCGGGATGGGCAAGCTCGGCGGCCGCGAGCTGAACGTGTCGTCCGACATCGACCTGATCTTCGTCTACGAGGACGACGGCGAGACGGCGGGCGGCGCCCGCGCGGCGCTGTCGACGCAGGAATACTTCACGCGGCTCGGCCGGCGCCTGATCGGCGTGCTGTCCGAGGTGACGGCCGACGGCTACGTGTTTCGCGTCGACATGCGGCTGCGCCCGAACGGCGATTCCGGGCCGCTCGTCTGCAGCCTCGGGATGCTCGAGGAGTATTTCTACGTGCAGGGGCGCGAGTGGGAGCGCTACGCGTGGATCAAGGGCCGGCTCGTGTCCGAAGGGCACAGCGCCGCTGCGCAGCGGCTCGCGACGCAGCTCAACGCGATCGTCAAGCCGTTCGTCTACCGGCGGTATCTCGATTTCGGCGTGATCGGCGCGATCCGTTCGCTGCATCAGCAGATCCGCCAGGAGGCCGCGCGCCGCGCATCGATGCGGCCGGACAAGGCCGACGACATCAAGCTCGGGCGTGGCGGGATCCGCGAGATCGAGTTCAGCGCGCAGGTGTTCCAGCTGATCCGCGGCGGCCAGGACGCCGGCTTCCGCGTGCGGCCGACGCTCGCGGTGCTGCGCCATGCGCAGGCGCGCGGGCTGATCGGCGACGACGTGGAGGCGCGGCTGACCGACGCTTACAACTTCCTGCGCACGCTCGAGCACCGGCTGCAATACCGCAACGACGCACAGACGCACGCGATGCCCGTCGATGCCGACGAGCGCGCGGCGCTCGCGGCATCGCTCGGCTTTGCCGACTATGCGGCGCTGATGACGGTGCTCGACGGCCATCGCACGTTCGTCGAGGCGCAGTTCGACCAGATCTTCGCCGACAAGGTCAACGGCGGGCAGGGGTGCGGCGCGGCCGAAGACAGCGCGGCGGCATGGATCTGGAGCGGCGCACTCGGCGACGACGGCGCGGACGATGCGCTGACCGCGCGCCTCGAGAGCCTCGGCTTCGGCGATCCGCAGGCAGTGCTCGCGCGGCTGCGCGCGGTCTGGCAGTCGTCGCGCTACACAGGCCTGCCGGAAAAGAGCCGGCAGCGCTTCGACAGCGTCGCGCAGCGCGCGCTCGAGGCGGCGCCCCGGATCGACGCCGCGCACCGCGACGACACGATCGTGCGGCTCTTCGACCTGCTCGAGACGGTCAGCCGGCGCGGCGTCTACCTCGCGCTGCTGACCGAATATCCGGCGGCGCTCGACCGCGTGCTGTCGGTGCTCGGCGCGACGCGCTGGGGCGGCGGCTACCTGATCCGGCACCCGCAGCTGCTCGACGAACTGCTCGACGACGAGGCGATCGCGAGCCCGTTCGACTGGCAGGCGTTCAAGCACGCACTGCGTGCGCGCCTCGCCGCGGCCGACGGCCCGGAGCAGCAGATGGACCTGCTGCGCCACGCGCAGCACGCGGAGGTGTTCCGCATCCTGCTGATCGACCTCGCGGGGCAACTGTCGGTCGAGCATGTCAGCGACCGGCTGTCCGAACTCGCCGACGCGGTGCTCGACGTGACGATCGAGGTCGTTTGGTCGCAACTCGCGAAACGCCACCGCGACGTGCCGAAGTTCGCGGTGATCGCCTACGGCAAGCTGGGCGGCAAGGAGCTCGGCTACGCGTCGGATCTCGACCTGATCTTCCTGTACGACGACCCTGACGAGCGGGCGGCGGACGTCTACACGACCTTCACCCGCCGGCTGATCACGTGGCTGACGACGGCCACCGGCGCCGGCGCGCTGTTCGACATCGACCTGCGGCTGCGGCCGAACGGCGAGGCCGGGCTGCTCGTCACCGATCTCGACGCATTCCGCCGCTACCAGCTGCGCGAGGGCGACGCGGCCAATACCGCGTGGGTCTGGGAGCACCAGGCGCTGACGCGGGCGCGCTACAGCGCGGGCGACGCGCAGATCGGCGCGGCGTTCGAGGCGATCCGCCAGCAGGTGCTGACGATCCCGCGTGACGGGGCCGTGCTGGCGACCGAAATCGTCGGCATGCGCGACAAGGTGTTTGCCGGCCATCCGAACCATGGCGAACTGTTCGACCTGAAGCACGACCGAGGCGGGATGGTGGACATCGAGTTCATCGTCCAGTACTGGGTGCTGCTGCATGCATCGAGCGATCCGGAACTGATCCGCAATACGGGCAACATCGCGCTGCTGCGCGAGGTCGCGCGCTTCGGGCTGATGAGCGAGGCGGAAGCCGAGCGTGTCGGCGCCGCGTATCGCACGTACCGGAAGCTGCAGCACAAGCTGCGGCTCGACGGAATGGAGAAGGCGCGGGTCGATCCGGCGATCGTCGCCGACGAGCGGGCGGCGGTGACGGCGCTTTGGGAGCGGGTGTTCGGGGCGGTTGAAACAAGCGGTTGAAACGAGTGCTTGAATCGGGCGTTTGAAATCGGAACGGCCGAGGCCGGCTGCGGTCGTTGAAACGAGTGTTCGGGGCGACTGAAACGGACGACCGACACGGGTGGTTGAAACGGATGTTTGAATACGGTCGGGGGACGGTGGCCCTCGGCCCGAAGCCCCGACCGCCCCCGTCGCGGCGGCCCGTCAGGCCGCCAGCATTTCCTTCGCGTGCTTGCGCGTCGTCGCGGTGATTTCGAGTCCGCCGAGCATCCGCGCGACTTCCTCGATCCGGCTCGTCCTGTCGAGCGGGACGACCGTCGACACGGTGCCGCCGTTGTCGTCCGCGCCCTTTGCGACCTGGAAGTGCTGGTCGCCACGCGCCGCAACCTGCGGCAGGTGGGTCACGCACAGCACCTGCCGGTCGCGCCCGAGCTGGTGCAGCAGGCGGCCGACCACCTCGGCGACGCCGCCGCCGATGCCCGTATCGACTTCGTCGAAGATCAGCGTCGGCGTCGGGCTCGCGGCGCTCGCGATGACCGCGAGCGCAAGGCTGATCCGCGCGAGTTCGCCGCCGGACGCGACCTTCGCGAGCGGCCGCAGCGGCACGCCCGCGTGTCCGGCGACGCGAAATTCGACCTGCTCGAGCCCGTGCGGGCCGCCGTCGGCAAGCGGTACGAGCGTGACGTCGAAGCTGCCGCCTGCCATCGACAGTTCCTGCATGCCGGTGGTGACGGCCGTGCCGAGCGCCTTCGCGGCCTGCGCGCGCGCCTTCGACAGCCGCTTCGCATCCGCGAGGTAGGCCTCCCACGCCTTGGCCTGCGCGGCTTCCAGCGCGCCGAGGTCGGCGGCCGCGTCGAGCGCGGCGAGCTGCGCGCGCCGCGCCGCGTGCTCTTCGTGCAGCGTATCGGGCGGCAGGCGGAACTTGCGCGCGGTCGAATGCAGCGCGTCGACGCGCGTTTCGACCTGCGCGAGGCGATCCGGGTCGAGGTCGAGGCGCTGTGCGTAATGCGACAGCGAGTAGACGGCTTCCTGCAGCTGGATTTCGGCCGGCTCGAGCGACGCGAGCGCATCGCCGAGCGCCGGATCGTAGTCGGCGAGGCTGCGCAGCTTCGACACGATCGCGCCGAGCTGTGCGAGCATCGCATCGTCGGCCTCGGACAGCGCGTTGAGCGCGCCCTGCACGCCGTCGATCAGGTTCGCCGAATGCGACAGGCGCTTGTGTTCCGCGTTGATCTCTTCCCATTCGCCCGGCTGCGGCGCGAGCTTGTCGAGTTCGGCGAGCTGCCACGCGAGCTTTTCGCGTTCGAGCTGCAGCTCGCGCTCGTGCGCTTTCGCCGCATCGATCGCCTGGGTCGCATCGCGCCACACGCGCCACGCGCGCGCGACGTTCGCGGCGTCGGCGACGAGCCCCGCGTGCGTGTCGAACAGCTCGCGCTGCGCGTCGGGCCGCATCAGCAGCTGGTGCGCATGCTGGCCGTGGATGTCGACGAGCATCTCGCCGACCTCGCGCAGCTGCGCGAGTGTCGCGCTCGTGCCGTTGACGAACGCGCGCGAACGGCCGTTCGCGTCGATCACGCGGCGCAGCATCACGGTGTCCTCGGCGTCGAACGCGTGTTCGTCGAGCCAGCGGGCGACGCGGTCGTGCGGCGTGAATTCCGCGGTGATGTCGGCGCGGCTGCAGCCGGTGCGCACGACGCTCGCGTCGGCGCGCTCGCCGAGCGCGAGCGCAAGCGCGTCGATCAGGATCGATTTGCCGGCGCCGGTTTCGCCGGAGAAGACGGTAAAGCCGCTGTCGAATTCGAGATCGAGCGCGGCGACGATGACGAAGTCGCGGATCGAGAGGTGGCGGAGCATGGTGGTCGGGCGGTAGGGCGTCAGGACGCCGTGTCGTCGTCTTCGTTCGATGCGTGTTCGTTCCAGTGCAGCTTCTTGCGCAGCGTCGCGTAATAGCTGTAGCCGATCGGGTGCAGGAACGGCACCGTGTGCCGCGAGCGTCGCACCTCGATCGTGTCGTTCAGTTCGAGCGCCGTGAACGACTGCATGTCGAAATTCACGTTGACGTCGCGTCCGCCGACGATCTGGATCGCAATCTTCGAGTCGTCCGGCAGCACGATCGGCCGGTTCGACAGTGCGTGCGGCGCGATCGGCACGAGCACGATGCCCTGCAGCTGCGGGTGCAGGATCGGCCCCGCCGACGACAGCGCGTACGCGGTCGAGCCGGTCGGCGTGGCGACGATCAGGCCGTCCGACCGCTGGTTGTACATGAACCGGCCGTCGACCGACGCACGCAGCTCGACCATCCCGGAAAAGCCGCTGCGGTTCACGACGACGTCGTTGAACGCGAGCGCGTGGTAGATCGGCTCGCCGTCGCGCATGATCCGCGCCTCGAGCAGCGACCGTTCCTCGCGCTCGAACTTGCCGGACAGCATCACCGGGACGCGCGCCTGCATGTCGGCCGCCGCGATGTCCGTGACGAAGCCGAGCCGCCCGTGGTTGATCCCGATCAGCGGCGTCTTGTACGGCGCGAGCTGCCGGCCGATGCCGAGCATCGTGCCGTCGCCGCCGAGCACGACCGCCACGTCGGCACGCGCCCCGATTTCGGCCGGGGTGAGCGCCGGGTAGCCGGCGATGCCGAACTCGCGCGCCGTGTCGGCTTCGAAGACCACCTCGAAACCCTGCTTCGCGAGGCAGTCTGCCAGCGTGGCGAGCGGCTCGGCGATGCCGGGCGTGTTGCTCCGGCCGACGAGCGCGACAGTATGGAACTGATTACCGGTTTTCATGGCGGCATTACACCATAGCTCGTTGACGAAAAGAACCGTCCGCGGCGCCGGGCGCTGCGGAAGGCCCGTTCGGGCACTGTCCGCGGCCACTCGCCGCAGTCGCGCGGTTGCGCTAAAATTTTCCACCATGCTAGATCCTCGCGCACGAACCCTCCTGAAAACCCTGATCGAACGGTATATCGCCGACGGTCAGCCGGTCGGATCGCGCACGTTGTCCCGTTATTCCGGGCTCGAGCTGAGCCCGGCGACGATCCGCAACGTGATGTCCGACCTGGAGGAGCTCGGCCTCGTCTCGAGCCCGCACACGTCGGCCGGCCGCGTGCCGACCCCGCGCGGCTATCGGCTGTTCGTCGACACGATGCTGACGGTCGATGCGCCGATCGACGCCGATGCGGTCACCCGCCAGGTGCAGACCACGCTGCAGGCCGGCGAGCCGCAGCAGAAGGTGGTCGCGGCCGCGGCGAGCGTGCTGTCGAACCTGTCGCAGTTCGCCGGCGTCGTGCTGACGCCGCGCCGCAGCCACGTGTTCAAGCAGATCGAGTTCATGCGCCTGTCCGACAAGCGCATCCTGCTGATCATCGTCACCCCCGAGGGCGACGTGCAGAACCGGATGCTCGCGACCCCGCGCGACTACTCGCCGTCGCAGCTGACCGAGGCGTCCAACTACATCAACGCGCATTTCGCCGGCCTGTCGTTCGACGAGGTGCGGCGCCGCCTGCGCGACGAGATCGACCAGCTGCGCGGCGACATGACCGCGCTGATGCATGCGGCCGTGACCGCGAGCACCGAGGTGCCGGATACGGAAGACACGGTGCTCATTTCCGGCGAACGCAACCTGCTCGAGGTGGCGGACCTGTCGTCCGACATGGCGCGGCTGCGCAAGCTGTTCGACGTGTTCGACCACAAGACGGGCCTCCTGCAATTGCTCGACGTGTCGAGCCACGCCCAGGGCGTGCAGATCTTCATCGGCGGCGAATCGACGCTCGTGCCGATCGAGGAAATGAGCGTCGTCACCGCGCCTTACGAGGTCAACGGCAAGATCGTCGGCACGCTCGGCGTGATCGGACCGACCCGCATGGCGTACAACCGGGTGATCCCGATCGTCGACATCACCGCGCGGCTGCTGTCGCTGACGCTCAGCCAGCAATAACCGGTCCAGCCATCTTGACGCGGCGCGGTGCGCGCCGCAATCGGCCGAACGGCCAGCTACCCCGGCCGGGACGGCCCGCTATAATTGAAAGCCGTCCGGTTCCGTGCCCCGAGCACGTTCTCTTTATGCGCTTCGATCTTGAGCCGCCATCGAGCGTCGCCGCCGCCCATCGCATCGCGGTGCTGCTGATCAATCTCGGCACGCCCGACGCGCCGACGCCGCGCGCGGTCCGGCGCTACCTCGCCGAATTCCTGTCCGATCCCCGCGTCGTCGAAATCCCGCAGGCGGTCTGGCAGATCCTGCTGCGCACGGTCATCCTGCCGCTGCACGGCCGCGCGTCCGCGAAGAAGTACGCGGCCGTCTGGATGCCCGAAGGCTCGCCGCTGCGCGTGCACACCGAGCGCCAGGTCGAAGGCGTGCGGCACCTGCTCGCGTCGAACGGCTACCACGTGCTCGTCGATTACGCGATGCGCTACGGCAGCCCGAGCATTCCGCAGGTGCTCGCGCAACTGAAGCGCGCGGGCGTCGAGCGGGTGCTGCTGATGCCGATGTATCCGCAATACTCGGCGTCGACGACCGCGACGGCGTTCGACGCCGCGTTCGCCGCGCTCGCGCGCGTCCGCAACCAGCCGGAAGTCCGCACCGTGCGCCAATACGCCGACCATCCGGCGTATATCCACGCGCTCGCCGAGCAGGTGCGCCAGTACTGGGCGCAGCATGGCCGGCCCGATTTCGCGGCCGGCGACAAGCTCGTGCTGAGCTTCCACGGCGTGCCGAAGCGCACGCTCGACCTCGGCGATCCATATCACGACCAGTGCCAGCAGACGGCCGCGCTGCTGATGACGGCGCTCGGGCTGTCGACGATCGAATGCCGCGTGACGTTCCAGTCCCGTTTCGGCAAGGCCGAGTGGCTGCAGCCGTACACCGCGCCAACGCTGCGCGAACTCGGCGAGGCGGGCGTGCGGCGCACGGACGTGTTCTGTCCGGGCTTTACGGCCGACTGCCTGGAGACGATCGAGGAAATCGGGATGGAGGTGCGCGACGAATTCATCGCCGGCGGCGGCAAGGCGTTCCATCGGATTCCGTGCCTGAACGGCGCGCACGCATGGATCGGCGCGCTGGGCGAGATCGTCGCGGAAAATCTGCAGGGCTGGCCGGTCAAGGCGGCGCAGCCGGAAACGGTAGGCTGAAATGAAACGACCCCCACGCTTGCTCCGTTCGCTGTCCCCCGAGGGGGCGGTCAGCCCCCTCGGGGCGGCCCGGCGGAGGCTGACATGAACTACAAGATTTCCATGGAACCGGGTGCGAAGCTGCGCATCGACAAGTGGCTGTGGGCCGCACGGTTCTTCAAGACGCGCTCGCTCGCGGCCGACGCGGTCGACAAGGGCCGGGTGCGGATCGGCGGCGCGCCGGTCAAGCCGGCCAAGGAAGTGCGCGTCGGCGACATGGTCGAGATTGCGATCGACGGCATCGTCTGGCACATTGCCGTGCTGGGCGTGTGCGACGTGCGCGGGCCGGCGAGCGTTGCGCAGACCCTTTATGCGGAGACGGAATCCGGGCGGGCCACGCGGCTCGCCGAACAGGAGCGGCGTCGAGCGTACCGCGAGCCGGCGGCCGAACTGCACGGCCGGCCAACGAAACGCGACCGCCGCATCATCGACAGATTTTCTGGTGGGAGCTGAACATCTGGTCGAACGTCGCCTGTACGCTCCCGTACTCGGTCGTGCGGTCGGTGACCGCCCCGGAAAGGCAGATGGTGGTAGTGCCGGCAATGAGTACCAGCGCGACCACCGATATGGCAAAGGTCAGTTTCACGGTACTCCCCTCGAGAAGACGGGTGAAAACAGCGCCAGGTGGATGTCGGGCGGCGGTCAGGTCAGGGTAAACGAGCTTCTCCGACGCCTGTGTTGCAGTGTAGTTCAGCCCCCGGAGGCGAGCTAGTACTTGCCAGGTAAGCGTTGTTACAGGCCGTTTCGCCCGGCCGGCGGGGCGTGCGGGCGTTGCACCGGCAGGCGGCGCGGTTGTTTCGCGGCGCTGGCGAATGCGCGCGAATAACCCTCTTGAAATTGTAGTTTTCAACCTTATCTGCACCAGCAATGTGCGGTGCCGCCGGGCTTTCATCCGACGGTTGCCGATTTGGCTTCAACCTCTAATCGACTTTCAGCGACATGGAAAACACGCAAGAGAACCCGGCTACCCAATCGGCCGAAGACATCGGCAGCGAGACGCAGGCAGCGCAAGGCGCAGCGCCGGCCGCCGTTGCCGCCGAAGCGGCGCTCGCCGAGGCTCAAGCCAAGGTCGCCGAGCTGCAGGAAAGCTTCCTGCGGGCGAAGGCCGAAACCGAGAACGTGCGCCGCCGTGCGCAGGACGACGTCGCGAAGGCGCACAAGTTCGCGATCGAAAGCTTTGCCGAGCATCTGCTGCCGGTGCTGGACAGCCTCGAGGCGGCGGTCGGCGACACGTCCGGCGACCTCGCGAAGGTGCGCGAAGGCGTCGAGCTGACGCTGCGCCAGCTGACGAACGCGCTCGAGAAGGGCCGCGTCGTCGCGATCAACCCGGTCGGCGAGAAGTTCGACCCGCACCAGCACCAGGCGATCTCGATGGTGCCGGCCGAGCAGGAGCCGAACACCGTCGTCGCCGTGCTGCAAAAGGGCTACACGATTGCCGACCGCGTGCTGCGCCCGGCGCTCGTGACGGTCGCGCAACCGAAGTAAGGCCGCCGTCATGTCCGCCGCCGGCGTCGATCCGGCCGCATTCGACGTGTTCGGCATGCAGGCCTTGTCTGCCGACACGTTCGACGCCGGTCTCGCGGGCGCCGGCGACGCGCTCGCGGTCGTGTTCTTCTGGGGCGTCGACTGCTTCAACTGCGAGATCGCGAAGAAGGCGATGCTGGCTCAGCCGGGCGCGATCCGTGCGCTGGATCTCAAGTGGTTCCATAGCAACGTGTACGAACACCCGGCGCTCGGGCGCCGCTTCGGGCTGCACGGCGTGCCGACGTGGTTCTTCTTTCACCGCGGCAGGCGGCTCGGCCGCGCGACCGGCTGGCACGGGCTCGCGCAGTTCGAGGCGGCCGTGGCCGCCGCGCGGCGGAAGATCGGTGCGCCCGCCCATCCGGGGCCGGCGGCCGATTGAAAAAATTTAATAGCCGCATCGCTTGTCGGGTCTTGAAAACGGCGCGGTCGGACTTATTTCGGGAACAGAGTTGAATTCGGCGCGCGAAACGGCCGCAAAATGGCCGGTTTCGCGCAGCAATCAAGGATTTCTGGAGATTAGGAAAAAATGGGAAAGATCATCGGTATTGACCTCGGCACCACGAACTCGTGCGTCGCGATCATGGAAGGCAACCAGGTCAAGGTTATCGAGAACTCGGAAGGCGCACGCACCACGCCGTCGATCATCGCCTACATGGACGACAACGAAGTGCTCGTCGGCGCGCCGGCCAAGCGTCAATCGGTGACGAACCCGAGAAACACGCTCTTCGCGGTCAAGCGCCTGATCGGCCGCCGCTTCGAAGAGAAGGAAGTGCAGAAGGACATCGGCCTGATGCCGTACTCGATCGTCAAGGCGGACAACGGCGACGCGTGGGTCGAGGCGCATGGCGAGAAGCTCGCGCCGCCGCAAGTGTCGGCGGAAGTGCTGCGCAAGATGAAGAAGACGGCCGAAGACTACCTCGGCGAGCCGGTCACGGAAGCCGTGATCACGGTGCCGGCGTACTTCAACGACAGCCAGCGCCAGGCGACGAAGGACGCGGGCCGCATCGCGGGGCTCGAAGTCAAGCGGATCATCAACGAGCCGACCGCGGCCGCACTTGCGTTCGGCCTCGACAAGGTCGAGAAGGGCGACCGCAAGATCGCCGTCTATGACCTCGGCGGCGGCACGTTCGACATTTCGATCATCGAGATCGCGGACGTCGACGGCGAGATGCAGTTCGAAGTGCTGTCGACCAACGGCGACACGTTCCTCGGCGGCGAGGACTTCGACCAGCGCATCATCGACTACATCATCGGCGAGTTCAAGAAGGAGCAGGGCGTCGACCTGTCGAAGGACGTGCTCGCGCTGCAGCGCCTGAAGGAAGCCGCTGAAAAGGCGAAGATCGAGCTGTCGTCGAGCCAGCAGACCGAAATCAACCTGCCGTACATCACGGCCGACGCTTCGGGCCCGAAGCACTTGAACCTGAAGATCACCCGCGCAAAGCTGGAAGCGCTGGTCGAGGACCTGGTCGAGCGCACGATCGAGCCGTGCCGCATCGCGATCAAGGATGCGGGCGTCAAGGTGTCGGACATCGACGACGTGATCCTGGTCGGCGGCCAGACCCGCATGCCGAAGGTCATGGAGAAGGTGAAGGAATTCTTCGGCAAGGATCCGCGCCGTGACGTGAACCCGGACGAAGCCGTTGCCGTCGGCGCGGCGATCCAGGGCCAGGTGCTGTCGGGCGACCGCAAGGACGTGCTGCTGCTCGACGTGACCCCGCTGTCGCTCGGCATCGAGACGCTCGGTGGCGTGATGACGAAGATGATCAACAAGAACACGACGATCCCGACGAAGCACGCCCAGGTGTACTCGACGGCGGACGACAACCAGGGCGCCGTGACGATCAAGGTGTTCCAGGGCGAGCGCGAGATGGCAGCCGGCAACAAGCTGCTCGGCGAGTTCAACCTGGAAGGCATCCCGCCCGCACCGCGCGGCGTGCCGCAGATCGAAGTGACCTTCGACATCGACGCGAACGGCATCCTGCACGTCGCCGCGAAGGACAAGGCGACCGGCAAGGAAAACAAGATCACGATCAAGGCGAACTCGGGCCTGTCCGAAGCCGAGATCGACCAGATGATCAAGGACGCGGAAGCGAACGCGGCGGAAGATCACAAGCTGCGCGAGCTGGCCGATGCGCGCAACCAGGGCGACGCGCTCGTCCACAGCACGAAGAAGGCGCTGACCGAGTACGGCGACAAGCTGGACGCGGGCGAGAAGGAGAAGATCGAGGCTGCGCTGAAGGAACTCGAGGACGTGCTGAAGAGCACCTCGAGCGACAAGGCCACGATCGATGCGAAGGTCGAAGCCGTGGCGACGGCCTCGCAGAAGCTCGGTGAGAAGATGTACGCCGACATGCAGGCCCAGGCTGGTGCGGCCGGCGCGGCGGGCGCAGAGGAAGGCGCGGCCCACGCGGGCGGCGCACAGCAGGCTGCCGACGACGTCGTCGACGCCGAGTTCAAGGAAGTGAAGAAGGACTGAGCCGGGTTGCAACAGCACCGCACGCCGCGCGCGAATGCCGCGCGCGGCGCGGCTGACAAGCGGTCTGTCTTTCCTTCCGGATGGCCGGATCGACTCTACGCCTGGCGGGCTTCGCGGCCCTCCGGGCACATTTGTTTTTTGGCGGGCGCTGCGTGTGCCGTCCCTGGACGGGCGCCGCAACGCCAGACGAGTCGCGAGACTTTACTGCGAGCGAAAGGAGCCGCCGCGTGCATCAGGCGCGGACGGCAGTGAATCGATATGGCGAAACGGGATTACTACGAGGTTCTGGGCGTCGCGAAGAATGCGAGCGACGACGAAATCAAGAAGGCATATCGCAAGCTTGCGATGAAGTATCACCCTGACCGCAATCCGGACAACAAGGATGCGGAAGAGCATTTCAAGGAGGTGAAGGAAGCCTATGAAATGCTGTCGGATGGCCAGAAGCGGGCCGCGTACGACCAGTACGGCCACGCGGGTGTCGATCCGAACATGGGCGGTGCGGGCGCACAGGGCTTCGGCGGCTTTGCCGACGCGTTCGGCGACATCTTCGGCGACATCTTCGGCCAGGCGGCGGCGGGCGGCCGCGGCGGCCGGGGCGGCCCGCAGGTGTATCGCGGCGCGGACCTGCGCTACAGCATGGAAATCACGCTCGAGCAGGCCGCGCACGGCTACGACACGCAGATCCGCGTGCCGAGCTGGGTGTCGTGCGAGGTCTGTCACGGTTCGGGCGCGAAGCCGGGCACCAAGCCCGAGACCTGCCCGACCTGTCACGGCCAGGGCACGGTGCGCATGTCGCAGGGCTTCTTCAGCATCCAGCAGACCTGCCCGAAGTGTCATGGCAGCGGCACCTACATTCCGGATCCGTGCGCGCACTGCCACGGTTCGGGCAAGGTGAAGGAAACCAAGACGCTCGAAGTGAAGATCCCGGCCGGGATCGACGACGGCATGCGGATCCGCTCGGCCGGCAACGGCGAGCCGGGCATCAACGGCGGGCCGCCGGGCGACCTGTACGTCGAGATCCACATCAAGCCGCACTCGGTGTTCGAGCGCGACGGCGACGACCTGCATTGCCAGATGCCGATCCCGTTCACGACCGCCGCGCTCGGCGGCGAGATCGAGGTGCCGACGCTGGCCGGCCGCGCGACGTTCCCGGTGCCGGAAGGCACGCAGTCAGGCAAGACGTTCCGCCTGCGCGGCAAGGGCATCAAGGGGCTGCGTTCGAGCATCGCGGGCGATCTGTACGTGCACGTGCAGGTCGAGACGCCCGTGAAGCTGACCGACCATCAGCGCGACCTGCTCAAGCAGTTCGAGAAGTCGCTGGCCGAAGGCGGTGCGCGCCACAGCCCGCAGAGCAAGAGCTGGTTCGACCGCGTGAAGAGCTTCTTCGAGTGACGGCATGATTGAAGGCAGCGAGAGCGCGCCGTTCGCGCTCTTGGACGATTGCGACTCGACCGCGTCCGCGCGGTCGAGTCGCTTGTACACGGGCTTCGTGCATGAACGGGTGTGCACCGACCCCGCCCGGCTCGACGACGTCGACGCGGCACTGGCGCAGGATCTGCGGGACGGGCTGCACGCGGTCGTCGTCGGCGACTACGAATTCGGGCGCAATCTGCAATGGGCGCAGCCGGGCAAGGCCCCGCTGCGCTTTTTGCTGTTCGCGCGCTGCGAGCACCTGTCGCGCGACGAAGTCGACGCGTGGCTCGCGGAACGCGACGGCGGCGCGGCTGCGCCGTCGATCGCGGGCGTCGCGCATGTGACGAAGAGCGTGACGCGCGATGCATTCGATACGGCGATCTCGGCCGTGCACGATGCGTTGTGCGCGGGCGATTCGTATCAGGTCAATTACACGTACCGGCTCCATTTCGACGTGTTCGGCACGCCGCTCGCGCTGTACCGGCGCCTGCGCGCGCGCCAGCCGGTGCGTTATGGCGCGCTGATCGCGCTGCCGGACGGCGCGTGGGTCGTGTCGTGTTCGCCCGAGCTGTTCGTCGAAAAGCACGGCGACGTGCTGCGCGCGCGGCCGATGAAGGGCACCGCGCCGCGTTCGGACGACCCGCAGCGCGATGCCGAAGCGGCCGCGTTCCTCGCGAGCGACCCGAAGAATCGCGCCGAGAACGTGATGATCGTCGATCTGCTGCGCAACGACGTGTCGCGGATCGCGCGCACGGGCACGGTCAAGGTGCCCGCGCTGTTCTCGGTCGAGCCGTATGCGTCGGTGTGGCAGATGACGTCCACCGTCGAGGCCGGCTGGCGCGGCGGCACGACGTTCGCCGACATGCTGCGCGCGCTGTTTCCGTGCGGCTCGATCACCGGCGCGCCGAAGCACAAGACGATGCAGTTGATCGATGCGATCGAATCGACGCCGCGCGGGCTCTATACGGGAGCAATCGGCTGGCTCGACGCGCCGCGCGCGCCTGCGGCTGGCTGCGGCGATTTTTGCCTGTCGGTCGCGATCCGCACGTTGACGGTCGGGGCGGCCGGCTTAGGTGCGGCCGGCGATGAGGCGGCCAGCATAAGCGCAACCGCCGCGGGCGCACGGCATACCGGCACGATGGGCGTCGGTGCGGGTATCGTCCTCGACAGCGTCGCGGCCGACGAATATGCGGAGTGCGAATTGAAGGCGCAATTCCTGACCGATGCCGATCCCGGCTTCCAGTTGTTCGAAACGACCTGCGCGACGCGCGCGGACGGCATTCGCCATCTCGAGCGCCACCTCGCGCGGCTGCAACGCAGCGCGGATGCGTTCGGGTTCCGCTTCGATGCGGCGGCGCTGCGCCGCGAGATCGATACGCGCTGCGCGGCGCTCGACGGCGACGGCCCGTACCGGATGAAGCTCGCGCTGGCGAAGAACGGCACGGTCGAGATCACGGCCGCACCGCTCAAGCCGCTGCCCGCGGGCCCGGTGGGCGTGCTGCTTGCCGCCGACCACGGGTTCGCACCGACGCATGCCGACGACGCGCTGCTGCTGCACAAGACGACCCGCCGCGCCGACTTCGATCGCGCGTGGCAGGGCGCGGAGGCGCTCGGCTGCTTCGACATGCTGTTCGTCAACGCGCGCGGCGAAGTGACGGAAGGCGGACGCTCGAACCTGTTCGTGAAGCTCGACGGCCAATGGGTGACGCCACCATTGTCGTGCGGCGTGCTGCCGGGCGTGATGCGTGGCGTGCTGCTCGACGATCCGTCGTTCGGTGCGGTGGAGCGTGTCGTGACGCGCGCCGACCTGGCGCGCGCGCAAGCGCTGCTGCTGACCAACGCGCTGCGCGGCGCGCTCGACGCGGTGCTGAAGTGACCGGCCGGCGCGGGCATCGCGCCGCAACGACCGCATGAAAATAGCGCGGCGCCCCGCAAAGGGCGCCGCGCTTTTTCATGTCCGCGAGCCGGCGGCGAACCGCCGGTCTCCTGTCAGAACGAATGCTCCGGCCCGGGGAACGTGCCGTCCTTCACCGCGCGCACATAGGCTTCGACGGCCGCATGGATGTTCGGCTGGCCCTGCATGAAATCCTTCACGAACCGCGGCCGCTTGCCGGGGAAGATGCCGAGCATGTCGTGCAGCACGAGCACCTGCCCGGAGCAGTCGGCGCCCGCGCCGATGCCGATCGTCGGGATCTTCAGCATGTGTGTGACTTCCGACGCGACGAGCGTCGGCACGGCTTCGAGCACCACGAGCTGCGCACCCGCGTCCTCGATCGCGCGCGCGTCGCGCAGCAGCTGCGCGGCGCCGGCCTCGGTCTTGCCCTGCACCTTGAAGCCGCCGAACGCATGCACCGACTGCGGCGTGAGGCCGACGTGCGCACACACGGGCACCGAGCGCTCGACGAGGAAGCGCACGGTGTCGGCGAGCCATACGCCGCCTTCGAGCTTGACCATCTGCGCGCCCGCGCGCATCAGCTTGACCGAGCTCGCGAACGCGTCGGCCGGCGTGCCGTACGTGCCGAACGGCAGATCCGCGACGACGAGCGCGCGCGGCTGCGTGCGCGCGACGCATGCGGTGTGGTACGCGATGTCGTCGAGCGTGACGGGCAGCGTGGTCGTGTGGCCCTGCAGCACGTTGCCGAGCGAATCGCCGATCAGCAGCACGTCGGTGCCCGCACTGTCGAGCAGCGCGGCGAAGCTCGCGTCGTAGCAGGTCAGCATCGCGATCTTCTCGCCGGCGTCGCGCATTGCCTGCAGCTTGGGCACCGTCACGGCAGGCCGACTCGATTCCTGGAGATAGGTCATGGGAAATCCCGTTCGATGGGTGAAGAAGCGGCGGGACGCGTCAGCGCGTCGTCTCGCCCTTGACGAAGAATTCCTTGCGGCCGCGCATCGTTTCGATGCGCTCGATCAGCAACGCGAGGTCTTCGGGGGATTCCAGCGGGTTCAGATGTTCCGCGGCGACCGTCAGCACCGGCGTGCGGTCGTAGTGATAGAAGAATTCGTTGTATGCGTCGACGAGCGCGCGCAGGTACGCGTCGCTGATCTGCAGCTCCATCGGCAGCCCGCGCTTCTGGATCCGCGCGAACAGCACTTCGGGGCTCGCCTGCAGGTACACGACGAGATCGGGCGTGGGCGCCTGCGGCAATTCCACGTGCGCCGACAGCGCGCGGTACAGCTGCCACTCGTCGTCAGGCAGGTTCAGCCGCGCGAAGATCTCGTTCTTCTGCGGCATGAAGTCGGTCACGACCGGCCGGCCCGTTTCCAGTGCGCCGATCAGTTCGCGTGCCTGCTGCGCGCGCTGCAGCGCGAACGACAGTTGCGTCGGCAGCGCGTAGCGCGCGGTGTCGCGATAGAAGCGTTCGAGAAACGGGTTGTCCTGCGGGCGCTCGAGCAGTGTCTGCATCGACCAGCGCTCCGCGAGCAGGCCCGCGAGCGTCGTCTTGCCGACGCCGATCGGGCCTTCGATCACGAGATAGCGGTGCGGTGCGCGCAGATCGGGCGCGGTGACGGTCAGCGGTGTCGGGTTCATCGGCAGCGGCCCTTGTCGGCACCGGCGGCGCTGTCCGCGCTGGCGGCCAGCGCCTTCTGCAGCAGGCACTGGCAGGTCTGGACCTTCTCGATGCGCTGGCTCGCGACCGCGGCGAGGAACGCCTCGGCACGGCCGCGCGCCGGAATGTCGAGCGCCGGGTCGATCTCGACGAGCGGCACGAGCGCGAACGCGCGATCGGTCAGCCGCGGGTGCGGCACGATCAGGTCGGGTTCGTCGATCGAGTCGGTGCCGAACAGCAGGATGTCGACGTCGAGCGTGCGCGGCGCGTTGCGGTACGGGCGCTCGCGCCCGAAGTGATTCTCGATCTTCTGGCAGAGGGCGAGCAGCTCGCGCGCGGCGAGCGTGGTGTCGATCTTGACGACGCAGTTGTAGTAGTCGTCGCCGCCCGCGTCGATCGGGGCGGTGCGATACAGGCTCGACTTGTCGAGAATCATGATGGTGCGCTGCTGGGCGAGACACACCACCGCGTCCTTCAGCGTCTGGCGTGCATCGCCGAGATTCGCCCCCAGGCCGAGATATGCAACCGTCATGGCATCACTTCCTACGTCGTTCGCCGGCGAGCGCGTCAGTCTTCCGAACCGCCCGGGGCACCCGGCGCCTGCTCGACGCCTTCGTCCGGCTTGCGATTCCTCGCACCGCCGCGGCGGCGCCGCTTGCGGGGCGATTTTTCCTTGCTTCCGCCCTGCGTGAGCAATGCCTCGCGGGCGGCCGCGTCGCCTTCGATGAAATCCGTCCACCACTGCGCGACGACCGGGTCCAGCTCGCCGGATTCGCAGCGTAACAGGAGGAAATCATACCCCGCTCTAAATCTTTGGTGTTCCAGCAGGCGCAGCGCGCCGCGGCCCGAGCGTTTCTCGAGGCGCAGCTGCAGCCCCCAGATCTCGCGCATGTCGGCCGAGAAGCGCTTGTGGATCGCGAGCTTCTCGGTCTGCATGTCGAGCACGTCGTCCATCGCGCGATGCAGCGCGGGCACCGGGAATTCGCCTTCGGCCGTGTACTGCTCGAAGCGCTGGCGCATGTCGTGCCACAGCAGCGTCGCGAACAGGAAGCCCGGCGACACGGGCTTGCCGGCGCGCACGCGCGCGTCGGTGTTGTTCAGCGCGAGCGTGATGAACTTCTCGCCCTGCGGCTGCTCGAGCACGACGTCGAGCAGCGGCAGCAGCCCGTGATGCAGGCCTTCGTTGCGCAACTGCTTCAGGCACGCGAGCGCGTGGCCGGACAGCAGCAGCTTCAGCATCTCGTCGAACAGGCGTGCGGCGGGCACGTTGTTGATCAGGTCGGCGAGCGCCTTGATCGGCTCGCGCGTATGCGGCTCGATGTCGAAGCCGAGCTTCGCCGCGAAGCGCACCACGCGCAGCATCCGCACCGGATCCTCGCGGTAGCGCGTGGCCGGGTCGCCGATCATCCGCAGCAGGCGGGCGCGCATGTCGGCCATCCCGTCGTGGTAGTCGAGCACCGTCTGCGTCGACGGATCGTAGTACATCGCGTTGATCGTGAAGTCGCGGCGCGCGGCGTCTTCGTGCTGTTCGCCCCACACGTTGTCGCGCAGCACGCGGCCGCTCGCGTCGACCGCGTGCGTGCGGCGGTCGAGTTCGTCGCGCTTCAGGCGCTTCGGCGGTTCGGCGTGCGCTGCAGGTTCCTGCGGCGCATCGACGAGCGCGCGGAACGTCGACACTTCGATCAGCTCCTGGCCGAACTGCACGTGGACGATCTGGAAGCGGCGGCCGATCAGGCGCGCGCGGCGGAACAGGCGCTGCACCTCGGTCGGCGTCGCGTCGGTCGCGACGTCGAAGTCCTTCGGCGCGATGCCGAGCAGCAGGTCGCGGACCGCGCCGCCGACGATGAACGCGCGGAAGCCCGCCTGTTGCAGCGTGTCGGTCACGCGCACCGCGTTCTTCGAGATCAGCGCGGGATCGATGCCGTGCACGTTCGCGGGCACGATGGTCGGTTCGTGATTGCGCGGCTTCTTCGCGGCGGCGCGTGCGCCTTTCGCGGCACGCGGGGCGGCCGGTGCGTTCGGGACGGCCGCGGTGTCGGTTTCGGCTTCGGGCTGCGCGGCGTCGTCCTGGCCGAGCAGCTTGCGGATGAGTTTCTTGATCACGACGTTCAGAAGAGATCCAGGATGCGCCAGCCGCGGTCGCTTGCATGCGCGCGCAGCGTGTCGTCAGGGTTGGTCGCGATCGGGTCGCTGACTTTTTCGAGCAGCGGGATGTCGTTGTGCGAATCGCTGTAGAAGTAGCTGCGCTCGAAGTCGTCCCAGTGCTTGCCGAGCGACGCGAGCCACGCTTCGGTGCGGACGATCTTGCCCTCGCGGTAGCTCGGCGTGCCGGTCGGCCGGCCCGTGTACGGCGAATCGGGGTGACCGTCCGTCGTCTCGACCTCGCACGCGATCAGCGTGTCGACGCCGAACGCGGTCGCGATCGGCCGCGTGATGAATTCGTTGGTCGCGGTGACGATGCAGCACAGGTCGCCCGCATCGAGGTGCTCGCGCACGAGTTCGAGCGCGGCGGGCAGCATCGCGGGGCGGATCACCTCGTGCATGTACTGCTCGTGCCATTCGGCCAGCTGCGTGCGCGAATACTTCGCGAGCGGCGTGAGCATCGCGGTCAGGTACGCGTGGATGTCGAGCTTGCCCGCCTTGTAGTCGGCGAAGAACTGGTCGTTCTGACGCGAGAAGCTGTCTGCGTCGACGATGCCGAGCTTCACCATGAAGCGGCCCCATTCGTGGTCGCTATCGGTCGGGATCAGCGTGTGATCGAGGTCAAAGAGTGCCAGATTAGTCATGGAAGCGCATTTTACTCGAAGCGGTTCGGACCCGTGCCCGGCGGCGCGATGTCGTCACCGGGGCGGGCCAGCATCCGGCGCAACAGCGGCAGCGTGACGGCGCGCTTCTGCTCGAGCGAGAAACGGTCGAGCGCGTCGAGCAGCGCCATCAGGCTCGGCATGTCACGGCGGAAATGGGTGAGCAGGTAAGCCGCGATGTCGTCGGTGAGCGCGATCCCGCGCTCCTTCGCCGCGAGCTTCAGTACGGCGATCTTGCCGGCGTCGGACGGCGGCGACAGGTGGAACACGAGCCCCCAGCCGAGGCGCGTGCGCAGGTCCTCGCGGACGTCGAGCGCGAGCGGCGCCGCGGGGCCCGCCGCGACGAACGCGCTCGACGGATGCGCGCGGACCTCGTTGAACAGGTTGAACAGCGCGACCTGCTGCGTGTCGCTCATCCGGTCGCAGTCGTCGATCGCGTAGATGCCGATGCGCGGGTCGAACGTGAACGCGCCGAGCGGGCTCTGCGGCGTGAGATAGCGCGCGTAGCCGTACGATGCGTCGCTCACGAGCGCCTGCAGCAGGTGGCTGCGGCCGCTGCCGGGCTCGCCCCAGATGTAGAACGACCGGTCCGGCACGGGGCCTGCCGCGAGCGCGAGGTCGAGCTTCTGCAGCCGAGTGACGAGCTCGCCGTTCTCCTCGCCCGTGATGAAGTTGTCGAACGTGGCGGGTGGCGGCGTGCCGAGATCGAGCGTCAGTTGACGGGAAGCAGTCACGATGCGGAGCGGTTGGGGTCGAGCGTACCGAAGGCCGGGCTCGCGCCGGGGAAGGCTTGCGCGCCGTCCGCGCGCACGACGGCGCCGCGGCTGCGGTGCGGTTCGCGTGGCGAAGAAAACGGGGACGTGTTGGCCAAGATGCAATCCCTGACGATTCGATGCGGGGAATTCCGGCCGCGCGGCCGGCTTCGGGTAAAATCGCATTTTACCGACCTTCTTGCATTCCCCCATGAATCCTCCGAAATCCGCTCCTGACGCTCAAGGTCTGTCCTATCGCGACGCAGGCGTCGACATCGACGCGGGCGACGCGCTCGTCGACAAGATCAAGCCCTTTGCGAAGAAAACCCTGCGCGACGGCGTGCTCGGCGGCATCGGCGGGTTCGGCGCGCTGTTCGAAGTGCCGAAGAAGTATCGCGAGCCGGTGCTCGTGTCGGGCACCGACGGCGTCGGCACGAAGCTCAAGCTTGCCTTTCATCTGAACAAACACGATACGGTCGGCCAGGATCTCGTCGCGATGAGCGTGAACGACATCCTCGTGCAGGGTGCCGAGCCGCTGTTCTTTCTCGACTACTTCGCGTGCGGCAAGCTCGACGTCGACACGGCGGCAACCGTCGTCAAGGGCATCGCGCAGGGCTGCGAGCTGTCGGGCTGCGCGCTGATCGGCGGCGAGACCGCCGAGATGCCGGGCATGTACCCGGACGGCGAATACGACCTGGCCGGCTTTGCGGTCGGCGCGGTCGAGAAGAGCAAGATCATCGACGGCAGCACGATCGCCGAGGGCGACGTGGTGCTGGGCCTCGCATCGAGCGGCATTCACTCGAACGGCTTCTCGCTCGTGCGCAAGATCATCGAGCGCGCGAACCCGGACCTGTCGGCCGATTTCCACGGCCGCTCGCTCGCGGACACGCTGATGGCGCCGACCCGCATCTACGTGAAGCCGCTCCTCGCGCTGATGGAAAAGATCGCGGTGAAGGGCATGGCGCACATCACGGGCGGCGGCCTCGTCGAGAACATTCCGCGCGTGCTGCGCGAAGGCCTGACCGCCGAGCTCGACCAGAAGGCCTGGCCGCTGCCGCCGCTGTTCCAGTGGCTGCAGGAGCACGGCGGCGTCGCCGACGCGGAAATGCACCGCGTGTTCAACTGCGGGATCGGCATGGCCGTGATCGTGTCGGCGGCGGACGCCGACGAGGCAGTCCGCCAGCTGACGGCAGCCGGCGAGCAGGTGTGGAAGATCGGCACCGTGCGCGCGACCCGCGAAGGCGAGGCGCAGACGGTCGTGGTCTGACGCGCCGTTAGCAGGACGATGTCATCGAAAGCCGCCCGGAGTCGATCCGGGCGGTTTTTTTTCTGCCGCGCCGCGCGCGCGACACGGGCGAAGGAGGGACGACGATGAGCGGGGACGAACGCGCGATCCGCGACCTGGTGGAAACCTGGCTCGTCGCGAACCGGCGCGTGGATCAGTCCGTCATGTGGCCGTCGAGCACGCGTTCGAGCGCATCTACCGCCTGCGCCGTCGAGCCGGGCGCGACGCAGTCGACGACAATCCGCTCCGGCATCGCGCGCAGCCACGTGAGCTGGCGCTTGCACAGCTGGCGCGTCGCGAAGATGCCCTTGTCGCGCATCGTCCGATAGTCGGTCGCGCCGTCGAGGAACTCCCACGCCTGCCGGTAGCCGACGCAGCGCATCGACGGCAGGCCCAGATGGAGGTCGTCGCGGCGGCGCAGCCGCTCGACTTCGTCGATGAAGCCCGCATCGAGCATCGCGTCGAAGCGCTGCGCGATCCGCGCGTGCAGCACCGCGCGGTCGGACGGCTCGAGCGCGACCGGCACGAAGCGGTAGCGGGCCGCTTCGTCGTCCGCGCGCGGCGGCGCGGCGAGCAGTGCCGACATCGGCTGTCCGCTCAGCAGGAAGATTTCGAGCGCGCGCTGGATGCGCTGCGAATCGTTTGGCGCGAGGCGCGCGGCCGTTTGCGGGTCAACCTGTGCGAGCCGTGCATGGAGCGCCGGCCAGCCGTCGCGCGCGGCGTCCGCATCGAGTTCGGCGCGCACCGCTGCGTCGGCGCCCGGCAGGTCGTTCAGCCCCTGCGTCAACGCCTTGTAGTACATCATCGTGCCGCCCGCGAGCAGCGGTGTGTGGCCGCGCGCGGCGATCTCGCCGATCAGGCGCAGCGTGTCCGCACGGAATTCGGCCGCCGAGTAGGCGTCCGCCGGGTCGATGATGTCGATCAGGTGGTGCGGCACGCGCGCGCGTTCGTCGCGGGTCGGCTTCGCGGTGCCGATATCCATGTCGCGATAGACCAGCGCCGAATCGACGCTGACGATCTCGATCGGCCGGCGCGCAGCGAGCGCCAGCGCCGCGGCCGTCTTGCCGGACGCGGTGGGGCCGAGCAGGCACGCGATCGTCGTCGGGAGGGAAGGCTGCGACACGCTCATTGGCCACGCATGAACAGGCGGTCGAGATCGGCGAGCGTGAGCTGATACCACGTCGGCCGGCCGTGATTGCACTGGTCCGCGCGTTCGGTCGCCTCCATCTGGCGCAGCAGCGCGTTCATCTCGTCGAGCGTGAGGCGCCGGTTCGCGCGCACCGCGTGATGGCACGCGAGCGTGCCGAGCAGTTCGTGCTGCCGTTCGGTGAGCACGCGCGAGCCGCCGAACGCATGCAGGTCGGCGAGCACCGCGCGCGCGAGCGCCTGCAGGTCTGCATCCTTCAGGAGCGCCGGCACCGCGCGGATCGCGAGCGTCGTCGGCGACAGCACCGCGAGGTCGAAGCCGAGCGATTCGAGCGTCTCGCGCTCCTCTTCGACGGTGCCGATCTCGACCGGCGTCGCATTCATCGACACCGGCAGCAGCAGCGCCTGCACGGCGACCGAGCGGTCGGCGAGCGCGTTCTTGAACTGTTCGTACAGGATCCGCTCGTGCGCCGCATGCATGTCGACGATCACGAGCCCGTGCGCGTTCTGCGCGAGCACGTAGATGCCGTGGATCTGGCCGAGCGCGAAACCGAGCGGCTGGTCGTCGTGCGCCGTGTGCGCGAGCGTCGGCGCGGCGAAACCCGGCGGCGGCGCGACGGACGCGTCGGCTGCATCGTGCGCGACCGTCGTCGCGCCGGCCGGCGTGCCCGCGCCGCTGTCCTTGCGGCCGAACAGCGCGTCGTAGAGCGCGAGCGGCTGCGCGACGGGCAGCGTGCCTTGCGTCATGCGTGCCTGGCGCAGCCAGGTGTTGCCTTGCGCCGGCGATGACGACGCAGACGCCGCGTGCGGAAGACCGCCGCCGATGCTGCCGCCGGCCTGGCCGAGCGGCGTGCTCTGGAACGATGCGGGGCCCGGCGTGGCTTCGATGTGCGCGGCATGGCCGCCCGCGGTGGTTTCGGGCGACGCGCCCGCGTGGCGCGCGAGCGCACGCTGCACTGCATGGAATACGTACTGGTGGATCGAGCGCGAATCGCGGAACCGGACTTCGATCTTCGACGGGTGCACGTTCACGTCGACCGCCTCGGGCGGCAGGTCGAGGAACAGCACATAGGACGGGTAGCGGTCGCCGTGCAGCACGTCCTCGTAGGCGGCACGCACCGCGTGCGTCAGCAGCTTGTCGCGTACGAAGCGCCCGTTCACGAAGAAATACTGCTGATCGGCGCGGCCGCGACTCGCGGTCGGCAGGCCCGCGCAGCCGTAGACGGCCAGTGGTCCGGCGCGTTCGTCGAGCGGCAGGTGCGCGGTCGCGAAACCGTCGCCGAGAATCTTCGCGACGCGCTGCGCGGGCTCGGTCGCGTTCCAGTGCTCGACAGCCTTGCCGTTGTGCAGCACCGAGATCGCGACGTCGGGCCGGGCCAGCGCCGCGCGGCGGATCATTTCCAGGCAGTGGCCGAATTCCGTCTGCTCGCTCTTCAGGAACTTGCGGCGCGCGGGCGTGTTGAAGTACAGCTCGCGCACCTCGATCGTCGTGCCGACCGCGCCGGCAGCCGGCGCGAGCACGCCAGTCTGCGCGTCGATCCGCGTCGCGTGCGACGCGTCGGCGGTGCGGCTCGTGATGAACATCTCGGCGACCGACGCGATCGACGCGAGCGCTTCGCCGCGGAACCCGAGCGTCGCGACCGCTTCGAGCTCCGCGAGCGAGCGGATCTTGCTCGTCGCGTGGCGCATCAGCGCGAGCGGCAGCTCGCCGGGCGGGATCCCGCAGCCGTCGTCGGTGATCGAGATGCGCTTGACGCCGCCTTCGTCGAGCACGATTCGCAGCGTGTTCGCGCCGGCGTCGAGCGCGTTCTCGAGCAGTTCCTTGACGACCGACGCCGGGCGTTCGACGACCTCGCCCGCGGCGATCTGGCTGATCAGCTGGTCGGGCAGGGGCTGGATCGCGCGCAGCGGGCGCGGGGCAGGGGCGGGCGTGGCGCCCGCGGCCGTTTCGGTGAATTCGGACATGGCCGAATTATAGCGAGGCGGCCGACTTGCGCCGGGCTGTCGATCCGTTACGTTTTTTCACGGAGCCTTAAGGTAGTTTCGGTATGATGACTGCGTCTCACGCGCCACCCTGGCCGGGCGGGCGCGTCAGCCCTGTTTCCGCCCTTTTGGCCGTGACTGGCCTGCTTGCCCTGAAGGAACCGCATTTGGATACGCTGCTTCACTTCGTCAATCTCGTCCTGCATATCGACGCATTCCTGGGCGATTTCATCCGGCAGTACGGCGCCTGGGTGTATCTGGTGCTGTTCCTGATCGTGTTCTGCGAGACGGGTCTTGTCGTGTTTCCGTTCCTGCCGGGCGATTCGCTGCTGTTCATCGGCGGCGCGTTTGCAGCGACCGGTGAAATGAACGTCGGCGCGCTGATCGTGCTGCTCCTCGTCGCGGCGATCGGCGGCAACACGGTCAATTACCTGATCGGCCGGTGGATCGGCCCGAAGGTGTTCAACACGCATATCCCGGTGCTCGAGCGCTTCCTCGACCGCGCGGCGCTGCAGAAGACCCACTCGTTCTACGACAAGCACGGCGGCAAGACGATCGTGCTCGCGCGCTTCATCCCCGTCGTGCGGACTTTCGCGCCGTTCGTCGCGGGCGCGTCGTCGATGAGCGTTGCGCGCTTCCAGTTGTTCAACGTGCTCGGTGCGCTGTTCTGGGTGCTGCTGCTCGTGCTGCTCGGCTATTTCTTCGGCAACATCCCGTTCATCCGCCAGTACCTGAACGTGATCGTGCTGGCCGGGATCGGCGCGGCGATCGTGCCGGTTGCGTTCGGTGCGGTGTGGAAGATCGTGCGCGGCCGCCGGTCGAACGATGTGCAGAAGACGGGCGGGCGTTGATATCGGCCGGTCGTTGAAGCAAAAAAAGCGTGGCTGCGATGCCACGTTTTTTTTTCGCCTGTGGTGTGCGTCGCGCCGTCAGGCGGTGCGATGCGAGATCGGCGTTTCGGGCGTCGGGTATTGCGCGTCGCGGAACGTGTCGAGGATCGCGCGGTTGGTGTCGCAGTACACCTGCCAGTAGTTCGCCGGCTGCGTGGACGGGCGCACGAACAGGAGCGGGCCTTCCGGCGTGAACTGCAGCACGCCGACGTCCGGCGCCGGATTGGCCAGCACATTCGGGATCTTCTGCACCGATTCCTTCAGGCGGTTGATCGCGTCGACCGCGTCGACGCCGTTCGCGATTTTCGCGGTCAGGTCGACGCGGCGGTATGACGTCGCGCTGTAGTTCGCGATGTTGTCCGAGAAGATCTTGTTGTTGCCGACGATCGTCACGATGTTGTCCGGCGTGATGATCGTCGTGCCGAACAGGCCCAGTTCCTTCACCGTGCCGGTGACGCCGCCCGCATTGATCACGTCGCCGATCTTGAACGGGCGCAGCACCTGCATGAACACGCCGGCTGCGAAATGCGCGAGCAGGCCGCCCCAGGCCGTGCCGATCGCGAGGCCGAGGCCGGCAAGCAGCGCGGCGAACGACGTGGTCTGCACGCCGAAGATCTGCAGGATCGCGAGGATCAGCAGGATCGTCAGCAGCACGCTGACGACGGAGGTCAGGTAGTCGGCGAGCGTGGGGTCGACCTTGCCGCTGCGCTGCACGATCTTGCCGAGCAGGCGGGTGCCGATGCGGATCGCCCAGCGGCCGACGAACCACAGGGCGATGGCTGCGACGAGGTTGAGGCCGAAGTCGAGGCCGCGTGTCATCAGGAATTGCTGGGCGGTAGCGATATCGAACATACGTTCTCCGGAAGGAAGAAGTAAGAGAGTCGCGCGCGAGACGATGCGCCGCGTTTCTTATACCGCGACAAGTGAGGGTGGGGCAACCGGGAGACAGCGGTGACTTCGAGATGGAGATTCATGCTATCGACGTTCAGTGCCGGAACGGCCCGACGTATCTCGTGACATTCGATCGCATCGCGATGCTCGGCGGAGGAGATGCGTACGTTGCGCAAAGCGACATGCTCAAGCTGTTCGGTCGTACGGATTTGAAGCTTGAGAAGCGGAATGAAGCGGCCAAGCCTGATGCTGATGAGCGAGGCGGCCGCGGTGCGCTCGAAGTGGCCGTCATCGGAGGCGACGGGCGCACGGCGATGCTTCGATTCGGAAGGGGCGGGGCGCGCGAAGATTAGCTTAACGATTCCCAGTTAAGCACCGCTTCCTGGCGAGACGTCCACGTCCACGGCACCTCGTAGCCAAGGGTGTCAAAGAAACGACGATGCCGCTTATAGATAGCGCTCGCCTCTCTTGCTGGAATGAGATGGCGCCATAATCCTGGTCGCCCTTGCCATCCATGTCGATTCGGCAACGAACGGAAATACGTCAAGCTGAAGCGTTCCAGCGCTTCGTCGACCCTGGACCCAACCGCCTCACCGGAAAGAGCGTAAATCAGCTTGTCGAAATTTTTATTCGGCGAATCGACCAGATCTTCGTATTTGACTCGGATGGACTTCTCGTCGTGCCACCATTGATAAGTTACAGACAACAGATTCTCGGCACCCCAACTCAACGCGTAATCCATGAACGCGTCCGAAGTCGGCGACTGACCGGGCAACTCGGGCGGAATCTCTGCATTTCCCATTAGCCACTGACTGGGTGTGGGATCGTGGCGAATGAATTGCAGGGCCGACAGCAAGATGTCCAACGGGTGCCGAGCAATCACCAGCGTCTTGAATTGGTTCTCGATGAGATATCGCTGAAAATTGGGCTCCCGATACCAGTGAAGCTGAAATGCGCATCGTGGCGGCAGGTCCTGCGGTGCGTCTAGATAGTTGTGTACTGCAATCTCTAGCAGATCGAGGCTGCTTGCGAGAACTGACCTTACCCAACTATTTCCACTTCTGGGAGAACTTATAACACCAATGCGCATTTGCTCCTCAACTCTTTCTCACAGTGACAGCGTTGTCCTCGAGAACACCGCCACGCAGCCGCCGAAAGAAGGGCCGTCAACGTATGCCGTCGGCCCTTTCGCTCCCGGGTAGGGACTGCGGTACCGGTTATCTTGCCGCTGGGGCTCGACCGTACGTGTCCTCGAACCGTACGATATCATCCTCTCCGAGATATGCACCCGACTGCACCTCGATCAACTCGAGCGGAATCTTGCCGGGGTTGCTCAGGCGGTGCGTCGCGCCGAGCGGGATGTAGGTCGACTGATTTTCCGTCAGCAGGATTTCGTTGTCGCCGTTCGTGACAAGCGCCGTACCCTTCACGACGATCCAGTGCTCCGCTCGGTGGTGATGCATCTGCAGGCTGAGCTTTTCGCCTGGGCTCACGATGATGCGCTTCACTTGGAATCGATCGCCTTGGTCGATGCCCTCGTACGAGCCCCACGGACGAACGACGCGCCGGTGCGTGACCGACTCGTGACGGCCCGATGCGTTCAGCCACTCGACGACCTTCTTCACGTCCTGCGCCTTCTCGCGATGCGCGACGAGCACGGCGTCGGCCGTTTCGACGATCACCACGTTCTCTAGGCCGATCGCGGCGACCATCCTGTGCTCTGCACGGATGTAGGAACTGCCGACCGAATCCACGAACACATCGCCGATAAGCGCATTGCCGTGCGCGTCCGGGCTCGCAATATCGGCCAGCGCCGTCCATGAGCCGATGTCGTTCCAACCCAGGTCGGCCGCGGCGACGACGGCCGCGCGGTCCGTCTTCTCCATTACCGCGTAATCGATCGAGATGTTCGGGCAAGCGGAGAAGGAGTCGTTGTTCAGTCGGACGAAGTCGCTGTCGCGCGTCGCCCCCGACAGCGCAGCCTCGGCTTGGTGCGCGATGTCGGGTGCGTGATGCTGCAGCTCGTCAAGGTATGTGGACGCCTTGAGCATGAACACGCCGCTGTTCCAGTAGTAGTCGCCGTCCGCGAGAAACCGCTCAGCTGTCGGAGCGTCCGGCTTTTCGACAAATGCGTCGACCGAATAGACCTGCTTGCCGTCCGCGATCGGCGTGCCGCGCCGGATGTAGCCGTAGCCCGTGTGCGCTTCGGTCGGCGGGATTCCGAAAGTCACAAGACGTTGGTCGCCAGCGATCGCTGCCGCATCCAGCGCCGCTGCCACAAAGGCCTTTTCGTTCAGAATTACGTGATCGGACGGCAGGACAAGCAGCAGCGCTTCGGGCGACTCGCGCAGCGCGAGCAGCGCCGCGACCGCAATGGCAGGCGCCGTATTGCGGCCGACAGGTTCGAGCACAATCGACGACGGCTTGATGCCTACCTGTCGCAGTTGCTCGGCGACGAGGAAGCGTTGCTCGTTGTTCGTGACGACGATGGGTGCCGTGGCGCCGGGAATGTGCTGAAGGCGGACGGCCGTCTGCTGGACGAGCGTCTGATCGCCCGTTAGCTTCAGGTATTGCTTCGGATAGCCGCCGCGCGACATCGGCCAAAGGCGGGTGCCGCTACCGCCACACAGAACTACCGGATAAATGTTCATGGTTGTAATCCCCGGGTCAAGATATCAGTTTTGTGACAGGCTCACGACGCTTCGCGAGCCCCTTTCTTCATGGTTTGTTGCCAACGCCAAGACAGGTGATGCGTTGCATTGCGGCTCCAGCGCGCGACCTTCAAGAAGGACCGCGCACGGTCGGCGCTTACCCGCGCGAGCGGGCGCGCCGCGAGCGGTGCGAGCTGGTGAATCACCGATTCCGGCGTCGTGAAAAGCTGTAGGCGCCAGTCCCAGTAAATCGGGTAGCGCAGCAGCACTCCAGCCGTGAGCATGTCGAGCGACAGACTGCGCTTTCTCCACGGGATGGGCGCGACCGCGTCGTGCGTGAGGCCCCAGCCTGCGTAAAACGGCAATCCGTACGTGAATACCGTCTTGCCGCGCAGCAGCGCGTCGAAGCCGGCGAGCGACGACAGCGTGTGCACTTCATCTGCAGCGTCGATCAGCGAAATCAGATCCGAGTCGATGTCGACAACGTCGGCGAGCCGCTCGGCATCGACGAGACCGCTCCGGTTGCCGGAAAGGACGTCCGGGTGCGGCTTGTAGACGATGTAAGCGTCAGGGCGGCGTGCGCGCACTTCGCGCAGCAGCGCGTCGGCTGTGGAAATCGCACGCGTGCCGAGGCGAATGGAAGCGTCGTCGGCCACCTGGCCCGGAACCAGTGCGACTCGTTTTCCGGGCGGCGCTTGCCATGTCGGTTTGCGCCGGCCCAGGTTGTATTTGGTCAAGCCGAACCGGACGATCTGTGCGCGTAACGTGGCGGCGCGAGCCAGCTCTTCTTCGCTGAATGCCGTTTCATTCAACAGGACCGTCAGGTCGCTCGGACGGCTCGCGTCGAAATACAGGCCGCGCGTGTCAACCACCTGGCTGCGTGGAGCGATCATGTCCGAGCCGAGCCCGGTCGAGTGGAGAAAGCCGTCCTCTATCCTCACGTGACGTACGCCTTCGGGCAGACCGTCCGCGCTGCGTGCGCCCCAAAGTGCCGCGCATTCACCGGGGCGCAGTGAGCCGGGCTCGCGCGTCCAGCGCAGTGCACCGCCGCCGGCCGTGAGAAACGGCGTGGCGAACGGGCGCTTCCACCACTGAAAACGTACACCGGCCACCTCGCGTAGATCGGCGAACCGATCTGCGATTGCGCGCTGCAATTCGATGCTGTCGAGCGACGCATCAAGGTTGCCCGGCGCATACGTTGACGGGTCGAGATAACGCGCGAGGCGCAAGAAGACAATATCGAAAAGTGCGGCCAGAGTGGGGCGCATGGTGCGGCCACGCATCACACCATGGTCGCTCGTGAGTCCCCAACCCGCGTAATATGGCGCACCGAATGTATGGACCGGAACGCCCGCCAGCAATGCGTACATGCCTTCTAGCGCCGTTACCGTATAAACATGATCGACGCGGCGCAGCGCGGCGCACAGCGAATACTCCTCGCCGACGCACTGCGTGTCGGGCGGCAACGTATGCACCAGCGACGAGAGCCAGTGGCCGGTGCCGGACTCGCCAGTGCGTGCGATCCAGAACTGGGCGCCAGGATGCGCGGCGCGCGCGGTCTCGATCATCCTTTCGAACGACTTTCGTCGCTGGCGCACCGATGCGCCAGCGCGCACCGATCGCATGCGTTCGTCGATCAGCAGCACCCGCTCGGCGCGATGCGGTTCCAGCAGAGCCGGCAGGCAACGCGGCGTGCGGTGTCCCGGATCTAGCGCGTGGGTGTCGAGCACGCGCTTCATTAGCTTCGCGATGTGGGGCGATGTGCCTGCTGCGCGGTCGGCCTCAAGTGCCTTGTTGATTGCATCGGAAAGCGTCCATGGCCCGGCTTCAGCGCAAGGCACGACGAACCATGACGGCAGCGGCATACGTCGGCCGCGGCGCGCCAACAGCGGTCCCGGCGAAGCTGCATGGGCGCGCAACCCTGCAGCTCGCGCGAGGCGCAGCATGAGCCGCCCCGTGCACTTGTCGGTCCAGAGGTAATTCGACCGGCGCATCAGCCAGCTGAAAAGGCGCGATCCGCGCGTGATGCCGCGCAGATCGAATGCCGAGTCACGCAGACCCGGGTACTGGCGCGCCGGATCGCTCATTTAGTGCAGTGTTTCCAGGAAACGATCGACGTGGTCGAAGTGTTCGGCCCACGTGGGCTCGCGAAAGCCCTCGATGCGTGCGAGCTGTGCGTCGCGCTCATTGCAATCTGCCCGGCTGTAGGCCTCGATACGAGCGAGCCAGCCGGGGCCGTCGAGTGGATCGAGATAGTCGGGGAAATCCGTGGCGATTTCGTGAAATACGCCGAGGTCGCTGGCGAGCACCGGTACGCGCAAGGCGAGCGCTTCCACGAGCGGCATGCCGTAGCCTTCGACAAACGATGGGAAAAGCAGTGCGCGCGCATGCTGCAGCCAAACGTGGAGCCGATCGTCGGAGCAGTCCGCTTCCTCGATCACCACGCCGCGCAGGCTCGAGCAACGGTCGAGCATGTCGATCACGTTCTCGCATTCCCACCCGCGCCGCCCGATGACGACGAGCTTCGGTGCCGCCGCACCGTGCAGTTCGACGAGCCTGCGCCACACATGCAGCATGAACCAGTGATTCTTGCGTGGCTCGATGGTGCCGAGCATGACGAAGTAGGGATGATTGAGCGGGCTCGGCGCACTGCTGCGTGAGCCGATTCCCGGCGCCAGACGGGCGACGACCGTAGGTGGCAACGACAGGTCTGCGCGATGCGCTTCTTCGGTTAGCGCATCGAGTGTGTCCTGTGAGTTCATGATGAGGCCGTCGGCATGGCGTAGTGCGGTATGGATGCGCGCACGATGGGCTACGCCAACACCAGGGCGGCAGTATTCGGCATGGGTGATCGGTATCAAGTCATGGATCATGAAGACTGACCGAATGCCGCGACGTCTCATGGCTTGGTAGTAGCGCGGCCGTTCCATACCGTTGTGGCTAGTATGCAAGAGAACGGTTTTGTCGAAGGTGCCGCCCGCGGGTGTCAATAGGCCGCAAACCGATTGCGCGCGTATCCGTGCCTTGGAGGGCGCGGGTGATTCGAGCAGCAGGCTGAATATCCGGCGCGAGTTCCGCTCAGACAGAATCTTTGGAAATCCGAAATCGCTGAGTACCGCACGCGCGTCGGCGTGGTAGCGCTCCGCGTAGGCGAGCCCGACGCGATCCACGCCCGTTGGTAATTGTCCTTTGGCCAGACGAGACAGGAGCCGGGATACATCCAAGAATACGTTTAACACGGGTAAAATAATTTTTCGTGACAGGATGTGGCGTATGCGAGTGGCGATGGATGGATCGAGGAATTCTGTCAATCACGCGCAAATATATTCTACATCGTGCGACAATCCAAGCCGACTCTAGATGATGACCGGAACGCATCAAAAAATGGCAAGTTTCTATCGTGGTACCTATGTGGCTTGGGCTGTATGCTGCGCCGTCGGCTTGAGCGCGTGCTCAACCATTCCTACTTCCGGTCCCAGCCGGTCGCAAGTCAATAGCGTAGCTTCCGAAAACAATCCGGCGGGAATCCAAGTCGTTGATCTGACGGACGAAGTGGCGCGCAAGCTTTTCGCTGAGCGTAAACTTGCAGGTTTCGCCGATGTACTGGGAGACGGGGCACAATTCAGTCAGCAACTTGGGGTTGGCGATAGTCTTTCGGTGTTGATCTGGGAGGCGCCACCCGCGACGTTGTTTTCGGCCGGTGAAACGGAGGTCAAATCGGGCACGACGAGCGGGGCGCGCATGACGACGCTGCCGACCCAGACCATTGACGGCGAGGGGAATATTCGCATCCCGTTCATTGGCGCGGTAAAAGCGGCCGGGCGTACCCCGACGCAGCTTGAGCAATACATCACGATTCGGCTCAAGGGCATGGCCCATGATCCTCAGGTACTGGTGAAACTCGATCGCAATGAGACGTCGTATGTCACGATCGTGGGCGATGTCGCGAGCAGCAACCGGATGCAGCTCAGCGCGCGTGGCGAGCGCGTACTCGACGCACTGGCCTCTGCAGGGGGGGTCAAGCAACCGATCGACAAGATCACGATCCAGGTGACGCGTGGCAACGCGGTGGCGTCGCTTCCGCTCGCAACCGTGATTCGCGACCCGCGTCAAAACGTACCGCTGCGCGCGGGAGATGTGGTTACCGCATTGTTCCAGCCTTACAGCTTTACTTCGTTGGGAGCCACGGGCAAGAATCAGGAAATTAATTTCGAAGCGCAGGGCATCACTTTGGCACAGGCGCTTGCGCGATCCGGCGGACTGGAAGATTCGCGTGCGGATGCTCGAGGCGTGTTCATCTTCCGTTTCGAGGATGCCAGTGCACTCGATTGGCAGTCCAAGCCGGTGCGCACCACGGCGGATAATAAGGTCCCGGTGATTTATAGAGTGAACTTGCGTGACCCCAATTCATTCTTCGTTGCACAGAATTTTATGATGGATAACAAGGACCTTGTTTACGTGTCAAATGCACCTGTGACGGAACTTCAAAAAATGCTGAATCTGGTATTTACCGTTGCATATCCGGTGGTCACTGGGGTACAGTCGTTCAAATAATTGAAGAGTGAGTGGATTATTTCGGTCGCTCGCTGCGAGTCATAATAATTTTATCATCCATTGGCAGATGGTAAATATGTGGTGTCGTAATCGCGGAATGTATTTTTGATTCACGGCGGTCGGAATTATTTTTTAAAAAATAGAGATAAATATGAAGACGGCAATCATTACTGGTATCACTGGGCAGGACGGGGCATATCTGGCACAATTGCTGCTGGAAAAAAATTATTTGGTTTATGGCACCTATCGCCGGACGAGCTCGGTGAATTTCTGGCGGATCGAAGAACTCGGTATCGACTCACACCCCAATCTGAAGCTGGTCGAATATGATCTGACGGATTTGGGTGCGAGTATCAACCTGCTAAAGACGACGGGCGCAACGGAGGTTTACAACCTCGCTGCGCAAAGCTTCGTCGGAGTGTCCTTCGATCAACCGTCCACTACGGCCGCGATTACCGGGCTCGGTCCGTTGAACCTGCTCGAAGCGATCCGCATTGTCAACACCGATATTCGTTTCTACCAGGCCAGCACCTCTGAGATGTTCGGCAAAGTGCAGGCGATTCCGCAGGTTGAGTCGACGCCGTTCTATCCGCGCAGTCCGTACGGTGTCGCAAAGCTTTACGCGCATTGGATTACGGTGAATTATCGCGAGAGCTACGACATCTTCGGATGTAGCGGGATCCTCTTCAATCACGAATCTCCGCTCCGGGGACGTGAGTTCGTAACGCGCAAGATTACCGACAGCATTGCGAAGATCCATCTCGGCAAGCTTGATGTGCTCGAACTCGGCAACCTCGATGCGAAACGCGACTGGGGGTATGCGAAGGAATACGTTGAGGGCATGTGGCGCATGCTTCAGGCGGACAATCCTGACACCTATGTTCTGGCCACGAACCGGACGGAAACCGTGCGCGATTTCGTGACGATGGCCGCCAAGGCAACTGACATCAATATCGTGTGGAGTGGTAGCGGCCCCGACGAAATCGGTAAGTGCGCGAAGACCGGCCATGTGATTGTCAAGATCAATCCGAAGTTCTATCGCCCCGCCGAGGTCGATCTGTTGATCGGCAACCCCGAGAAGGCGCAAGTCGAACTCGGATGGAAGCCGCAAACTTCGCTCGAAGCGCTCTGCCAGATGATGGTTGAAGCCGATATTCGTCGCAACAAAGCCGGCTTCTCATTCTGAGTATCATGGCGAAAGTCCTGATCACCGGAGTAGGCGGCTTTACCGGCTGCTACCTGTCAGATTATCTCGTCGCGGCAGGCCATGAGGTATGTGGCTTAAGTCATCGACAGGAAACTGAATCGCGTGTGTCGACTCGTGCCGTCGATCTGCTGAATCGCTCCGAACTCGTGCAAGTCCTTGCGGAAATGAGGCCCGATGTCGTGGTGCATCTGGCCGCCATCGCGTTCGTGGCACATGGGGATGTGCGTGCGATTTACGACACTAACGTGGTCGGCACTCGTAATCTGCTGGACGCCATGTGTGCGTCCGGATGCAATCCACGATCGGTGTTGTTGGCGAGCAGCGCGAACGTTTACGGCAACTCGAATCGAGAGATCTTGAACGAAGAGACGCCCGTCAGTCCCGCCAACGATTATGCCGTCAGCAAAATCGCGATGGAGTATATGGCCCGACTATGGATGGACAAATTGCCCATTACCATCGTTCGGCCGTTCAACTACACGGGTGTTGGGCAGTCGACCAAGTTTCTGTTGCCGAAAATCGTCGAGCACTTCCTCGAGAGGCGGCCGGTAATCGAACTCGGCAATGTCGATGTGATCCGAGATTTTTCCGATGTCCGGTCGGTGGTGGCAGCGTATGCGAAGTTGATTGACGGTGGTTTTGCAGGGCAAACGTTCAATGTCTGTTCCGGACGCGGCTACGCGCTGCGCGAGGTATTGACCACGGCGGAGCAGATTACAGGGCACCATCTCGAGGTTCATGTCAATCCTCAGTTTGTTCGCGCCAACGAGGTGCGCAAGTTGATTGGCTCGAACGAGAAATTGCGCGTGGCCACGGATTGGGAGCCGGATGCCAACCTGGGTGAAACGCTCGAATGGATGCTCGCAGGAACGCATGTCAAGCAATGAGCCGAGGGTTGTCCACCCTACCTCGCAAACCATCGGCGCGTCCGATGGCTTGCGAGTGGGGTTGGGCGACCGTAGCGGTTTTTATCTCTGTATCCGATACGTGCCGGCATGGTTTTTCAATGAGCGCGACAAGGTAGAGATAGGTTATACGGAATGAAACACGATACACCACTAAGGCGATCCATCGAAATTCAGATCAGGGTGATCGGCGCGCTCCTGATGCGGGAAATCATCACACGCTATGGAAGGCACAACGTCGGATTCGTTTGGCTGTTTGGCGAGCCCATGATGTTTACGTTAGGTGTCATCGGTTTGTGGACGGCCACCAAAGCGGTACATGGCTCCGGTCTTCCGATCGCCGCTTTCGCGTTGTCGGGCTATTCATCAGTGTTATTGTGGCGAAATTGCGTCAATCGCTGCTGTCTCGCCATTCTCCCGAATCACAGCCTGCTGTTTCACCGCAACGTGCGAGTGATCGATTTGTTCATCTCTCGGGCGATACTGGAGATTGCTGGTGCGACAATTTCGATATTCACGTTGACGATATTATTCGTGTCACTGGGCATCATGTCGATGCCCAGTGACATCACTCTGATTCTAATGGGCTGGTTCCTGCTGGCATTTTTCGCAATCGGGTTGGGGTTCACAGTTGGGGCACTGAGCGAGCGGAGCGAAATGTCGGAACGGATCTGGCATACGGTTTCCTATCTGCTGTTCGCGTTATCAGGCGCACTCTTCATGGTTGACTGGTTGCCGAAGAAAATGCAGCAGTACGTATTGCTTTTACCCATGGTGCATGGTGTGGAAATGATGCGGGCGGGTTATTTTGGAGATCTCGTCAAACCGCATTACAGCGTGTCGTACGTCGTGATATTCGATGCTATTCTGATGCTCGTCGGTCTGTTCTTGGTGGCCGAAACGAGCAAGCGAGTTGAACCTGAATGATTGCACTGGAAAACATCACCAAGGTCTATCAAACCCGCCAGGGTTCACGCGCTGTTCTCGACCGAATCAGCCTGAAGGTTGAGCGCGGAGAGAAAATCGGTATCCTCGGGCGCAATGGCGCCGGCAAGTCGACGATGATTCGTCTGGTTAGTGGCGCGGAGTTACCGACCAGCGGGATCGTACGACGTGGCATGAGCGTATCGTGGCCGCTGGCATTCTCAGGCGCATTTCAGGGCAGCTTGACCGGACTCGATAATCTGCGTTTCATTTGTCGGGTTTATGGCGCGGATTCGAAGGCCGCCGAGCCCTTCGTTCAGGAATTTTCTGAGCTCGGTTATTACCTGCGAGAACCCGTCAAGACATACTCGGCGGGTATGCGCGCCCGCTTGGCGTTCGCGCTGTCAATGGCTATCGAGTTCGACTGTTTTCTGATTGATGAAATTATTGCTGTCGGTGATAGCAGATTTCACGCGAAATGCCACAATGAGCTTTTTGAAAAGAGGCGTGATCGGGCATTGATCATCGTAAGTCATGATGCAGGGTATATCCGGGAGCATTGCGATCACGCGGCGGTGCTCGTCCAGGGAAAATTGCATCAATTCGATCATGTCGACGAAGCCTACGAGTTTTACCAGAATGGTGCCAATTAGTAGCGTATTAAACTTTTGAAGTTGGCCATTTCGTGAAACCAAAAACAATGGGGGCGCATCTTCTCCAGCTGCTTGCAGTGCACGGTCACGAGGCCTGGGTGAAATATGCCCGTCGAGGTGTTGCGTCGTTGCGCGGCACCCGGGATTCCGGACATGCACGGCAGCACGTGGCAAGATGGCTGCTCGTGGATGTCTCGATTTTGGCCACGCACGACGCTGGGACGGGTATTCAGCGCGTTGTCCGATCCATCGTAATCCAATTGTTGCGAGCACCGCCTGACAACTTCGAAGTCAAGCTGGTCAGGGCCACGCGCAGATCCGGCTATCGTCATGTCGAGCTTCAGTGTCCGGCCGGGGACGATGGCCGCCTGCAACTACGGACTCTCGACCTTCCGGTGTACGCCCAATGTGGCGATATATTCCTGGGTCTGGATTTCAGTAGTCGAATCATACCGGCGAGGTTGCGTGATTTTTTATCCTGGCGGCAGACCGGAGTGAAATGCGTATTTATCGTCTACGATCTGATCCCGGCCGTGCATCCGCAGTGGTTCACAAAAAAAGGAAAAAGGCATTACCAAAGGTGGTTGAGGGCAATCTCGATTCATGCCGACATGCTTTGCTGCATTTCGAATGCGGTAGCCGTCGAGGCTCGCCAGTGGATTTCATCGAGATTCGGCATTACCAGTGATGACGTTCAGTTTCGATGGTTTCATCTTGGTGCGACGTTTGACGATGCGGCCATCGAGCCAGTACCGTCTCTGGCTGTGCGCGCCGACAGAGACGGATTGGTGCTTGAGCAGACACTGTTGATGGTCGGAACGGTTGAGCCGAGGAAGGGACACGACCAAGTGCTGCGCGCCGTGGAAGAGCTATGGCGGCGAGGGTGCGATGTCGCATTGGTTGTGGCGGGAGGGCAGGGCTGGAATGTCGAATCGTTTGCCACACGTTTACGCACGCATCCGGAGAACGGCAAGCGGATCGTCTGGCTGGAAAATGTTAGCGACCCTCAATTGGGATGGCTTTACAAGAATCTCGGCGGGCTCGTGATGGCGTCCATGGCCGAGGGTTTCGGTCTGCCCCTCGTCGAAGCAATGCATTACGGAATGCCCGTTTTGGCGCGAGATTTGCCCGTTTTCAGGGAAATTGCAGACGAGTCCGCATCGTATTTTTGCGACGATAACCCGATCCAACTCGCGGATCGGATATTCGAATGGCTGAACGATAAAAAATCCGAAAAGACGATCGTGAATGGCCACGCGAATCCGCTTGATTGGTCGGGGAGCGCAAGCTGGCTGATCAGCCAGCTGAAAGAGTTGAGCTAACGGACGCTACTTGAGGCTAGATTACGAACCGAATCGGTTGCTGTGGTTAACCGGGACAGTCTGAGACCGGGACGTTGAACCAGGTAGCGTGTTACGTCTCCCGTGTTCGTAAGCCGGCGGGTATGTCCGATCGTCGTTCCGACGACGCGTTACGAGGTTCCCGGTGGACAAACCACGTCGAAAGCAGGCGGTCCGAGTCTAGGCGATTGCGATGACGAACGGCAGCAGGGGCGGTGCGGGATTGGTTGGGCAGTGCGAAGGTGCCGGAGTCTCGGGCGCCACGTCACGGCACGGCAATCGCTGCGACTTCAACAATCTTTCGCCGAAATTTCACGATTTTGGTCGCATTGGCGCTCAGACACAAAGGTCGCGAGATTTTGCTGATATTCTTCGTCTATCGAGACGCAAAACCATTGATGTTGCTTGATTCGCTCGTCCCAGCGTGGGCGTGTGTTTAGTGAGTTGATGGCTTGGGAACTGCTCCATCATGGCTTCCTCGCGAGCCAGCCCAGCAGGAAAACGTTCGTCTTCTCCCGGAGTTGTCCGTAGTGGACGAGCCTTTCGTTCGACTTGCGGCGATGTCGTTGCCGTCCGAGCATGTCAAGTGGTTCGTTTCTCGTGCCACGCCAGGAGTTTTCGGTGCCGCGCCGGTCACCGTGGGCAACGGCAATCGGCCGGATCATCGGTATATTGCATGCGTAGCGCTTCGGTGCACCGAGATCCAGGCGTCAGCGGTTCACTTCGAGGGTGAGCCTGACGGAGTCAGAGATTTGCAGTATCAGCCAAAACATGTGAAGGGGAAACATGAAGAATCCTTATTCCGATAAACCGGACCACGCTTTCTGGAAAAGATCGGTGTCAAGTCTGGACATGAGCGAAGTGGATCCGGTGGTGTCGGCACCGTTCCCGATCAATCTCGGAGACAAGATCGCGACGGCGGGAAGCTGTTTTGCCCAGCACATATCGCGGACGCTGACTACGGAAGGCTACGACTATTTGGTTACGGAGAGTGCACCGCGCTGCGCAGCCGCAGTCGACGACGGATATGGCGTCTTCCCGGCTCGCTTCGGCAATATCTATACCGTGCGCCAGCTTCTGCAGTTGTTCCTCCGAGCCTACGGGCTGTTCCATCCAGTCGATACCGTATGGTGGAGGACGGATGGCCGCGCGGTCGATCCGTTCCGTCCGCGGGTGCAGGAGTCGGGGTTCGCCAACCGTGAAGAAGTCGAGTCGGATCGTGTTGAACATTTCAAGGCCGTGCGCGAAATGTTCGAGCGCGCAAATGTCTTTGTATTTACGTTGGGGCTGACGGAGGGCTGGGTTTCCGATATCGACGGTGCGGTCTTTCCGATCGCTCCTGGCGTGGTCGCCAATCCGCATATCGGGGATTCGATTTCATTTCAGAATTTTACTGTCCGGGAAATGGAACAGGATCTGGCTAGATTTATCTCGCTGCTGCGAGACGTCAATCCAACCATCAAGATCATTCTGACTGTCTCGCCGGTTGCCCTAGTCGCAACCTATGAACCTCGCCACGTACTGGTTTCGACGTGCTACAGCAAGTCGGCGTTGCGTGTCGTTGCCGAGGATGCATCGCGGGACCATTCGAACGTGGCCTATTTCCCTTCATACGAGATCATTACTGGAGCGTATGCACGTTCCTTATATTTCGAGGACGATCTGCGGGAAGTGCGACCCGAGGGTGTGGCACATGTGATGCGACTGTTCAAGCGGCACTATCTTGCCGGCAACGGCGCAACTGGTTCCGGCACCGCGACGTCTTCCGCGAAGCCGGCAGTTCCTCGTCCGGGCCATGCGGCAAGGAAAGTGGAAGGACTGATGTCGACGGCGGAACACATGAAGCAACTCCAGAAAATTATTTGCGACGAAGAAGTTCTGGATCAGGACTTCGGCAGCTAATTCCCGAAAAGACAGGCGAATCATGAAAATCTCTCTCGTAGGCATCTGCCAAGTCGTGGGAATGGCCGCGTATTTGCGAAAGCAGTTTCCCGACGCGGAAGTATTCAGTTATCACATGCAGCCGACGTCGGATAGAGGCGAGGTCATCAACCATTTGGCAGGCTCGGACCTCATTATCTCGCAAATTCTTCCAGATCACGGAATGGAAGAATTCTCGAAAGAGGCGCTGCACGGAATAGCGAAACATGTCGTGATCATTCCGCCGTTGGTATTCAGCGGCTTTCATCCCGATATGATCATCATCCCGCATCGCGGAGCGCCGCTGAACTCCCCGATCGAGGTGTACCACTCGAGAATCATCGCGGCTGCCTATACTCTTGGCCTGCCTGATACACAAGCGGCGAACATTGCCAATTCGTTGGTATTTGATCGCCTCGGTTATTTCCACCACTTCAATGCGGCCAAGGATGTATTTTTTGAGCTGCTGCGCCCCTACCAGCTCGAGGAATTCGCACGCTCGCGCTGGGACGATTGGGTTGCGCGAGGCGTATTCATGCATACGCCGAACCATCCGAACATTTCCATTCTCGGCGAGTTTGCGCTCCACGCCGTTAAAACGGTAGGCGTCGAGCCTGACGCGTCGATCGAAGGAAAGGTCGACGATATCTTCGATGATCAGCATGGTTGCCCGGTATATCCGGAAATTGCGCGTCATCTGGGCGTGAAGGGCGAACTCAATTTCCGAACCTACAAGCGAGCGAGCAATAGCGAGGCGGAGAGATACATGGATATCCATCGCTTTGCAAAGAATGCTTACCAGATCTACCATTCTTTGGAGCGCGACGAATTTCTCGTCGATCCATCGATTCGTTTTGCGCGGAGTGTCATACGCGACTTGATCTCCGATTCCCGCTCCTCATCCTTGCCGGCTGCGTCGCATTGGCGATCGCGTGATCAGTCGAAGCGGATGACGGATCACGCGAACACCATAGCGCCAGCAGTCTAAGGTCGTGGCCTGATCCGAGGGATATCCTTTCGGCAAGTCGGACGTGAAGAATCGCGCGATCGCCTCGCACGGCGGTGATCTGTCGATGCGGTCGTGCCTGGTCTTCACCTGCTAACCGATCCCGGATGCCGACGGGAAGCAGGTAGGCGACCGGATTCCGATTGGTTGCGACCGCTTCCGCGGACAAACAATCCGGCGAACGATGCACTCCACCGTTGGTCTATGGTTGTGTTCGGTGAACACAATGTGGCGGCCGCATGGGGCACGTGGCCGGGCCCATAACTGCGCGTTGCCGACACTTGCTGGATTCCTCGGAGATGCCGGCCGGACTACCTATGAAACATGCTGAATCTGTTGTCGTTGTGATGATTGTTCTTTGTGCTTTTCTGACAAAGAATGCCGCGGGGCAGATAGCTGACGCATTCAGTCTCGCAGCGACCGTGGCGACAAGTACGGATCGAATGCGTGACCAGCACGAAAATGTCGTCTGTGATCCGACCGGAAAAAGGGATTCAACTGCATGCCTCGAAGCGAAGATGCGCGGCCTCGACGGTGGAGGTAGCGTCAAGATAGCGGGGAAATATTTGATCGAGCGAAAGCTCGTTGTCCCGCCCGGCGTTTCGCTCGAGGGGGATTGCGCTACTCCCGGAACGAACGGCAGCAATTCGAGTGCTGAATACGGAAACTCGAGTTGCGGGGTCCTGAATGTAAATCCCGCCGCGACTATCGTCTTGTCCTCGGGGGCGAGTATCCGGGCGATGCAACTCTTCCGGGCGGGAATGACGTTCCCCGCGCCTGACAGTAAGTCGTACGCAGGGACAGCAATCACGATCGGCGGGGATGATGCCGCGGTGGATCGCGTCATGATTCTCGGATTCGATCGGGCCGTATACGACGCCGGCTATCAACGGCCGCTGATCAATGCCTTGTATGGCGACAATAACAATGGCATCGAGCTTACTCGTGTTTACGATGTCGCCCGGATTACCAATTGCCATATGTGGCCCTTCGCAACGATCGCATCGTTGGGCGGCCCGTCGCGGAATCAGAGAACGGGCATCGCCTATAACTTGCATGACACGGTAGATGGGCCTGTTCTTACCAATAATTTTGCGTACGGTTACAAAACGTCGTTTCGCTTTGCGAATGTTAGCACGGTGGGGGCGATCAACAACGTTGCAGATAATACTGGACAGTATGTCGATTCGGAGGGGTGGCGATTCGACGGAAATCTCAATGGGTTTTCAGGAGTAGGCAACGCTGCTTGGAGTCAGGCCGTCGGAGTGTTGGTTGATTTGAACCCCAGCCAGATTGTCGACTTGTCCGAAATGCACTTCAATCACAATTCGACTCATGTTCGTGTCGAAAGCGGCAATGTGAAGGCATATGGCTCAGAATTTTTCAACGCAAAGAATCTGTTGTTGATACGACGTAAAGAATCGATTGTGTCATTCGACAGAAATACGCTGGCGAATAACGAAGTTGGTATTTCTTCAGTTGTTTTGACATCCAATGTCTACATTGGAGCAAATAATCTCAATCTGACGGAAAAGCAGGGAGAATCGTTGTTCTCCGGCGAGCTTAAGCTTCCGGAGTTGTTATCGTACCAATTTATGGCCTTGCCTTCAAACGGTGAGGTATTTTCGGTGAAGGGCAACGCTGGGTTGCGGTTTCTCCGCGGTGGATGGGCGGGAAGGAAGGTCACGTTGATTTTTCACGATGCCTTGACGGTCTATTCGGGCATCGGTCGCGATTCGCTGTTTGTTAATGGTGGAGGCAATTTTCAGGCGGATCGCGACGTTGTTCTCGTACTCGTTTACGACGGGGCACGGTGGATTCAGGTGGCTGGAACTGACAGGCGACCCGCGGCGTTGCCGCCGGCAACCTTCGCGACGCTGCCCGTGTGCAGCAAGCCATCGGTTGGATCAACTTACATGGTGACTGACGCGAGTTCCCCGCAATACGCCAAGCCGTTGGTCGGCGGCGGAACGACGACGGTGCCGGCGGTATGTGACGGGTCGAAGTGGATCGCGCATTGATGTAACGCCGTTACGGCAACCTGGCTGGATATCACGCCATCTTCGCCGTGCAGGCGACGACAGATCTAGGCCCGGGGAGCCTGTCGGTAGAGTTCGATAGTCCGTTCCGCACAACGCTTCCAAGTGAATTGGCTGGCGACGGCCAAACCTGAGGACATTGCGCCACGCCGCCAGTCGTCGTCGAGGACGATCTTCAAGATGCCTTGCCGTAGTGCTTCCGTATCGTCGGGGTCCACAAGCCAAGCGGCGCCACCGGACACCTCGGGAAGCGAGGAGCGGTTTGATGTCAAGGTCGGGATGCCGCTGGCGAGTGCTTCGAGGACAGGGAGTCCGAATCCTTCATAAATCGACGGATACAGGAAAGCGCGCGCGCCAGAGTAAAGGAGCGGGAGCGCTAGTTCGGGAACAAATCCGAGGTAATGAAGCCATCCGTCGCGCTGATAAGCTTCGATGCGGGAAAGCAGCGTACCGCTCAGCCAGCCCTTGCTGCCCGCCAACACCAGTGGGTAGCTCCGCCTGACGTCGTCGGGGAGACTGGAATACGCGTCGAGCAAGCGATCGATCCGTTTGCGTGGCTCCAGCGTGGATACGCACAGCGAGTATGATCCGGATTCCAGTCCGATCGAGCCCAGATAGGGCTGCAAATCGTCCCGGGCGCGGGGTCGGAAATCGGCCGCCACGCCGAGCGGGATCGACGTGACACGATGTTCCGGCCAGCCGAAGTATTCAATGACTTCCTGCCGAGTGGCTTCGGAGTCGGTAATCAGATGACGTGCCCTGGCGAGCGTCGACTCAAACCTGCTTTCGAAATCGATGAGCCGCTCGCGCGGATGCGTCTCCGGATACTTGAATACCGACAAATCGTGAATGGTCGAGATTCCGGAGTCGACCAGATCCGGGAGGAAGTAATTGGGTGAGTGGAACTGGAACTGTCTGGCCTGATGGTGCAGTTGCCAGCGCCGGAATATGCGGGGCGCGCGAAGATACAGGGCCTTTCGGCGTTTAGCTGCGGCGGGACTACTCGATGGTGCCGCGGGATTGCTCAACAATGCGTTGGGATTTTCGATCCAGCGATTTTGGAGAAAGAATTTCAACTCCGCGAAATCCGATGCATTGGCCAGGTAATGATTGGCAAGTTCGTACGCGTAACGACCGATGCCCGTTAGGGGAGGGGTGATGGCATCGATACAAAGGGCAATTTTCATGAATTCGCAATACTGAGAGGTACGATCTTTCACGGAGCGCACCCTGTCCATCGGTCGCGTCGAGCCCTACAACAGATGACTGGGAAGCCAATTCCCGAGCGTATTCACTCAACAGGGGCGCACGCGATGTTCAGCCGACCGATTCGGTATTCGAGGCATGTCGATTAGCGTGATCTCGCGAAAATTCGATAATGCATGCCAGTGCCTCCGCTGCATCCTCGTAAGCAAACCAGACTGGCAGGCCGTGTTCAGCGGGCAGGTTCCTGAGTTTTGCCTTCGGCAGGATTACTGGTACTTCGGCGTCGAAATTCTGGCGCATGAGGCCGCTCAGATCACCGTTGTCCTCGGTGATCCAGATCAGGGAGAACTCCCGGAATTGCGCCGGGGTGATCCATTCTTGGTGTGTAAAAGTGGGGCGAATTTCCTCAGAAAGACATTCGCGTGTGACCTCGACGATCGTGGCAAACGACTGGTCGAATCTGTCTCCGATACACAGGATTCTCGCCGCTGGGCCGATTTCCCGGGCATGATCAATCGAAAGTCTGTAAATGTGGACGAGGCGCGAAACTTGCATCTCGAAGGCATTGAGACGCATGGCTTCCCGAGCATTGACGCCGAGCCGGGTGCGCAGTTCCGGAGATCGCGCCATTTTTTCCATACAATGCGCGAGGTCGGTGGCGTTGCCGGGTTCAAAGGTCAATCCCGTGACACCGTGCTTGACTAGTTCCGGCATCCCGCCGATTTGCGAGGCGATGACCGGTATTTCTGAGCACATAGCTTCCGTGATCGAGACCGGCTGATTTTCGGGCCAGATCGACGGCAGGATCAGTACATCGGTATTTTCATAGACGGACGACATCTGCTCGTTCGGGATCTTGCCCCAGAACGTGACGAAATCCTTGCAGCCATTGCTTGCAATAATGCGCTCGTATTCCGCATGCTGGTCGCCTTCGCCAACCAAATTGACGTGAACGTTGACATGGTTCTTGACGATCGCGAGCGCGTCCAGCAAGGTTGCGGCGCCTTTGTGCTTTCCGAAGTAACCAACAAAGGTAAAGCGCACGGCAGGCGCTGCGCGCCTGTCGATATTGGAAAAGCGTTGGAAATCGACACCATTCCAAATGACGTGCATCTTTTCCGCCGGAAAACCAGCCTTCACGTAGGATTTCGCCAAATGTACCGACGGTGATACAAACGCATCGACGCTGTCGAACAGAATCCGGAAATGATCTTGGCGAAGTCGGATCGGTATGTTTCTGCCACGTCCGTCGTCCAACGGGCCGTGGCACCGTGTGCAGGCCGTGAAATCATCGCAGAGTTGCCCGCCCTCAAGCATCGCCGTATTCTTGAGACAGTATCCCCAATGGTCGTGGAGTGTGACGACACAGAACGCGCCGGCATCTTTGGCGATCTGAAGAATTCGCGTCGACAGCCCGATCAGATTGTGCCCGTGTACAACATCCGGCTTGAACTGTTCGATGATCGCGCGAAAATTGTCGTCGATTTGAGGATGGTTAAAACTAAGCAGGCCGAGCTGGAAATCTTCGCCGGTCAACCGGTTTCTGTGGATTGTGAGCCCGTCCTGTTCGTCTGTCCGCAAGCTATGTCGAGGATAGCCTTCACGAATGTCACCGCAGAACACCTCGACCTCGTGTCCAGCGCGTTTCAACATGATCGCCTGCTGATGCGCGATCAGTTCGGCACCGCCGATAAATTTCGGCGGATAGACGTTTGAGCAAATAAGTATCTTCATCGCAGTTCAGTAAGCGGCGTGCAGGGTATCGACGATCGAGAAAACGACGCGTTTTCTCGAATCGCTGTCGCCGAATGTCTCGACATTGACATTCGGCTCCGACTTCCGAAGGTCGCTGGTGGCGACGGATACGCGATCGTCTCGCAGGAGGCTGTGCAGCTGCAACTTGTCCACATCTGGGAGGCTCGTCTCGAGATAAACGGCGAGCGGCTGTTTCGGCGAGTACGTCTGAGCGATGTCGAGAGCTTGTGTGACAAGCTGCTCGTCGTCGGACAGGACCAGCAACGAATCCGGATACGGTCCCCGGACATCGAGTTCTTCGAGCACGAGCGGAAGTGAAACATCGATTGGCCCGCTGATACGGATGACGTTATCGTCGCCATAGCGGATATCATGCGATTCGTCGTCGGGGCTGAACGCGAACACCGCGCGACCAGCGGGTACCTCGATCAGCGTGCCGACCTGGTTGTCCGCGACGATGAGCGTGCTGCCAAGCGCGACTCGTTTGAACAGGGCATTCAGGAAGATGCGCGACGCTGTGCTAATGCCGTAGTTGCGGATGAGCGACAGTGATTCATCGACGGCCGCGTGCACGTCATTGCCCGTGATGCTATTGGGGGCTTCGTGCTCGGTGCACATCGATTCATCGAGTATCTCGAGAAAATCGGACGTGTATTCTTGCCAGGTTTTGATAGTGCGCTTGCCCGCCTGTTCGGTCAATCGCCGCAGCAGCGCCGGGTCATTACCCAACTTGAAAATGGCATCCGCGATACAGTCGGGCATCGTCATATCCGCCGTCAGGCAGCCGCCCTCGTCGGCGAGTTCACGCATTACGCCGTCCGCGTGGCAGACGCAGGGTTTGCCGTGCCACAGGCTTTCCATGATCGGCATGCCGAAGCCTTCGATTTCCGATGCGTATATCGTGAACGTCGAATCGGAATAGGCCTTGCGCAGTGTGTCGTCATCGACGATACCGAGCCATTTCGCGCGGGGCTCGGATTTGCAAAATGCCGTCATCTCGTCGGCAATGTCTTGGGCTCCCGCGTATCGATTGCCGATGAAAGTAACCTCCCAGTCGAAATCCGAATGGTTTTTCGCCAACGTTCGCAATGCCGCGAGTATCTTCCGATGCCCCTTTCTAGGTTCCAGCGTCGATACGCAGAGAATGCGTGTCGGACCGTCGATCGTCGAGTCGACGGAGTCGGTAACCCGGGGTGTACCACCGAACTCGCCGGGCAGGATGTTGACCCGAACCGGCGGCCCGGCGAGACTGTTCGCCTTCCAGAATGTGTCGAGGCAGTCGCCCGAGAATCGGGAAATCGGAATGACCGCGTCACAATGCGAGATACCCCGCATGTAATCGGCGTGGTTCTCCCGAATCGCAGAGTCCTTGACGTAATCGGGGCGAAGCACGGGGATGGCATCGTAGAAAATTGCAGCCGTCCGAATGCCCGCCTCTTTGCAGAATTTTCGAATATTGACGCCGTTCTTCTCGAATATGGTTTCGGTCAGAAGGAGCCAGGCGTTATGGCTGCGATACAGATCCGGATGATCGCTCAGCAACTCGCGTCGTCCCGCGGGAGAGCGCGGCAAAGCTCCTCCGGCGATTGGGCCATTATATTGCGATAGTTGCTTGTATTCATGCTCGGTCGGGAACACGTACTGTTTGACGCTCGGATCCCACATGACGAAGATGGGATCTACGAAGCGCTGCAGTTCGCGACAGAGCCGTCGCGTGACGCGAATCACACCGGAATTGGCCGGATCGATAGCTGCGTTGCTAACGTCGATCAAGATATTCTTGTGAGATTGACCGATATCGCGGATGAGATCTACGTATTGCCCGATGACGCGCTGCCAGCGGAAATCTCGATGAAACCGCGTTCGTTCGGGCCAGTGATTGGCGGCAACGATGTCGGCGGAGTGGCACAGATATTCGAGTTTTTCCACCATCTCTGCGATGTTCGTACACAGGTACCAAGGGTGAACAACGACCTCGGGATGTGCTGCGACATTGAAAACCAGCGTGGGTTTGTTCAGCCATTGCATTTCGGCGAGCGGCAGATTGAATCCTTCCCAGGTCGAGACGGAAATGCCGACGTCGCAGGCGCGCATCAGATCCTGCAATTGAAGATCGCTCGGGAAGCCGACCGGATGTACATGATCTCGTGCCGACGTGGGGCATTCGAACTGCTTCGGATCGGCCAGCACGAAGATGTTGTGGTCGATGTTCCGGCGCGAGAGCGCGGCCGAGATGTCGAACACGCATTCGGAATTCTTGTAGCAGCCCGGTTCCCAGCGGCCCAGGTTGATGATGTTCAGTTTCTTTCCTGACGACGCGTCGAGGAACGGCGACGCGAGCGATCCGGAATCTTCGGCCGCATCGTCCCAAATCGCATCCGCCATATGGTCTGCGCCGAGCAGGATTGTTTCGGATGACACTGAGGGCGCATCGATCGCGGATTGCGACGTCGCGATGAATTGACTGATCGGCGAAATCTTGCTCAAGCTGGGCAAGTGTTTCTTGCGCAATTCCTTCAGGTAAAGCTGGATTTCGCGCGCGTGGCCCTCGAATCCATCGAGCGGAACGGAGCCGCAGTCGATGAACAATGTACGGCAGTTGTGCTTTTCGAGAATCGGAATCGTGGAAAAAAATGGCCAGCCACCGATAATCGCGACGTCGGGTTTCGATTTCCAGAACAACTCATCCCACGCCCTGTCGATCCACTTCGATGTAAAGGTGTCGAGTTGGATGTAGGCTTCGGCACCGTCGGGAATTCGATAAATCTGATCGGCGGCGTTTTTCACAACTGATTCATTGAAATTGTTCGCAATCACGGTGACGTGATGCCCCTGCTTGCGAAAATTCTCTGCGAGAATCAAGAGTAGTCGATCGACGCCGAAGCGAAACAGCAGCCGTTCGTTGCAAATCAAAATGTTCATGATCGTTTCTGCCTGTTATTTGGCTTTCTTTCCGATGACTGCATAGTCCTGCGGGCCTGCGAGCAGATTCGCAAGTTGATTCGAAACGGGAGACAACTGCGCGTGCAACTCCGTATCGGGGTGGAGCTTGATGCTCTGGACATCGACGAAACCGCTTTCCTCAACCAGGAATTGAAGCAATTGTGGCGGAATGGGGCGTTTATGCGTCGGATCGAGATAAAAATTACAGGCGCCGACGATCATGTTTTCCGGGTTTGGTGTTTCCAGAATCAGCATGCCGCCTGGCTCGAGGACGCGCATTGCCGCCTTGAGCAATTCAAGTTGCGACGCGAGCGAAATGTGCTCGATCATGTGAAACGAAGTGATCACCGAATAAGACGCACTCGCACAATTGTTCAGGTAGGCGATCGCATCGGACTGGACGATTTTCAGCTCAGGGATGTTCGAATTGGGTGATACATCGACACCGACGGCATCATGATTTTCGGCGCGCAACAGAGAGAGCCACTCGCCGCGACCACAGCCGAGGTCGAGGATGCGTTTAGTTTGCGTGTCGGCGATGGATGTCTCGATCCATGGGAGATACAGCTTTTGTCGCGAACTGATCAGCGAGCGCGATCCCCGGAACTTCGTCTCGAAATCGTGGTACAGCGATTCGAAATAGCCATTCCCGATGGAGTTGAGGCGAGCCAGCTGGTCGCTGTCGAGACTTCCTGACAGGGAAGTCCTTGCTTCGTCGAACAGGATCGTCATTTGATTCCGCGTCTGACGAAGCTCATCGTTCAGCTCGGCAGCCATCTGGTGTTCGGTTGTCAGATCTCGCTGGATCGTTGAGAGGTTTTCTTGAAATATTGAGTTTCTATTTTCGGCAAATTGGCGAAAATCCTGCAGTGAAGACAGTGATTTTTCGATTTTTTCGCGCACATCGTTTGACGTATCGCGAGGGGGCTTGCGAGTCGCTCCCTCGCCCGGGCGGCCGCTTGGTGTTTTCGTCGGGCCCGATACACTTCCCGAGTCGACCGTCGAGGCAATTTTCGTCAGCGCGTCGTCTAGCGACCGCTTGAACGAATCCAGTTGCCTCGTGATGTCGAGCAATTGGTCGGACGCGGTGGATCCGTTCGATCCATTGGCGTTGTTCGTTCGGCGTATGCGCTGCTCGATGCGTTTGATCTGTTCGTCGAGCGCGCGGAGGCGCTCGTCGTACACGATCCATTGAGGCTGTTCCGCAGAGCGCTTGCGTTCCTTGACGATGTGGTCGACGTTCGATCGAAGCATGTCGACGGACTGTCGCAGCATCTGGATCTCGGAATCCCGAACCCCGTTGTTCTCCGAGATGAAATTCAACAAGGCCGCAAGTGTCCCGTCCGGCATCGCGGAGGCACTACAGCTGTTGACGCCAGGCAGGTTGTGCTTGTCCGGGCGCGCGAATTCTCCGAGCGACTTTGTGCCGGACGTGTGGTATGCGGTTGGCGTTGATTCATTGGGCTCCACAGGAACGAATTGGGCGATGTCGAACAAATCCTGGCGAAGACGTTCGATTTCGCCTTTCAGTTCGAGAGCGAACGCCTGGTTCGTCTTTCTGTCGTCCTCGATAGCGACGAAGACAACGCGATGGATGTCGTCGGAGCGGGTTGCAACGTCCTCCAGTTTGGCGAGCAACGCGTGATGATCGGTATCGGGGCGTGTTTTCCCCTCGAGCTTGCGGATACGTTCATCGTACGCGATCCACGGCGAACGCTTGGCCGATTCGGCGATCATCCTGGAGGTGCTGTCAATATTTTCCTGCAGGGCAATGATCGCATCTCGTGTAGAACAAGCTTGGAGATTGGCGGCTCGATCGCGTTCCCCGATAGCGAGCAGGGTCCGCTGAAAGGCGGAGTCGGCTGCGGCGGCGCGCGCATTGGCGTTGGCGATGAGCGTGCCATTGGCCAGTTTGGTCAATTTCCCGATGTGATGTGTACGATAATGAACGATAAACGGGAGCGCGATCCACCGGATCAGAGGGATGGCTTCGAGCTTTTCTATGAGATTCGGGTAGGCGATATCGTGGAGGACTGTCGCGGCTTCCCGTCCTTCACGACTGACGCGCAGGTCCTGAATGACCTTGACCTTTGAGCCACCGGACCGGAGCTGGTTCAGATAGTATCGAAGACCATGTGTGTCCGGCTCACGCTTCAAAATAACGCGATAGACGGAGCGGACGAACCCCTCGTCTTCATATTGCTGGAGCGTCGTCGCGGAAAAATGGATCTGCTTATTGCCTGAGATCGATTGCTTGAGCTTGCTCTTGATCCGGGGGCCGATTACCGGGAGATTTGAGAGAAACAGGAGCCGCTTGGCACGTCGTATTCCCGCGAGCTGCGTGCCGAGTTGCTTCCGTTCGCTCGATGCCCATATGTGAAGAAGGATCTCGAGTTGGGAGGCGCCCGATTGGAGTTGTTCGAGCAGGTGGTCGCGGCCGGCATCATCGAGTTCCCGATGCATAAGATGGGCGAACAGCTTGCGAAGAAAATGCTCGTCGTTTTCGTTGAAGAAGTCGACGAAGCTCGGGTAGGTCGGTAGTGCTGGGTAGGCCAGATCGAACCGGGCAGGAATCGATACGCTGGGCAGCGGTGACAACGGGTGTTGTTCGAGCGTGGCATGATGGCGCGTGCCATTCGATGCATGAACGGCGCCGCGCAGCTCGATGGCGATCTGTTTGATGCGTTCGAAATCGGGCGTGATCGAAGCCGGGCCACGGGCGTGAGCACGTGCTGGGTCAAACGCCGTCTCGAGTTTGGACTGCAGGATTCGGTCGGCTTGACGTGCAACTACCTCGCGGAGTCGGTTCTTGAAGTGAGCGATTTCAGTGGGCTGCATGTTTTTGAACCTTCTTGAAGGTAATTGCCGAAATTAAAATCGTGAACTTCCTGCCTGCCGCTGCTCGCTCACCATAATGGCGAGGCGGCGCCCGGAGCGAAACAGACGGCTCGCTCCGGCGTCGTTGGATTTCGGAGTGAAATATTGTGTGACGCTTGGATGTCGCTCCCGACACGCTTTGTCGACAGTAGGAATCAAGCCGCAAGGAAACTCGCCGCCCGACGAGGGAGCGATTTCAAATAAGAGATGCGGAAAGATTGACCGTCAGAAAGACGCGATCAACCATTCTACAAGTAGAATTTTCGCATCGCAACTTACGTAAGCAAAAGAATTGCCTCTCTGTTGGTTTTTCGGGGGGGGGCAAGCTTGTAGATTGTCCGTGGTATCACGCTAAAAAACTCGCTGGGTTAGCGTTCTCCCGGGCTCTAATGTTGCGACGGATTAGTCATGGTGTTCGCGTATGCCTGCAAGCAACAGGCTCAAAATTCCCCACGCAACTATCCCGAGTGCGAATACCTCGAATACCGATTTGAGACGCTTGGGCTCGGTTGCGACGTCGGGGGTATTCGCCTGAATCAAGCGATCTAGGTAAAGCTGCTTGCGTTCTGCCTCGCCGCGGGCGATTTCCAGCGCGGCAATGGTCGATGCAAGCTGCTTATTGGCGATTTCCGAGTCCAGCTGCAGCTTCGTATAGGCGACATTTTTTGCCGACAGCGAGCTCCTGTTGCCGCTGACGTCGCCAGTGGAGTCGTGAATCTGCTTCTGCAGCGTTGCGATATTCTGCGTCAGGACCGGAATCTGCGGATTCTTCGGCGCGATAGACTGCAGCTGCACGAGCTGGGTCTGTGCGTTGAGCAGCTCCGTTTGTAGCTTAGTGATTTGCTGGAGTTGCAGAGTGGACTGTTTTTCAGGGTCGAAAACCGCGTTGCCGTTTCGGTAGGCGGCCAGATTGGCCGCCGCCGTCTTGGCTTTTTCCGTAGCCTCGTCGACCTGGCGTTGAGCAAATCGCACAGTATCATCCGCGGCACGCTTGTTCATCTGGTTGATCAGGCGCTCGCTCATCTCCAGCAGCTTCTCGTTGATACCGGCGGCCTCATTCGCGGTATAGGCGCGTACCACCAGGGTTGTGATTCCGGACGCGGAATCCAGGCTCGCCGTTACAATATGCTTGCCATAGTATCTCCACAGTGACTCGAAGCTGCCGTCCAGACTTGCGTGAAATCTGCTGAAGATGTCGCCCTGCGTGGAGTAGGCGGACGCAATGCTGTCGTTGGCATTGAGTTCGCGAAGGGCGTCTCGCGACTGAATATAGTCGATAACGGAGTAGGCGTCGTCCGGCGTACGAGAAAAGGCGGCACTTTGCAACAGTGCGCCCATAACGCCACTAGAGCTTTGGTGGGATGCGCTTCTGACGACAAAGCGCGACTCCGAAACATACACATCGGAGGCGATTAGCCCGTAGTAGCCGATCGCAATGATGGTCGGGGCGATGACGGTGATTGCAAACAGCCGATTCACGCGCTTAAATCTATCGATCAGGCTGCGTCTGGTTTGTGTCGGCTGATTGTTCGTTGCAATTTTGTTAGAGATCTGTTCCAACTCTTTTCCGCGTGAATGTGCCCTTGCTTCATTGCCAGTATCGCCTTGTCTGGCGGAGGGGCGAATCAGAAAGCCGGGATGCCGTTCAGGCTGAACGCAGGTGACCTGGTTTGCATCTCGGGACGTGCAATCTCGTGCCGCTCTTGGCTCCTCGTGCTGCAGGCTGGTGACGAGTTGCAACCTTGCCTGGTGCCGCGCTGGATTCGGGGGGGGGGGCAGCCGCGCGCGAAATTATAGCTGTGGCAAGTGCACGATATCACCCGTAGCTGACATTTTTATGATTCATTGTGTGCCGGCCGAGTGAGATTGCGGCCCTCTCGGTGGAGATTCGCGTGGTTCGCCTGCATCTCGACCCGGCAGCGGTGGGAGTCGGGCGGGAGATTCGTCGCTGTTTGCATTGGGACTCGATTGGCAATTGACGCCGCGCGTAACGTCCTGATCAATTGTCAGATGTCAGATCTGACAAAATACACGGCAAATAAGAGCACATTGAACAAGGTTCGCCGTGGATGGCCTCGCGCTATCGTCTGGACTGGGGCGCCTGTGTGTGGGATATCCCGGTACGGAACGGGCATCGGGAAGGATGTCTGGCGCGGAGTCGTTCGTGGAGGGCGCGTGCGCGACGTTGTGCGGCATGGTAGACGGCGGCGCGGTCTGGTATGTCACGACACACCACAAATTTCGGATGCTGCCTTGTGGACGCTCAGTTTGGAATGTTATATTCGGCGACCTTGCGAATCGCGAGCAATCCCGGCGCGATGAATTCTAATTCTAGTGACCACTTCGATGGGTGAGGGCTATCCCATCCGGGATGTCTTGCCGGTTGATACTTTCCATGCCTCGCTCCTTTCTTGTGCTGCAAGGCACGGCTTCGCTGTTTTTCAGTCGGTTGTGCGAGGCTCTCTCAGGCCGTGGTCACGCGGTATGTCGTGTCAATTTCTGCGGCGGTGATTGGTTGTACGGTCGGGGGGGAGATGTCATCGATTTTTGTGGCAAATCTTCCGACCTCCCGCGCTGGTACGCGGATCTGGTGCGTCAAAAGGGCATTACGGATGTCCTGATGTTCGGCGACTGCCGCGAGATCCACCGGCACGTGCACCCGATATCGGAGCAGCATGGCGTTCGCGTGCACGTCTTCGAAGAGGGTTATATCCGTCCGCATTGGATCACGCTTGAGCGGCATGGTGTCAACGGGCGATCGCTGATGCCGACCAATCCGGCGGATATCCTTCAGGTACACGGACGAATTCCGCCGGCGCAGCCCGGGGTGGCGACAGGATACAACCTTTTTGAACGCGTCTTTCACGACGTCGCGTACCGTATCGCGAACGCGCTGCTGGCGTGGCGCTTCCCTCGCTATCGCAGTCATCGTCCGCGCAACGGGCTGTTCGAATACGCGGGGTTGGCGGTACGCGCGTTGTTGCAGGGGCGGCATCACCGCCAGGCCGAGGCGGTTACGCGGGAACTGCTCGACCGCGGTCAGCCGTACTATTTGTTCCCGCTGCAACTGAATTCTGATGCGCAGATCGTTGTGCATTCGCCGTTCGAAGGGATACGCGATGCAATCGACTACGTGATCCGGTCTTTCTCGCGGCACGCGCCGCAGGACGCGACACTGCTGATCAAGAACCACCCGCTGGATACGGGAATGATCGAATATCGGCACTTCGCGCTGTCGCGCGCGAAGGAGGCGGGGATTGGCGTGCGCGTGCGTTTCATCGATTCGGGTCACCTGCCGACTCTGCTCGAACATGCGTGCGGCGTGGTCGTGGTGAATAGCACGGTTGGCCTGTCGGCGCTTCATCATGAGCGCCCGCTAGTGGCGCTCGGCACCGCAATTTATAATATGCCCGGCTTAACTTGGCAGGGAAAACTCGACGATTTTTGGCGCAATGGCAAGCGGCCCGACATGCACCTCTACCATGCCTTCCTGGACTACGTGATGCATCACACGCAAATCAACGGCGATTTCTACACCCGAACCGGCATCGAGATGGCGGTCGCGGGTGCGGTCGAACGCCTGGATCGCGCGGATGCCTGATCGACTGCCGCGGTGCATCGTCATCACCGGTGCAAGTGCCGGCCTCGGCCGCGCGCTAGCGCTCGCTTATGCGCGACCGGGTGTGATTCTCGGCATTGTCGGCCGCAACGCGGCTAAGGTTGATGTGACCGCAACGGCCTGCGGCGCGCTCGGCGCTACCGTCGAGACGTGCGCGATCGACGTGCGCGATGCCGCGTCGATCGCCGCGTGGCTGGCCGATTTCGACACCCGCCACCCGATCGACCTGCTGATCGCGAACGCCGGCGTGGCTAGCACGATCGCAAACGCGAACGACTGGGAAGGCCTCGAACGCACGGCTCGCGTCATCGACACGAATCTATACGGTGCATTGCATACGGTCTTACCGATCGTCGACCGGATGCGCGAACGCAGGCGCGGCCGTATCGCGATGGTCAGTTCGATCGCCGCGCTACGTGGCATGGCGATCTCGCCCGCCTATTGCGCGAGCAAGGCCGCGATCAAGGCCTATGGCGATTCCGTGCGCCCGCTGCTGGCGCGTTATGGTGTGGGCGTCACGGTCATCCTGCCAGGCTTCGTGAAGACCGCGATGAGCGACGTGTTCCCGGGCGACAAGCTGTTCCTCTGGAGCGCCGAGCGCGCGGCCGCGTACATCCGGCGGCGGCTCGACGCGGGCCGCAGCGAGATCGCGTTCCCGGGCTTGCTCGCGTTCGGTATGCGCCTCCTGACGCTCTTGCCCACCGCGCTAGCCGACGCGATCCTCGACCGTTTGTCCTATTTGCCGTCGAAGGACCGGGCCAATTGAGCGCGTGTCTTGCCTTGACGCCGGCGGCCACCGTTGCGCTGTCGTTCGCGTTCGATGCGATCGCCATCCCGCGCGCGCCGCTGCGGCGGCCACTGCTGTCGTCAGCGCTTCACATTCTTTCTGTACTCTTTCTCTTCGACCTGATGATCACCGTCACGTCGCGACCGGCATTCTCGGTATTCGCGGCGCTTGCGCTCATCGGTCTCGTCGCGGCTGTCAGCAATGCGAAATACGAGTCGTTGCGCGAGCCGTTCGTTTTCACGGACCTCAGCTTGTTCAGTCAGTTGTTTGCTCACCCGCGGCTGTATCTGCCGTTCCTGAGCGTCGGCAAGGTCGTCGCAATCTGTGCGGGCATCGTGCTTGTGATCGCGGGCTTCGTCGCCGAGCAACCCGTGCCTCCAAGTTCCTCTGGGTTGGGCTGGCTTTCGATGGTGCTGCCGTTCGCGCTCGCCGTGCACGTCGCCACTCGCCTTCCGCTCACGCTCGATCCGTACGTCGACCAGCGCCGCCACGGCTTTTTCGCAGTGTTCGTCGCCTATCTGCTCAACGGCCTGCGCCCCGCGACGTTCCGGCGGTTCCGCGAGGTCGTGGCGGCCGGGCCGTTCGCGACTGGCGAGCCGACGCGGCGCCCCGACGTGATCGTGATCCAGAGCGAATCGTTCTTCGACGCGCGCCGGCTCGGCGAGGCGGTCGCGTCGGGCCTCTTCGCGCGCTTCGACGAGGCGCGCCGCGAGGCCGTCTGGCATGGCGAGATGAGCGTGCCCGCTTGGGGAGCGAACACCATGCGCACCGAATTCGCGGTGCTAACCGGCACGGAATCGTTTTCGCTCGGGTATGCGCGTTTCTATCCTTACGCTTTCGTCAGGCGGCAGGTCGCCTCGCTCGCGTCCTGGTTCGGCCGTGGCGGCTACGAGACAGTCGCGATTCATCCCTATTACGCGGATTTTTTCGGGCGAAGCCGGGTGTTTCCATTGCTCGGCTTCGCGCGTTTCCACGATATCGGCCACTTTGTCTCGGCATCGCGAGCCGGTCCTTACGTGGCGGATGCCGCCGTCGCCGAAGCAATCATCGCAGAACTCGAGGCGACGGGCCACGATCGCCCGCGCTTCGTGTTCGCGATGACGATGGAGAACCACGGCCCACTGCATCTGGAGCAGGTTTTGCCCGGAGAATCGACTTCAAGGCATACTCTCGGCGAAGACGCCTCCTGGCGCGACCTGACGGCGTACCTGCGACATATTGAAAATGCTGATGCAATGATCGGGCGCTTGCTCGATCATTTGCGCGCCAGCAATCGTGAAACTGTGGTGTGTTTCTACGGTGACCATGTTCCAGCCATACCTCATGTTTTCGATAAGCTGGACGTTAATCCGCAACACAGCGACTATTTCATCTGGCGGAATTTCAACGCGGTTGCTGCTGAGCGTCAGGACTTGCAGGCCGAGAAGTTGGGTGCGTTGCTGTTGCGCGTGACACAAGAGGGCGGAACTCGCGCGAAAGAGTCGTACACATCCGAGAAAGCGACATAAAAATGAACGGAAAGATTGCAATTATTGGGATAGCGTGTCGCTTCCCCGGGGAAGTGGCGAGTCCGGACGAGTTCTGGCAACTGCTGCGCGACGAACGCGACGCCGTCACCCAAATCCCCGCCGACCGCTTCGGCACCGACTTCTACCAGCACCCGTCCAAACGCGAGCCGGGCAAGAGCTACACGTTCTCGGCGGGCGTCCTCGACGACGTCGCCGCGTTCGACGCCGCCTTCTTCGGCATTTCTCCCCGCGAAGCCGCCCAGATGGACCCTCAGCAGCGCCTGCTGCTCGAACTCGCATGGGAAGCCTTCGAGGACGCCGGCGTGCGTCCCGCCGACATGCGCGGCAGCAACTGCGGCGTCTTTGTCGGTGCCGCGAGCATGGACTACGGCAACCGCAACATGGACGATCTGAACGTGATCGATCCGTATTCGGCCACCGGCAACACGCTCAGCATCGCGTCGAACCGCGTGTCCTACCTGTTCGACCTGCGCGGCCCGAGCATGTCGGTCGACACCGCGTGCTCGTCGTCGCTCGTCGCGCTCCACCAGGCCGTCAAGGCGCTGCAGTCGGGCGAGACCGAGATGGCGCTTGCGGGCGGCGTGAACCTGCTGCTGCATCCGTTCGGCTTCGTCAGTTTCTCGAAGGCGTCGATGCTGTCGCCGCGCGGCCGCTGCCGTGCGTTCGATGCAACGGGCGACGGCTACGTGCGCTCGGAAGGTGGCGCATTCGTGCTGCTCAAGCCGCTCGAGCGCGCGCTCGCTGACGGCGACACGATCCACGCGGTGATCGCCGGCTCCGGCGTGAACTCCGTCGGCCATTCGCCGGGCGGCATCAGCGTGCCGGGCGCGGCCGCGCAAACGGCGCTGCTGCGCAGCGTGTATGCGCGCGCGGGCATCGATCCGCAGTCGCTCGCGTATCTCGAAGCGCATGGCACCGGCACGGCGGTCGGCGATCCGATCGAAGCGCGCGCGCTGATCGACGCGGTCGCGGGCGGCCGGCCCGCGGACGATCCGTTGCTGATCGGCTCGGTCAAGACCAATATCGGGCACCTCGAAACCGCATCGGGGATGGCCGGCCTTTTGAAGGCCGTGCTGTGCATCCGGCACCGTGCGGTGCCGAAGTCGCTGCATTTCGACACGCCGAATCCCGGCATCGACTTCGACGGCGGCCGGCTGCGCGTGGTCGATCGCTACACGACGCTCGACACGCACGGCGCGCCGCTGACGGTCGGCGTCAATTCGTTCGGTTTCGGCGGCACCAATGCGCACGTCGTGCTGACGGAAGCGCCGTCCACGCCGGCTGCACAACCCATGTCCGCCGACGTACTTGACGCGCCTGCCGCACCGTCTCCGCTCGTGCTGACGGCGCGTAGCGCAAAGGCGCTCGCCGCGCTCGCCGGCCGCTATCTGTCGACCCTCGACGACGGCGGCGACTGGCAGGCGCTGGCCGCGGCGGCCGTGCGTCGTCGTCAATGGCTCGAGCATCGCGCGATCGTCGCGCCGGCCGATATCGCGGAAGGGCGCGCAGCCCTGGCCGCGCTGGCGGAGCCGTCGCCGGCCGCGTTGCCCGCCTGCGTGGCGATCGGCGATGCGCCAGCCGATGCCGCACGCACCGCGCTCGTGTTCTCCGGCAACGGTTGCCAGTGGCCCGGGATGGGCAAGCAGCTGTATGAAGAGGATCCCGTGTTCCGCGCGGCGCTCGACGAAGTCGACGCGCTGTGGTGCATGGACGGCAGCCCGTCGCTCGTCGACGCGATGCGCGACGGCGCGAGCGCCGAGTGGCTCGCGTCGACCGAGAACGCGCAGCCGCTGCTGTTCGCGATCCAGGTCGGCATGACGCGCGTGATCGATGCATGCGGGATGCGCTACGACGCCGCAATCGGACACAGCGTCGGCGAGATTGCCGCGGCGTGGGTGACGGGCGCGCTGTCACTCGCCGACGCGGTGCGCGTGATCAAGGTTCGCAGCCGTGCACAGGCGATGACGCGCGGCAGTGGCAGGATGGCGGCCGCGGGCCTCGGCGAGGCGGCGGCGCGCGAACTGATCGCGAGTCACGGGCTTGCGCAGCTCGTCGAGGTCGCGGGCATGAACAGCCCGGATTCGGTGACGCTCGCAGGCTCGCTGCAAGGGCTGCATGCGCTCGAAGCGTCGCTGCGCGGCAGCGGGACGTTCTTCCAGATGCTGGACCTCGACTACGCGTTCCACAGCAGCCACATGAATGGGATCGAGCCTGTCGTGCTCGCCGAGCTGGCAGGCATCCGGCCGGGGCCGGGAAATGGCGGCTTCGTGTCCACCGTGACCGGCGGCGCGTTGTCCGGCAGTGAGCTGGACGCCCGTTACTGGTGGCGCAACATCCGGGAGCCGGTACGTTTCGGTGCCGGCATCGCGCATCTGATCGCGGATGGCGTGCGCATGTTCGTCGAGGTGTCGCCGCATTCGATCCTGCGGACCTACGTGAGGCAGACGCTCGCGTCGACCAGAACGGACGGCGTGTCGCTGCCGACGCTCAAGCGTGACCACGGCAGCGCGGCGATGCTGCAGCACGCGATTCTCGCGGCGATCGCCCATGGCGCCGCCGTCGATCCCGATCGCTTCGCGCCGGGTGCGTCTCGTGCCGCGTTGCCGAGCTATCCGTGGCAGCGCGAGCGCTACTGGCTGACGCCGACCGTGGACGGCTACGGTCTCGTGAACCGCCGCCGTGAACATCCGCTCCTCGGCTACCGCCTGCACGAGCACGCGTTTGCGTGGGAGAACCAGCTCGATCCGGCGAAGCTGCCGCTGCTGGCCGACCACGTCGTCGACGGCGGTGTCGCGTTCCCGGGCGCGGGCTACGTGGAAATGGCGCTGGCTGCCGCCCACGTGTATTTCGATACGCCAGACGTCGCGCTCGAGAACCTCGAGATCCGCGCGCCGGTCGTGTTCCAGGCCCAGCAGTCGAAGCAGTTCCGGCTCGTGATCGAGTCTCGCACCGCGACCTTCGCGATCGAGACGCGCGACCGGATGTCCGACGGCGCGTGGACGCTCAACGTGACGGGCCGGTTGCTGGCGAGCGGCAACACGCTGGACGCGGCCAGCACGGTGCCGCCGGCGACGCTCGACGCGTTGCTCGCGCTGCCCGCGATGAGTGGCGACGTGCTTTACGCGAGCACGGCGTCGATCGGGCTCAGTTACGGGCCGGCGTTCCGCTGGGTCAGCGCGGTGCGGGTTGCCGACGATGCGGCACTGGCCGAGATCGTCGCACCGGCCGCGTGCGGCGACGCGCAGGCGCTGGCCGCCTACCTGCTGCATCCGGCGCTGATGGACAGCGGCTTCCATCCGCTGTTCGCATTGCTCGCCGCGCACGCGCGCGACAACGAGCATCCGGCCTACGTGCCGGTGCAGATCGGCCGCGTCGACTATCTGCGCGGCGACACGGTCGCCCGCGTGCTGGCTCGGATCGACCGGCGCAGCCCGCACTCGATCGTTGCGACCTTCGACTTCCTCGATGCGCATGGCGCGATCGTCGCGCGGCTCGGCGCCTGCCGGTTCCGGCGCGTGGATCTCGTCGGCCGCCGCCAGAATCCGCCGGCGCGCTTCGTCTATACGCTCGAGGAAACCCCGCTGTCGGGCGATATCGATGCGGCGAGCCTGCCGGCGCCCGGCGCGCTGCTGGAGCAGGCGACGGCCCGGCTCGCCACGGTCGAGAACGGCAGCCTGCGCGCGCGGCATCTCACGGAAATCGTGCCGCTCGTCGACGTGCTGGCGAGCCTCCATGCGCTGCGCGCATTCGATACGCTCGGCGCGTTCGGCGGCATCTGGCAGCCTGCACCCGCGCATGTGGCGCTCGTCGAGCGCCTCGCGAACATGCTGGTCGAAGATGGTCTCGCGCACCGCGACGGCGGCCGTCTCGTGCGCGACGATGAAGCATGCGCGGCGCTGCCGCCGCTCGACGAGCTGTGGCGCGGCCTGCTTGCCGAGTCGCCCGGGCATGTCGCGGAGCTGACGCTGCTCGCGCATTGCGGCGCGATGCTGCCCGGCGTGCTGAACGGGACGAAGAATCCCGCGCACGTGCTATCGCCGACGGGGCACAGTCTCGTCGAACATTTCTTTGCCGCATCGCCGACCTGGGATCACGCGCATGCGCTGCTGAAGGCGAGCGTCGAGCAGGCGCTCGACGCGTGGCGTCCCACGCGCCGGCTGCGCGTGCTCGAGCTGAGCGCGACTGACGGCGACGTGCTGCAGACGCTCGACATCCATCTGCCGGCCGCGCGCTGCGATTACGCGATCGCCGCGACGGCCGGTCAGCTCGCGGGGTTCGAGGCCGATGCGGACGCCGGCGTGCGCACCGTGACGCTGCAGCCGGGCGAGCGCCTTGCACTGGCGAGCGACGATGCGGGGCCGTACGACGTGATCGTCGTCAATCGCGGGTTGAGCGCTCGCAAGGATCCGCTCGATGCGCTGGGTGCGATCCGGTCGTGGCTTGCGCCGGGCGGGCTGCTGCTGCTCGCCGAGTCGCGCCGCGGCCGCTTTGCCGACATCGTGTTCGGCCTGCAGGCGACGGCCGATGCCGCTGCGCCGGCGCCGCTGATGCCCGCCGATCTCGGGGCGGCGCTGGCCGGCGCCGGATACGCCGATGTCGTGCGGCACACGGAGCAATCGCTCGATCTGGAGGGCGCACCGACCTTCGTGATCGCGCGCAAGCCGGTGAAGTCTGCCGCCGACGCCGTCGTGGATCACGCGGACAGCCTCGACGGGCTCGCGCGCGCCGAACAATGGCTCGTGCTGCATGCGCCGGAATCCGGCGCGTTTGGCGCGCAGCTCGCAGGCGCGCTGGTGCGCGCGGGCTACCCGGCCGAGGCGCTCGAAATGGCGCGCGCGGCCGATGTAATCGCCACGCTGCCGGGGGCGCAGCCGTATCACGTCGTGTTCTGCGCGCCGGAGACGGCGCTCGGCGCCGCCGCGACAGGAGAGCAGCTGCTGGCGGCGCAACAGTCCGGAGCGATCGCCCTTGCGGCGCTCGTACGCGCATTCGACGCACAGGCGAGTGCTGCCGCGCGGCTGACCGTCGTCACGCGCGGCGGCGCGCCGTTCGCCGGTACGGCGAACGCGCATCCGGAACACGCGACGCTGTGGGGCCTCGGCCGCGTGCTCGCGAACGAACATCCGGAACTGGCCTGCCGACTGATCGACGTCGACCTGCACGACGGTGTGGCGCTCGATGCGCTGGTGCGCGAATTGACGGGCACGGCGCTCGAGGAGGAAGTCGTGCTGTCCGCGCGCGGCCGGCTGGTGCCGCGCATGCTGACGGCCGCAAGTGCCGCAGTGCGCGAAGCGCGCTTGGCCACGCAGCCGGGGGTGCTCGCATTCGACGCGCCGGGGTCGCTGCGCAACCTCGAGTGGTTCGCGCTGCCGGAGCGCGCGCTTGCGGCCGACGAGATCGAAATCGAACCCGCGGCGACCGGCCTGAACTTCCGCGACATCATGTACGCGATGGGCCTGCTGTCCGACGAGGCCGTCGAAACCGGCTTCGCGGGTGCGACGATCGGCATGGAGCTGTCCGGCCGTGTCGTGCGCGTCGGCGCCGACGTGACTGGCTTCGCGCCTGGCGACGCCGTGCTCGGGTTCGCGCCGGCATCGTTCGCGACGCGCGTGACGACCCGCGCGGCGGCGATTGCGCACAAGCCGGAACGGCTGTCATTCGAGGAAGCCGCGACGGTGCCGACCACGTTCTTCACCGTCTACTACGCGCTCGTCGAGCTTGCACGGCTTCGCCGCGGCGAGCGGGTGCTCGTGCACGGCGGCGCGGGCGGCGTCGGGATCGCGGCGATCCAGCTCGCGCGCCATCTCGGCGCCGAGGTGTTCGCGACGGCCGGCAGCGACGAGAAGCGCGAGTTCGTGCGCCTGCTCGGCGCCGAACATGTGCTGGATTCGCGCAGCCTGGCGTTCGCGGACGAGATCCGCGTGATGACGGGCGGCGCGGGCATCGACGTCGTGCTCAATTCGCTCGCGGGCGAGGCGATGGTGCGCAGCATCGACACGCTGCGGCCGTTCGGCCGCTTCCTCGAACTCGGCAAGCGCGATTTCTACGAGAACAGCCCGATCGGTCTGCGGCCGTTCCGCAACAACATCAGCTATTTCGGCATCGATGCCGACCAGCTGATGGGTGCGCTGCCGGAGCTGACCGCACGCCTGTTCGGCGAGGTGATGGAGCTGTTCGCGACCGGCGTGCTGCATCCGCTGCCGTACCGCGCGTTCCCGGCCGAGCGGGCGGAGGACGCGTTCCGCTACATGCAGCAGGCGCGCCAGATCGGCAAGGTGCTCGTCACCTATCCGTCCGGCACGCCGGCGCCGAAGCGCGGCGTCGCCGCGCCGGGACCGCTGGCGCTCGATCCGCGCGGCACCTATCTGGTGGTCGGCGGCACAGGCGGGCTCGGTTTCGCGAGCGCGCGCCGGATGGTCGAGCGCGGCGCGCGTCACCTGACGCTCGCGAGCCGTTCCGGCACGCTTGCTGCAGCGGCCCTCGACGAGGTCACACGCTGGCGCGACACGCTCGGCGTGACGGTCAACGTGGTTGCATGCGACGTGACGGATGCGGCCGCGGTCGACGCGATGATCGCGGCGATCGCCGCGCGTGGCATGCCGGTGAAGGGCGTGCTGCACTCGGCGATGTCGATCGACGACGGTCTCGTGCGCAATCTCGACGATGCCCGCTTCGCGGCGGTGCTCGCGCCGAAGGTGGCCGGCGCGTGGAACCTGCATCGCGCGACGCGCACGCTGCCACTCGACTGGTTCGTCGTCTATTCGTCGGCGACGACCTATCTCGGCAACCCGGGCCAGTCGAACTACGTCGCGGCCAACAGTTTCCTCGAGGCGCTCGTCGAACACCGGCGCGCGGCGGGCCTGCCCGGCACGTTCATGGCATGGGGGCCGCTCGAGGACGTCGGTTTCCTCGCGCGCAACGCGGAGACGCGCGAAGCGTTGCAGGCGCGCATCGGCGGCGCATCGATCACGTCCGACGAGGCGATGGATGCACTCGAGCGCGCGCTAGTGTCAGGTGCGGCGGGCGAAGCGGTGGTGCGCCTCGAGTGGCATGCGGTCGCGCGCGGGATGCCCGCCGCGAAGGCGCGGCGCTATGCGCTGCTGCAATCGCATGCAGGCGGCGGCGACACGCGCGACGGCGGCGGCCAGCTTCGCGAGGAAGTGCTCGCACTCGCGCGCGTCGACGCGGTCGCGCTCGTCGCGGAGACGCTGCAAGGACAGATCGCCCGCATCCTGCACATGACGCCGGATCGCATCGCGCTCGACAAGTCGGTGCTCGACATGGGAATGGATTCGCTGATGGGGATGGAGCTCGGCCTCGCGGTCGAGGAGGCGTTCGACGTGAAGCTGTCGGTGATGGCGATTGCCGAAGGGGCGACCGTCACGACGCTGGCCGGCCGGATCGTCGATTCGATCTCGGCGTCGGTCGATGGCGGCGAGCCGTCGGAGAACGCGGCGGCCGAAGCAGCCGAAGTGGTCAAGGCGCTCGCCGGCAAGCATGCGCTCGACGGCGACGCGCACGCGTTGCTCGACGTTGCGCACATGTCGGCACCGGCATTGGCATCGGCACCGGCACCGGCATTGGCATCGGCAGCGGGCTTGGCATCGGCACCAGCATCGGCAGCGGCAGCGGCACCGTCGGCGGCCGGCGCAACGCCGACCGCGCCGGAGACCGTCCAGTGACCGCACCGGCCGGCTGGACCGGCAGCCAGGGCACGCTCGCACGTGAGCTGACGATCGCCGGGCACGGGCTGCACACCGGCCGACGGGTCGGCGTGCGGATCCTGCCGGCGCGTCCCGAGGATGGCGTGACGGGGGTCGTCTTCCGCCGCGTCGCGAACGGCCACACGCTCGCGACGCTCGCCGTCGATCCCGCTTTGCGCCGCGCGCAGCCGCTCTGCACGATGCTGCGCAATGCCGACGGCGTCGGCGTGCGGACCGTCGAGCACCTGCTTGCATCGCTGCTCGCGTGCGAGATCGATCACGCGATCGTCGAGCTCGACGCGGAAGAGGTGCCGATTCTCGACGGCAGCGCCGCGCCATGGGTCGATGCGATCCGCGCGTGCGGGCGCGTCGCACTGGCCGCGCCGAAGCGCTTCATCCGCGTGCTGCGGCCTGTCGTCGTCGCGGACGGCGCCGGCGGCGAACGGCGCGAGATGCGGATCGAGCCCGCGCCGCGCTACGAGCTGAGCGTGCGCAACGACCTGCGCGGCTTCGGCGACATGCATTGGGACGGCGCGCTGACGCCGGCTGCATTCGCGGCCGAAATCGCACCGTCGCGTTCATACGGGCGCGTGAAGTGGGCGGTGCCCGCGATCGTCGCCGGTTACTTGCGCGGCGTGCCGATCCTGCGCGGCGCGCGACCGTCGTGTACCGCGTCGATCGTCGGCAGCCGCGTGCTGGGCGGGATGCGGCTGCCCGACGAGTTCGTCCGGCACCGCGTCCTCGATCTCGTCGGCGACCTCGCGCTCGCCGGCGCGCCGCTGCTCGCGCGGGTCACCGCATGGCGGCCGAGCCACGAGATGAACTTCCGGCTGATCGACGCACTGCTGGCCGACACCGGTGCCTGGGAGTGGGCCGAGTTCCCGACGTCGTAGTCTGACGGCGGGGAGCAGGCCGGATTCGCGGCATAACATGGCTGATATTTGAGATAGGGGCGTAACAAGCGATGGGATTGGGAGAGCATCTTCGGCAGCAACTGGCCGCGAAGGCCCTGAAGCGGCAGCTGGACCGCGTGGTCGACGGCGCCGCTGCGGCACCGGCCGTCGCGCCGGAACGGATGTCCGCGCGCAGCCGGTTCGAGGCGATGCCGCTCTATCAGCAGGTCAGGATCATGCGCGAGATGGGCGAGAAACTGCGCGTGGATTCGCCGTTCTTTCGCGTGCATGACGGCATTGCCGGCGCGACGACCCGCATCGCCGGACGCGAATACGTGAACTTCGCGAACTACAACTATCTCGGCCTCGCCGGCGATCCGGTCGTGTCGGCGCGCGCGAAGGACGCGATCGACCGCTACGGCACGTCCGCATCGGCGAGCCGGATGGTCGCCGGCGAGCGGCCCGTGCAGCGCGCGCTCGAGCGCGCGCTCGCGTCGTTCTACGAGACCGATGACTGCGTCGCGTTCGTGAGCGGCCATGCGACCAACGTGACTGTGATCGGCGCGCTGTTCGGGCAGGGCGACGTGATCATCCACGACGCGCTCGCGCACAACAGCATCGTGCAGGGTGCACAGCTGAGCGGAGCGAAGCGCCTGAGCTTCGCGCACAACGACTGGCAGGCGCTCGACGACCTGCTGACGCGGGTGCGCCGCGACTACCGGAACGTGCTGATCGCGATCGAAGGCCTGTACAGCATGGACGGCGATTTTCCGGACCTGCAGCGCTTCGTCGACGTGAAGGAGCGTCACGGCGCGTTCCTGATGGTCGACGAAGCGCACTCGGTCGGTGTGCTCGGCGCGACCGGCAAGGGCATTCGCGAACACGCGGGCGTCGCGTCCGGCGACGTCGACCTGTGGATGGGCACGATGAGCAAGACGCTCGCCGGATGCGGCGGGTTCATCGCCGGTTGCCAGCCGCTCGTCGACATGCTGCGCCACCTGGCACCCGGCTTCCTGTACAGCGTCGGACTCGCGCCGACGCTCGCCGAGGCGTCGCTCGCGGCGCTCGAGTGCCTGCTCGCCGAGCCCGAGCGGGTCGCGCAGTTGCAGGCGCGGGGCCGGCAGTTCCTGACGGAAGCGCGCGCGGCCGGGTTGAATACGGGCACGAGCGCGGGCTATGCAGTGGTGCCGGTCATCACCGGCAGTTCGCTGAAGGCGGCGCAGTGGGCGAACGCGCTGTTCGACGAGGGTATCAACGTGCAGCCGATTTTCTATCCGGCCGTCGAGGAAAAGGCGGCGCGCCTGCGCTTCTTCATCTGCTCGACGCATGAACCCGAACAGATCAGCCGCACGATTGCCGCGCTGTCGCGGCTCGCGCGCCAGGCGATGAGACCGTGACTGCCTTGACAGCCGCACACGCGCTCGCGCGTCACGCGGGTTCGCCGCACGGCGAGCCGCGCGTGCGGTTCCGCGCGGCCGGGCCGGATGACGCGGCCGCGTGTGCGCCGCTCGTATTCGCATCCGGCGTCGGCGAGTTCGGTTACTTTCTCGGCGAGCCCGAGACGCGCTGCATCGCATTCCTGACCGATGCGTTCCGGTCGCGCCATGGCCGCTTCTCGTGGCGGCGCCATCGCGTCGGCGTCGCCGAAGACGGTACCGTGCTCGCCGTGATGGCGGTACAGGACGGCAGCCGGACGATGCTCGACGACGTACACGTGGTGTGGGCGCTGCTGCGCTACTTCGGCGTGCGCGGCACGCTTGGCAGGCTGCTGCGCGGTCTCGTTCTCGAAACCGAGCTGCCCGCGCCGAAACGCGCGCAGATCCTGGTCGCGCATTGTGCGACCGCCGGCGGGCATCGCGGCCGCGGGATCTTCAGCGCGCTGCTCGACGATGCGATGCGTGTCGGGCTGCTGCCGTCAGACGGCAGCCGGGACGTCGTGCTCGACGTACTGGTGAGCAATGGTCGCGCGAAGGCGCTGTACGAACGGCTCGGTTTCGTCGCACTTGTGCGTTCACGCAATCCGTCGCGCCGCTTGCCGGCCGGGCTCGAGTCGATCCGGATGCGGCTCGAGCGCCGCGCGTGACATCCCGGCGGCGCCGGTCGTTCGCCGCGTTGCGCAGGTTGCGAGCACGTGCGCCGTTCGCGTCGTCATGCGCGTCGCGCGTGACCGCGCTCGTGGCCGCGCATGCGCGTTCCGTCATCCGTTCCTAGCTGTGCCGCACCGGCGCAAACGGTACCTGCTTGAGATCCGCGCCGTGCGCGATGATCGCCGTGCTTTCCGGCACTTCTTCCCACGCGTCGCGCAGGTTGACGAGCGGCTCGGACAGCACCATGAATGCGTCGTCGCCTGCTTCCGCGATGCGCGGATTGTGCGGATACAGCTCGTGAAGGTGCTTGAACGACGTGCTGTGGAACAGCGTGCGTGATTTCCGTTCGCTCGAGTAGCGCACCGCGATGATCCGTTCGCCGTCGGTCGCGCACACGGTCATGTTGAGCGGCGTCGCGACACGATGGTGCGCGGCGATGTCCTCGACGACGCCGGCCATCCGCTCGAGCGCCGGCAGCGGCGACTGCTCGAGGCCGAACGTCAGCGCAAGGCGGAACATCAGCTCCGAATCCGTCGACCCCTCGATCGTCGGGAACAGCGCGGGATCGACCTTCATCGTCAGGTCGCGGCGCAGCTTGTGGAAGTCGCGGATCAGCCCGTTGTGCGCGAACAGCCAGCGGCCATGACGGAACGGGTGGCAGTTGGTTTCCTGCACTGGGGTGTCGGTGGCCGCGCGAATATGCGCGATGAACATCCGCGAACGGATCGCGCGCGCGGCTTCGCGCAGGTTGCGATCGTTCCATGCGGGGTGCACCGACAGGTAGCGGAACGGGAGCTCGTCGGGGGGGCCGTACCAGCCGATGCCGAAGCCGTCGCCGTTGGTGGTCGTCGCGCCCAGTTCCGAATGCAGGCTCTGGTCGATCAGCGAATGCTTCGCGCGGAACAGGACGGTCTCGAGATGGATCGGGTTGCCGGTATAGGCGAGCCAGCGGCACATGGGACGCTCCTTCGCGATGGGACGTTCGCGCATGGTAGCCGACTTCGGCCGGCACGCGTGCGGGGAGCGCGGGGGGATGTACTTTGGTTCGGTCTGATGAAAGCGGTGCGGGTGCCGGGAAGGCTCGAGGCCCTGAGCCCGGAGCCCGGGGCCCGGAGCCTGAAGCCCGGAGCCTGAAGCCTGAAGCCTGAAGCCTGAAGCCCGAAGCCCGAAGCCCGAAGCCCGAAGCCCGAAGCCCGAAGCCCGAAGCCCGAAGCCCGAAGCCCGAAGCCCGAAGCCCGAAGCCCGAAGCCAGAAGCCAGAAGCCAGAAGCCAGAAGCCAGAAGCCGGGCACCCCAGACGGGCCGGGGCGCCAAGGGCGGCAGTCGCGTGCGCTCAGTCGCCCATCGCGTCCATCACGCGCGCCGAATAGACGAGCGCCGCGCCCGCGTTCAGCGCGACCGCCACGCCGAGCGCTTCCGCCACTTCCTCCTTCGTCGCGCCGTGCTTTGCAGCCTCGGCCGTGTGCACGGCGATACAGCCGTCGCAACGTGTCGTGACGGCCACCGCAAGCGCGATCAGCTCGCGCGTCTTCGCGTCGAGATGGCCGGTCTTGGCGCCGGCACCCGACAGCGCCTTGTAGCCGGCCAGCGTGTCGGGCGACAGCTTCGCGATTTCGCCGATGCGCGTCGAGAGTTCCGTGCGATATTCGTTCCAGTTCAGCATGGCTCGTCCTTTCCAGGGTTGGGTGACGGCGGCGGGTGCCGCGGTCTCGGTTGATGCACGGTTATTCTGAACGCCGGCGCTGATGGTTTCGATACACTGGTGCGTCAATTTTTAGCGCAATCGTCTCATGGATGCACTGAGCCAACTGCTTCTGCTGGGCCATAGCCAAGTCAAACTGGACGTGCGCTGCCTGCTCGACGGCCCGTTCGCGATCGCGCACGACGCGCTGCCGCACGGCGAAGCGGCATTTCACCTGTTGCTGGCCGGGCAATGCCGGTTGCGCACCGCGAGCGGGCGGACGCTGCATCTGTCGGAGGGCGATTTCGTGCTGCTGCCGACAGGCGACGCGCATGAAACCGGCGATGCGGCGGGCACATCGGGTGCGTCGGCCGTACCGATGCGCGAACGGCCCGCGACAGCCGGCGCGGTGCTGCCGATCAAGAGCAATACTGACACGCCCGACCGCGCGAGCGTGGACCTGCTCTGCGGACGCTTCGTGTACGGGCGTGGCTCTGGCGAGCTGCTGATGCGCGCGCTGCCGGGCGTGCTGCACGTCGGGCTGCGCGAGTCGTCGGGGCTGGCACCGCTGCAGATGCTGACGGACGTGTTGCGCGCGGAGGCATCGAACGTGCAGCCGGGCGCCGGCGCGATCGTGAACGCGCTCGGGCAGGCGCTGCTCGCATATGCGCTGCGCGCGTATGGCCGCGACGCCCAGGTGCCGCCCGGCTGGCTCGCGCTGGCCGCCGACGCGCGGCTCGGGCCTTCGGTCCAGGCGGTCCTGCAGGCGCCCGCGCAGCCGTGGACGGTTGCGTCGCTCGGCGACGTGGCAGCGATGTCGCGCGCGACCTATGCGCGGCATTTCCGCGAGAAGGCAGGGATGAGCGTTGGCGCGTTCGTCACGCAGATCCGGATGATGCATGCCTGCACGCTGCTGAAGGACACGCGACGCGGGCAGGCCGACATCGGGCAGGCGGTCGGCTACCAGTCCGAAGCGGCATTCGGCAAGGCATTTCGCGACGTGGTCGGCATGACGCCGGGCAGGTGGCGGCGCGCGCATCGGGGGGCGTGAGGGGAGCGTGAGGGGAGCGTGAGAGGAGCGTGAGAGGAGCGTGAGAGGAGCGTGAGGGCGTCGCACGGCACGACCGCGCATCGACGGACGAGATCGTCGATCACTTTCTCGACTGCCTCGGCGCGGCCAGGCGTGAGTCACGCGACCGGCGGCCGTCGCACGTGTCATGGGCGTTTCAGCAGCGTGACGCTCCGCGCGAACTCCGGCAGCCTGCCGGGCAGGCTGGCGGTATTCACTTGCTCGCTGAAGCGGCGATCGTCCTCGGACAGCATCGCGCGCGGCTGGAGCGCGATCGCACGTGCGCGATCCGACATCACGCCGAAGATCGCTTCGCTCGCATTTCCCCAGTTCTTCACGAGCGGCATCCACGTGTCGAGCCCGAGCCGCCCGGATGCGCCGCGCAGTTGCCCGTGCGAGGCCAGGATCGCCTGTCCGACCGCGGTTGCGACATGGCTGAAGCGCAGCGATTCGGCCACGCAAAACACGATGATCGATTGCGCGGCAAAGCGTTCGTCCGTGCTCAGGCGCGCGCTCGCACGCGGCGCGAGCTTGTAGATCGCTTCGTCGAGCGCGAACGCGTTGGGCGCTGCCTTGTCGAGGGTTGCCGCGTATTGCGTGATCGGTTGTCCGCCGATCGTCTCGACGTAGACGTCCTTCATGCGCATCGTCAGCGTCAGACCGCCACCGGCGCCGCTTTGCGGCATCAGCATGATGGCGAAGGATCCGCCGGCTCGGCAGACGCGGTAGAACGTGTTGTCGAACCGGATCAGGTTCGTGTCCTCGCTGATGTCGTTGCGGATGCGTGCGATCTGCGTGGACCAGTCCGGCGCGACGCGTAGCATGTGGTGCATCGCATGGCCTCCGTTGGATGGGGCGGCATCGGCGCAGCGTCGTGCGAAGCGTCGCCAGCGCGACAGTGACCCGTGAGCAGGCCGTTCACGAGAACGTCTGCGCGAAACCGGCGGTGTGCCGGTGATTCTTCATCATATGAAAGCGTGGCCGTTCGTCCAGGACTTTCGCGGCAGCGGGTCGGGCGATGCTGCGATTCGCTTCGGGACAACGGCGCCGCATGGCGATCGCCGTGCGCGCATGCTGCGTCGCGTCATGGCGTCGGGACACCGCCTCAGTTCATGCGACAAAACTGCTAACATGCGCGAAACGTGTTCCTGACAACAATTCCGAACAACAAGAGAGAGGGCAATGCAATGAACCAGACCACCATCCAGCAACCGTCGTTTGCGTTCGTCGCCGCATCGTGGGCTGCGCTGCTCGCCGGCTTCGCGGCGTTTCTCATCGGGCTCTGGAACGCGACCATGCAGCTGAACGAGAAGGGCTACTACTTCACGGTGCTGGTATTCGGCCTGTATGCGGCGATCTCGTTGCAAAAGAGCGTGCGCGATCGCGCCGAAGGCATTCCGGTGACGGGCATCTACTACGGGCTGAGCTGGATCGCGCTGTTGCTCGCAATTGCGCTGCTGGTCGTCGGCCTGTTCAACGCGACGCTGCAGCTCAGCGAAAAGGGCTTCTACGCGATGTCGTTCGTGCTCGCACTGTTCGGCGCGGTCACCGTGCAGAAGAACACGCGCGATATGCAGGGCGCGAAGCCGCGGTTCGCCGATACGGATTCCACACAATCGGCGCAGGAGTGACGCACGGGCAGGCGAGGCGCGATCCTTGCCTGCCTCCGTCGTGATGCGCGGCGGTTGTCCACATGCGTCGCGCACGTCAGCCGTCGGCTCGCCATTTTTTCTTCAATCCGCTGCGCCATGACGGACATGTTGCCGTTGTCCGTGCCCGTTGCCATTGCGTCGGTATCCTAAGCGAAGAGCGAAGAGCGAAGAGCGAAGAGCGAAGAGCGAAGAGCGAAGAGCGAAGAGCGAAGAGCGAAGAGCGAAGAGCGAAGAGCGAAGAGCGAAGAGCGAAGATGAGGGGAGGGGGCGTGGAGCGATCGACCCCGCTCCGTCATGCTGCTGCGAACCACGGATGGCCCGTGGACGCGCGGGGGAAAAGAAAAAGGGTTTCCGGTTGCCCGGAAACCCTTTTTCGACCATCTGGTAGGCCGTGCGTGACTCGAACACGCGACCAACGGATTAAAAGTCCGCTGCTCTACCAACTGAGCTAACGACCCGAAGAGGCAAGACTATAGCTGTGAATCGCAGGCCTGTCAACAACCTGCTGCACGATTACTTGATCGTCTGCAGCTTGCCTTGTGCCGTCTGCGCTGCGCTCGACCCCGCATACTGCGAAACGACCTGTTCGAAGGTCTTCTTCGCCGCCGCCTTCTGGCCTTGCTCGAGCTGGTTCGTGCCGATCGCGAGCATTGCGTCGGCGGCACGCGGATGCTGCGGATACTTGCTCACGATGCCCTGCCAGGTCGCCGTCGAACCCCGGTAGTCGCGCAGCGCGTACTGCGCGTTGCCGAGCCAGTACTGCGCGGTCGGCTGATAGGGGCTCTGCGGATACTTCGCGATGAAGCTGCGGAACGACGCGGCGGCAGCCTTGAAGTTGCCGTCGCGGAATTGCTGCTGCGCTGCGTTGAACGCGTCCGTTTCGCCCGGCTGCACGGTGCCTTCGACACCGTCCACCGTCTTTTGCTGCGGCTCGAACTTCTTGAGCCGCGTGTCGAGGTCGGTGTAGTACTCCTTCTGCTGGCGTTCGAGCGTCGTGAGCCGGTTCGTCAGGTCCTCGTTATCGCCGCGCAGCGTCGCGACCTGCTGGTTCAGCTGGTCGAGGCGGGCGGATTGATCGAGGATCGTGCGCTGCGCAGCCGACAACTGGCTCGCCAGGTTGTCGCTCTTGCTGCGCAGGTCGAGCACGGCACGACGCGCTTCGTTGTCGTCGAACACGCCAGCGTGCGCCGGCACGGCCGACCACGCCGCGCCGACGACGCAGAGGGCTGCGGCCACGCGCAGCCAGGTTTCACGGTGCGTCATACAGCGATTCTTCCGTTACTTACTGTTGGTAGACAAGATCCGAGCGGCGGTTCTGCGCCCACGAAGCTTCGTCGTGACCCGTCGCCTGCGGCTTTTCCTTGCCGAGGCTCACGGCTTCCATTTGCGAATCCGGCACGCCGAGCAGCGACATCGCGCGGCGCACGGCTTCAGCACGCTTCTGGCCCAGCGCGAGGTTGTACTCGCTCGTGCCGCGTTCGTCGGTGTTGCCCTGGATCAGCACGTGGCGTTGCGGATGGCTCTTCAGGTACTGCGAGTGCTGCTGCATCAGCGGCTGGTACTCGTCCTTCACCGAATAGCTGTCGAAATCGAAGTAGATGCTGCGCTTCGCGAGCGGGCCGTTCGGATCGTTCAGCGGATCGACGTTCACTTGCGCGACGTTTTCCGGGTTCGGCTGCGTGCTCATCGCACCGGCGTTGGCCTTGTCGTCGAGCTTCACGCCCGACTTACATGCTGCCAGCGCGCCGACCATCATCACGGCCAGGGCCAGACGAACTTTTTTCGACATCATGGTTACTCTCCTTGTGGTCATTGCATGAAGGGTCCCCACGACGGCTCGCGTACGGAGCCGCCCTGGACGGACAGAATCTGCGGCGGCGCACTGCCGTCGGAAGGAACGGCAGCCAGCACGTTGCGGCCACCCGACTGCGTGGCGTACAGCACGTACTGGCCGTTCGCCGCAAAGCTCGGCGACTCGTCATGATTGGTATTCGTGATCGCGTTCGCCGCGCCCGATTGCAGATCCTGAACGTACAGCTTGAAGCCCCCGCCCGTGCGGGAGATGTAAGCGAGCTGCTTGCCGTCCGGGCTCACGCGCGGGCTCGTGTTGTAGCTGCCGGTGAACGTCACGCGCTGCGCCGCGCCGGCGCTCTCGCCCTGCGCGGGCATCCGGTAGATCTGCGGCGCGCCGCCGCGGTCGCTCGTGAAGTAGATCCAGCGGCCGTCCGGCGAGTAGAACGGCTCGGTGTCGATCGAGCTGCTCTGCGTCAGCCGGTGCAGGCCGCCGCCGTTCGCGTTGACCGCGAAGATCTGCGTGTTGCCCGTCAGCGACAGCGCAACCGCGAGCGTCTGGCTGTCCGGCGACCACGCCGGCGCGCTGTTGTTGCCTTTCTGGTCGGAGACCATGTAGCGGCGGCCCGTCGGCAGGTCGTGGATATAGACGATCGGCTTCTTGCGCTCGAACGACACGTACGCGACCTTCGTGCCGCTCGGCGACCACGCCGGCGAGATGATCGGTTCGGTGCTCGACAGCGCGATGCGCGCGTTCTGGCCGTCCGAATCGGAAATCTGCAACTGGTAGCGGTTGCCCGTCTTGATCACGTACGACAGCCGCGTCGCGAACACGCCGCGCGTGCCGAGCAGCTTCTGGTAGATGTAGTCGGCAATCTTGTGGCCGGCCGTGCGCAGCGTGCCGTCGTTCGCGGTCAGCGACAGGCCGCCGAGGCTCTGCTGCTTCACGGTGTCGTACAGGATGAAGTTGACCTTGTACTGGCCGTTCGCGTCGCGGTTCACGCTGCCCGCGACGAACGCGTTCGCGCCCTTGGCCTTCCACGCACCGAGGTCGACCGAGGCCGTCTCGGGCACCGGCGTGCTGCCGGCGTCGATGTTGGTGAATTTGCCGCTGCGGGCGAGGTCGGCGCGGACGATCGACGTGACCTGCTGGGGCAGGCCCGCCTCGTTCGCGAAATTCGCGGTGGCGATGGGGAACTGGGTCGAACCGACGCCGGTGATCAGCACGTCGACCTGCGCGTTAGCGGCGCTGCCCGCCGCAATCAGACACGAGGCCACGAGTGCCCTGAAACCTAGCTTCGTCATCAAACTCATGCTTCTTGCTTCCCGTATGACTAGTATCGCTGCGCAACCGCAGAGACAGTAAAAATACCCGATTCGTTCCCGTCTTACAGCGACGCCCGGAGTGTATGCGCATTTCCGCTCACTCCGCCGCCTTGAAGGTAATCGTAATGTCCGGAGGGGTACGACCGTTAGAATCGGGCGGTAACGGGACCGATGCCTGGATCGCACTGACCACGGCCTGATCCCACCCCGAATTTCCGCTCGAACGGCGGATCGATACGCTCAATACATCGCCCGACGGCGTGCAGCGGATCGCGACGACGGTCGTCAGGCCCGCGCGCTCGCCGCCCCAGACGATGTTCGGCTTCACACGGCGCCGCACCTTGTCCGGGTAGCCCGGAGAGGCCGCATTGCCGCCCGAGCCGGTGCCCGTGCCGCTCTTCGCGAGGCCTTCGCCGCCGCCTTCACCGCCGCCCGCGAGGCCCTGCATCTGCGCGAGGCGCGTGCGCCGTTCCTGGTCGAGCTTCGCCTTCGTCGCGGCATCCGCCTTCGCGCGGGCCGATGCTTCGGCCTTCGCCTTGGCTGCGGCCTCGGCTTTCGCCTTCGCGGCCTGCTGCTGCGCTTCGAGCTTCGCCTGCTTCTGTTGCTCGAGCTTCTGCTGTTCGAGTTTTTGCTGCTGCTCGGCGAGCTGCTTCTGCTTGAGCTTGTCGGCCTGCTTCTGCTTTTCGAGCTCGGCGGCCTTCTGCGCAGCGAGCGCGGCCGCCTGCTGGGCCGCGAGCTGCGCGCGTCTGGCCTGATCTTCCTGTTGCGCCTTCAACTGCTGCGCGCGGCGCTGCTGCTCAAGCAGCGCTTCGCGCGCGGCGGCTTCCTGCTGGCGCTTCTTCTGCTGCAGCGCGATGTCCGCTTCCTCGTTCTTGACCGGGGGAGGGGGCGGCGCGACCTTCGCGGGCGGCGGCGCGATCGGCTGCGGCGTGGCCATATCGGGCACCGCCGTCCACAGCTCGGCTTCGGCGCCCGCCGGCGTGCTGTTCTGCCATTGCACGCCGTGATAGAGGAACAGCGCGAGCAGCACGTGCATCAGCGCGGCGAGCGCGAACGCGCGCCACGTGCCGCGTTCGCGAGGAGGCTGAGGCGGATAGGCGGCGCTGCGCGGGGATTGCCGTTTCATTGCGATTTGACGAGGAGACCGACGCGCTTGACGCCGCGCGCCTTCAGATCCGACATCACGGTCATCACCGCATCGTACTGCACGGTCTTGTCGGCTGCGATCACGACCGGCTGGTCAGGGTGATCGGCCTGACGGGCAGCGATGAAGCTGTCGAGCTCGGCCTTCGTCATCGTGTCTTCCTGCGTCGCGCCCGAGTCGCCCTTGTACTTGACGCTCATCGTGCGGTCGGCCTTGATGTTGACCACGACGGGCGGCGTCTGCTCCTGCGGCGCGGCGTTGCCGACCGTCGGCAGGTTGATGATCGACGGTGCGACGAGCGGTGCGGTGACCATGAAGATCACGAGCAGCACCAGCATCACGTCGATGTACGGCACGACATTGATGTCGGCCATCGCACGGCGCGAGCGGCCGCCGCGCATGCTTGATCGGATGGGAGTTCCGGCCATGGCGCGCTCCTTACTGGGCCTGACGCTGCAGGATGTTCGAGAACTCTTCGATGAAGGTCTCGAAGCGGATCGCGAGGCGGTCGATGTCGTGCGCGTAGCGGTTGTACGCAACGACGGCCGGAATCGCGGCGAACAGGCCGATCGCGGTCGCGACGAGCGCTTCGGCGATGCCCGGTGCGACGTTCGCGAGCGTCGCCTGCTGCACGTTCGCGAGGCCGCGGAACGAGTTCATGATCCCCCAGACGGTGCCGAACAGACCGATGTACGGGCTGACCGAGCCGACCGACGCGAGGAACGCGAGGTTCGCTTCGAGCACGTCCATCTCGCGCTGGAACGACGCGCGCATCGCACGCCGTGCGCCGTCGAGGACGAGGCCCGGGTCGCTGATGCGCTTTTCCTTCGCCTTCAGGAACTCGCGCATCCCCGATTCGAAGATCCGCTCGAGCGCGCCGATCGTGTGACGGTTGTTTGCCGCGCTCTGGTACAAGGCCTGCAGGTCGCCACCTGACCAGAAATCCCGTTCGAAGCGCTCGGTCTGCGCGCGTGCGCGGCGGATCGCGAACCACTTGCGGAAGATGAAGGTCCACGACATCAGCGACAGCAACAGCAGCAGCCCCATCACGGCCTGGGCCAGGACGCTCGCATTGAGGACGAGGGAAATGATCGACAGGTCTTGAGAAGTATTCATATAGGTTTGAGTAACGTCCCTTCGGGGGGCGCCTGGCTAAGGTACCTGGCCAAGGGCGCCCGGCTAGGGACGCCCGGTCAGGGGTGGCCGGCCAGGGGGCGCCCGGCGCGAGTGCGGCGCGGCGGCTGGCAGGCCGGGATGCCGCACCTGACGCCGAACCCTGCTTAGTATCGATTCAACAAGGCGAGTTCATCGGCTTTGTCTAAACGGGGCTCACGCGAGCCTCGTTGACAACATAGTCTGCCCGGTGTCGATGACGGGGCCGCGCTGCAGCGCATCGAGCACGGCCGGCGGGATCGCCGCGGGCCGGATGCCGGTGCGCTCGACACAGCCGATGCGGATGTGTCCGGCGACGAGCAGCGTATCGCCGCGCCACGCCTCCTGCGCGAATTCCACCGACGCGCGGCCGATTCGTCCGGGCCGGCTCGTGATCGCCAGCGTATCGTCGAGCCGCGCCGGCGCGCGATAGTCGAGCGCGGTGCTGCGGACGATGAAGATCGCGCCGGTCTCGTCGGCGAGCCGCTGCTGGTCGATGCCGCAGGCGCGCAGCCATTCGGTGCGGGCGCGCTCGAAGAACTTCAGGTAGTTGGCATAGAAGACGATGCCGCCTGCGTCGGTATCCTCGTAATAAACGCGAACCGGCCAGGTAAAGCCGGAAGGCGCTTCCGGAGGGCGGGTAGGCTGAGTCATGGCGCGCATTCTACCGGAAGCGGATACCCCGATTTGTTACCGATTCGTAACGGAATATAGAGGGTACGAACCGGCCGGCGGCCGGCTCGCGGGCCGTCAGCCGCGGTGGATCGTGAGTCCGGCGGGCGCCTGGGCGACCGGCATCATCTCGATCGTGTTGATGTTGACGTGCGCCGGGCGGGTCGCAATCCAGTAGATCGTGTCGGCGATGTCGTCGGCCGTGAGCGGCTGGACGTTCGCGTACACATTGGCCGCTTTCGCGTCGTCGCCGCGGTAGCGGACGTTCGAGAATTCGGTGCCGCCGCAGAGGCCCGGCTCGATGTCGGTGACGCGCACCGGCGTGCCGATCAGGTCGGCGCGCAGGTTCAGACTGAATTGTCTGACGAAAGCCTTGGTGGCGCCGTATACGTTGCCGCCCGGATAAGGGTAGGTTGCCGCGACCGAGCCGAGGTTGAAGATGTGGCCGCTCCCGCGGGCGATCATGCCGGGCAGCAGCGCATGCGTGACCGTCACGAGGCCGGAGCAGTTCGTGTCGATCATCGTCTGCCACTCGTCGAGGCTGGCTTTGTGCGCCGGCTCGACGCCGAGCGCGAGGCCGGCATTGTTGACGAGCACGTCGAGCGCGGCGAACTCGGCGGGAAGCGTTGCCTCCACGGCTTCGACGGCGGCGCGGTCACGCACGTCGAGCTCGAGCGGCAGCAGCGCGTCGCCGAGTTCGGCGGCGAGTGCGTCGAGACGATCCTTGCGGCGCGCGGTCGCGACCACGCGATGGCCGCCCTTGACGAAGGCACGGGCGATGGCGGCGCCGAAGCCGGCGGACGCGCCTGTGACGAACACGATCATTGCTGCTCCTGGTCGGAAAAGTAGCGGGTGGGGAACCTGCAAGCGTACTGACATTGCCGCATCGCGGCAAGGCGGCAGAACGTAATCGGCGCGGGCGCAACGACCCCGTCCCCAATTGTTTCGGCCGTGGCTGCGCGGTTGCCTATTCATGACGCATCCAATAAACTAACGCGCTCATCACCCCTGCGTGACTGGCGATAGAACCCTCGGGTTCAAGGTGGAGCATCCCACCGTGAAGCGCAGGGCGCCGTTTTTGCCGTTCGCCTGGGCAGCCGTTGTGCGCCGTCGCGTGCGTCGCCGGTGGCTGTCCCTGCCTCGCGTCATACGGATTCCTCCGCCACGTCGAGCTGGTGCCGCCAGCAGCGCAATGTACTCGGCCACCCCGGTCAACCTGTACACACTTAACGGAAACCGTATGTTTGACAGAGCCCAAAGCACCATCGCGAACGTCGATCCCGAAGTCTTTGCAGCGATCG